>CAYNYH010000104.1:0-8103 GCA_964401425.1 uncultured Gallionella sp. | reverse complement strand
GGCAACGACAAGCGTCAAAGCAAAAGCAAATAGCAGGGAAAAACCCGTAGACTTTCTTTCACTGTTCTTCATGGTAAGAATCGCTCCATTCGTGGATTGAGGGGGCGTAATTCGACTCCGGTACCTTTGGCTACGTGAAGACTATTGCGATGCTGACCCCTTTAATTCGATAGGGGATGGCCCAGGCAGGAATTTATTGCGATGCTGACCCCATTAGCTCTTAAAACTATTGCGATGCTGACCCCATGAGCTCCCTGCTTTAATGCAGAAAAGAACACGCCCCTGCGGGCGATGTATAAGAACTAATGCGATGCTGCTCCCTTTTGCTCGTACCGGCCTAAGAAGGAGCATATTTATACGTGCTATCGCAATATGGATGTAGCCATCTTGCATTTTCAGATACTCCAAGTCCCCCCTCACTTTTATCTTGCGCATGATCAAGATGCATAGATTTAGTATCAATGCGCGCACCGCATACTGAACATATAAATGATTTTTCTAATGCTTCTGTTATGTATGCGATTTGTTTTAGATTTTGTGAAAATGCTTTAGGTTTCTTAGTGAGAATTGGTTTCTCTTTCACCAATATTTGATACCGCTCATGTTCTTTCAATATGTCTTCAATTTCTTTGGCTGTCTTCCCTTCACTAATCTTTTCCAAGACATACAGGTAGTATTCCTTTAATTGACGGTAACCTTTTGACATGCTCCCGTATCTCAAAGTGATTTGGTTCACATACATCTTATGTTCTAACAAAAATTGCTCGAATCTATTGCGCAAGGAAGTGAATTTCAAAAACTCGTCCTTAGCTTCGAGTTCCATCAGCAGAGAAGCTATCGCCAATACCGCAGTTGGCTGATGACGACCATTGGCCGCATAAAAATAGACTGCAGGGTGTAATCCAAGTGATGACGGATGAGTACCGGTAATTCTACGGGATAATTTGTCGGCATTCTTCATGACTGCCACGGTTGCTGATTCGTTCGGCTTTTCTTGATTTACAAGTTGAAGTTCCTTTTTGTTTTTAGATGCATCAATTACCGGAATTCCGTTAGCTATATTCACAAAGTCAAATATTAGAGGTAATGTTTGCGAGCCATATCCATGACCTGCGATAGGTAACTCAATCGTTCTTATCGGTGGATTAAGCGGAGGACTATAGAGAGATTTGTAAATCTCCTTTCCGATAGATTCGATTTCTTTCTGTGCATCAAGGGCAAACTCTTTCCAATATTTATGCCCAGTCGCGTTCCGCACAATTGCGCGCGAGGCAATTGCGTTTGGTTGAAATCTAGCATTGAGAATTTTTAGTTCTGTTGGATCAATTGTTACCGCAGATTGATTGATTGTCAGGAATGCTCGTTCTGCTTTTGTGGAATCCTGACCTTTTACCCAAAGAAGCGGGATATTGCTGTGCGCTAGCGCTCTGGCATTTGTTGTTAATTTTGGGTTAGAGCCAGGGTTGGCAGTCTCGGCCTTAAAATCTTTATATGACCCTATTGTGCTATCGATCAGTTCTTTAGTTTTCTTTGCGATTCTGCGTTGTTCGTCTGGTATGTTGTTGTTATAGAACTTAATTGATTCCTCTCCATCACCATAGTCGTCAAGAAGCCATGCAATGATCGCACTAAGCCTGTGTGCACCATCAATTACAAAACTTAGTCTTGCTGGTGACTGCCAACAAATAACAGACGGTATTAAATCGCCCTCAATAAATGCTTTAATGAAATCTCGAACAGACTCTGGCGTCCATGCTGCCGTTTCGCGCTGAAAGTCCGGTTTTCGGAGTGTGAGATAAAAACTTTCACCTTTTAAAAGATCAGTTCTACTGGCCGATGCTTTACCAGATGCGCCAGCATCTGCGCCTTCAGATGCTAAAAAATCTTCTCTGGGAATCAATGCATCAATATTTACTCGATCCACGGCCATAGCGCTCTCCAGAACAGGAAAATCACAAATTATGAATAATCAGGGACAGACCACTGTTTCCGCCGCTCACTTATCCACCACCCACTCGCCACCGCGCTGCTTGATTTCTTCATGCATGGCATCGGGCGCGAGGTCAAGCTCCCCTGGCCAGGTTACGGCGCCACCAACCACGGTGACTTGCCGGAACTTCGCCGGGTCGCTCAGGTGCGCAAACACGCCACGAAAAAATCCAGGTAGGAAGCGCACGATGCCTTCGAGGCCATCCATGAAGCGCACACGGACGGCGTAATCACCGACGACGCTGACTTCGGTTACTCTCCAATAGGCAGACATTTCTTACTCCAATGGTGCAATAGGTTTGAGTTGTTGCTTGGCTTCACACAAATTCCAGTCTTCGAGCAATTCAATTATTGGGGTCAGCATCGCAATCATTTTGTAAACGGATTGTGAATTGTCAGAGCGCCATCAATGCTTTGGCCATGCTTCATATCTTCTGTGGTGAGTGTTTCGCAACCAGCAGACAATGCTGCGGCCAGAATCAAACTGTCGTAATAGGAGTATCGATATTTTTGTGCCAGCACTAAAGCTTGCGCGATGGTATCCGGCATAACAGGCACGACCGTGCAGGCATCGCGGACTTCCGCAACCGCTTGCGCTACCACGTCATAAGACAAACCGAACTTGCGGCTCAATGTATTGGCAAGTTCGCTCAGGACTTGCGTGCTGACTATGGAATTGTTTTGTTCGATGAGTGCGAGCGCTGCGGCTCGCTTTTCCGGCTCGTCGCCGGAATAGAGATACACCACGATATTGGTGTCGAGGAAAGTCTTACCGCTCATTGGCGGCATCGCGATTGAAGCGGTAGCCGCGTGTGGAGATGGTCGCGGCGTTGAACAAGGCCTTGCGTTTGGCTGCTTCGTTGACAGCCTCCAGCAAGATTACCCGTACGTTCTTGCCGTTCCAGCCTTGATACTCGCTGGGCAAGTCCACCACTCCGTCATGAGCCTTGCTGACAAATTCGATTGCTTGCATGGTCAATCTCCGTTTTGAATGGAGGTATTCTAGAGAGAAGCGAGGCCGTGAGCAAACACCCCACGAAAGAATCCCGGCAGGAAACGCGCGACGCCTTCTAGGCCATCCATGAAGCGCACACGGACGGCGTAATCGCCGACGGCACTGACTTCGGTCCCTCTCCAATAAGCAGGCATGCTCACGCAACCTCCCAGTCTTCCAGCTTCAAGCCTGCAATGCGCGAGAATTCGCCGGTGTTATGCGTTACCAGAGTGCATCCATGAGCTAGCGCGATAGCTGCGATCTGCAAATCGTAAGGACCGATGGGGGTACCTTTTCGTGCAAGGTCGGCGCGGATTTCGCCGGATATGCGCGCGGCTTCGCCATCAAATGGCAAACTGCCGAAACCGGCAAACAGGGTAGCCAGAACAGCAAGATTGGCTTCGCGTCTCGCGCTTTTGTATGCGCCGTAATACAGCTCAGCCTTGACTACATCGCACAACACAATTTGCGCTGGCGAATGCGAGGAAAGTTTTGCCTTGGCGATGGAGGGGGCCGGATTGAGATGCTGAATCCAGACATTTGTATCCGGCAGGCACAGCATTATTCCAACTCCCGCCGTTTCTCATACTCGCCCTGCGGTTCTCGAACCAAATGCTCTCCTTGCCAGGTTCCGGCTGTTTTTGCCCACACATTCGCTGCCGTGTCTTGGCTGATGCTTTGCGGCCCGGTGGTTTCTTCCAGCAGGATGACGCGCACAGGCTTGCCGTTCCAATCCTGGAACTCACGCGGCAAGTCCACTACGCCATCGTGTGCCCTGGTGACAAATTCGACTGCTTGCATGATCAACCTCCTTCGCGAACAAGGGCATTTTAGAGAGAAGCGGGGCCGTGAGCAAACGCCCTTCGACAGGCTGATGAAACAACTAGCCATCTCACTAAGGCAGCAAGCTGCCAAGTGATTGGTTATCAGGGCGAACGGTTTTTGTGTTGCTCTAGCGACTAATCGGCTTATACCGAATCCGCTTAGGCTTAGCGCCCTCTTCGCCCAGCCGCTTCTTCTTGTCCGCCTCGTATTCCTGGTAGTTGCCGTCGAAGAACGTCCACTTGGAATCGCCTTCCGCCGCGAGGATGTGGGTCGCGATGCGGTCGAGGAACCAGCGGTCATGGGAGATGACCATCACGCAACCGGCGAATTCCAGCAGCGCGTCTTCCAGCGCGCGCAGGGTTTCCACGTCGAGGTCGTTGGAGGGTTCGTCGAGCAGCAGCACGTTGCCGCCGGAGATCAGCGTCTGCGCGAGGTGCAGGCGTCCGCGCTCGCCGCCGGAGAGCTGGCCGACGATCTTGCCCTGATCCGCGCCCTTGAAGTTGAAGCGGCCGATGTAGGCGCGCGCCGGGGTCTCGTATTTGCCGACTGTCAGAATTTCGTTGCCGCCGGAGATCGCATCGAACACGGTCTTGCCGTTATCCAACCCTTCGCGCGACTGGTCGACGAAGGCGATCTTGACGGTGCTGCCGATCTTCACCGTGCCGCTGTCCGGCTGTTCCTTGCCGGTGATCATGCGGAACATGGTCGATTTGCCCGCGCCGTTCGGGCCGATGATGCCGACGATCGCGCCCGCGGGCACCTTGAAGCTGAAGTTGTCGATCAGCAGGCGGTCGCCGTAGGCTTTGCTCACGCCCTCGAACTCGATGACCTCGTTGCCGAGCCGCTCGCCGACCGGGATGAAGATTTCCTGCGTCTCGTTGCGCTTCTGGTAATCAACGTTTGAGAGTTCCTCGAAGCGGTTCAGGCGCGCCTTGGACTTGGCCTGGCGCGCCTTGGGGTTCTGGCGCACCCATTCCAGCTCCTGCTTCATCGACTTCATGTGCGCGTCGATCTGCTTGTTCTCCTGCTCGAGGCGCGCCTCCTTCTGCTCCAGCCAGCTCGAGTAGTTGCCCTTCCACGGGATGCCGTGGCCGCGGTCGAGTTCGAGGATCCATTCGGCGGCGTTGTCGAGGAAGTAGCGGTCGTGGGTCACGGCGACCACGGTGCCGGGGAAGCGCACCAGGAATTGCTCCAGCCACTCCACCGATTCGGCGTCGAGGTGGTTGGTCGGTTCGTCGAGCAGCAGCATGTCGGGCTTTTCCAGCAGCAGCTTGCACAGCGCCACGCGGCGCTTCTCGCCGCCGGAGAGGTTCTTGATCACCGCGTCCCAGTCCGGCAGGCGCAGTGCATCGGCGGCGATCTCCATCTGGTGCGAGGCATCTGCGCCGCCCGCGGCGATGATGTTTTCGAGGCGCGCCTGCTCGGCGGCGAGCTTGTCGAAGTCGGCATTCTCGTCGGCATAGGCGGCATACACCTCGTCGAGCTTCTTCTGCGCCTGCATCACTTCGCCCAGCGCGGCTTCCACTTCCTGGCGCACGGTCCATTCGGGATCGAGCTGCGGCTCCTGCGGCAGGTAGCCGATGCGGATGTTCGGCTCGCGCTGCACCTCGCCGTCGTATTCCTTGTCCACGTCCGCCATGATGCGCAGCACGGTGGATTTGCCCGAACCGTTCAGGCCGAGCAGGCCGATCTTCGCGCCGGGGAAGAAGCTGAGGGAGATGTCCTTGATGATCTGACGCTTGGGCGGGACGATTTTGCTCACGCGGAGCATCGACATTACATATTGGGCCATTTTGCTTTGCTGGTAAAGTGTTTACGGAAGGGACGTAGCTTAACCGATTCGCCCCCTCTCCCCAACCCCTCTCCCACGAGTGGAGAGGGGCTGTGTGGCCCGGCTGCGGTGGCGCGCGTGGCAGCAAGTTGATAAGATGGGGTCGCCATTGTTGCAAACCGACCATTTCGCCAAACGACAGGAGACTCCCGATGAAGATCACCATGAAGAAGCTGTTGGCCGAACTCAACAAGGATCTGGAATGGGAATATGCGGCGGCCATCCAGTACACGCAGCACGCCTCCGCGATCAACGGCGCGCAATACGATTCCATCCAGAAGGAGTTGCTGATCCACGCGCAGCAGGAGATGGCGCATGCCGTCCTGCTCTCCGACCAGATCGACACCCTCGGCGGCGTGCCCACGGTGGACGTGGAGAAGCGCGAAATCTCCAAGAACAGCGTGCAGATGCTCAAGCAGGACCTCGCGGGCGAGGAGTACGCCATCAAGCGCTACAAGGAACGCATCGGCCAGGCCGAGGCGCTCAAGGAATACGGCCTGCGGCGCGTGCTGGAAGACATCCTGATCCAGGAAGAAGAGCACCGCCGCGACATCGCCAACGCGCTGGGCAAGTAGCCACTGATCCAAACCCATCCCTACCCTGGCCCTCCCCTTGAAGAAGAAGGATGGGCAGCATCGTCAGCCTGCGTAGCGTGCGCTGTGCGCACGCTACATTGACGGCTAACCCAACCTGCGCATTCGCCTGCGCACCACCGCCTTGCGCAACTCCTCCAGCAGCAGCATGCCGATGCCGAACGGGACGATGAACAGCCACACCTCGACGCCCAGCGGCGCGGTGCCGAACAGCGCGTTGCCCCACGGCGTGTAATCGATCAGCAGCAACAGCAGCAGCTCGAAGGCTATCCCGTACCAGATGAGGCGATTGCGGCGGTGGCCGCGGCCGAAGACGGACAGCGCCGGATGGCGGCACAGGAACACGTTGACCACCTGCATCGCGATGATCGCCGAGAGGCAGGCCGTGGTGGCCTGCAGGTACAGGTTATCGTGAAAACCCGGCATGGTTCCGTATTGCCAGCCGCCGCCGTGCAGCACGAAGAAGAACGCCGCCATGCCCGCGACCGCCTCCAGCGGGCCGAGGAACAGGTAAGCGCGCAGCAGCGTATTCCAGTCGAGCAGCCGTTCGCTGCGCGGGCGCGGCGGGCGCTGCATGGTGTCCGGTCCGGGCTTTTCCGCACCGAGTGCGAGTGCGGGCAGCATGTCGGTGCCGAGGTCGACCGCGAGGATCTGGATGATGGTCAGCGGCAGCGGAATCCTGAACAGCACGAAGGCGAGATACGGCACAATTTCGGGAATGTTCGACGTGAGGATATAGGTGAGGAACTTGCGCAGGTTGCTGAATACCGCGCGCCCTTCCTCGATCGCGGCGACGATGGTGGCGAAGTGGTCGTCGAGCAGGATGATGTCGGCCGATTCCTTCGCGACATCGGTGCCGGAGACGCCCATCGCGATGCCCACGTCGGCGCACTTCAGCGCCGGCGCATCGTTCACCCCGTCGCCGGTCACCGCGACGATCTCGCCCTTGCGCTGCAGCGCCTGCACGATGCGCATCTTCTGGTCGGCACCGGTGCGCGCGAACAGCACTCCCGGCTCGTCGAGCAGCAGTTGCAGGTCGGTTTCCGACATGTGGCGCAGCCGGTCGCCGGTCACCGCAACCGGGTTTTGCGCCAAGCCGATCTCGCGCGCCAGCGCGCTCGCGGTCTCGGGATGATCGCCGGTGATCATGATCACGCGGATGCCGGCTGCATGGCAGGTGCGGATCGCCTCGGGAACACCCTCGCGCGGCGGGTCGACCAGGCCGATCAGCCCGGCAAACACCAGTTCGGCCTCTTGCTGTGAAACATGATTTGGCAGGCTACGGCAGGCGAGCGCGATCACGCGCAGGCCCTGTTCGGCCATCTGCTCCTGCCGCGCCAGCAGCTCGGCGCGGCGGGCTTCGTCCAGCGGATGGGGCTTGCCTTGCAGCAGGATCGAATCACACAGCGGCAGCACGCTCTCCGGCGCTCCCTTGCAGTACAGCATGCGCCCCTGCGGCGTGTCGCAGATCACCGACATGCGCTTGCGCTCGGTGTCGAACGGGATTTCACCGAGGCGCGGGAAGGTCACACCATTCGCAGGCACGCCTTGCAGCAGCGCGACTTCCATCGGGTCGCCCTGCCATACCGTCCTGCCGTTCTGTTCGACGCGGCGCAGGTTGTGGCAATGGCGCATGATCGCGAACAGCGGCTCGGCGGCACCCTTCAATTCGTCCGGAAAAAAATTGGATACCGTTCGGGCTGAGCCTGTCGAAGCCTGCCCTGAGTCAGACGAAGTGGCCCGTTCACCCTTCGACAGGCTCAGGGCGAACGGGGTGGATGCCTCGCTTTTCTGGTCTTTGGATTCCAGCAACATGCCGGAATAGAACACCTGCCGGATGCTCATGCGGTTCTGCGTCAGCGTGCCGGTCT
>CAYNYH010000103.1:0-8275 GCA_964401425.1 uncultured Gallionella sp. | reverse complement strand
GGCTGATCGGGCGATAGTCCGGGTTCGGCGTGACCTCGCGAAACAGCGCGGCGAGCTTCTGGAACGGATAGGGTTGCAGTCGGTTCAAGTCGGGATTCATATTTTTTTAGCCACGGATTTACACAGATAGACACGGATAACTGCTTCCATCCTGTTGTTTTATCCGTGGATATCCGTGTTCATCCGTGGCTGATGGGGTTTTCCAAATTCCACGGATTATAAAGGCGTAACGAGTGCCATCAAAACAAAATCTGCTGCCGGTTGCCGGAGTGTTGAGCGGCTCGCTGGTGTGGGGGCTGGTCTGGTATCCCTACCGCGTGCTGGAGGGGGCCGGCGTGTCCGGCGCGCTGGCCACGCTGCTCACCTACCTGCTGGCGATGCTGTGCGGTGCGTTCATGCTGCGGCGCGCATGGCGTGAGCTTCCGCGCGCCGGCTGGTGGGCGGTGGCCCTGCTGCTGAGTGTGGGCTGGACGAATCTCGGATACGTGCTGGCGGTGCTGCACGGCGAGGTGATGCGCGTGCTGCTGCTGTTCTATCTCGCGCCGCTCTGGACGGTCCTGCTTTCCTACTGGCTGCTCGGCGAGCGGCTCAACCACTACGGCTATCTCATTGTCGCGCTGTCCCTCGGCGGCGCCTTCATCATGCTGTGGGAGCCGCAACTCGGCCTGCCGCTGCCGGCCAATCTTGCCGAATGGCTCGGCCTCTCGGCGGGCATGGCCTTTGCGCTGTCCAATGTGGTGTCGCGGCGCGCCGTGCACCTGAGTGTCGAGGCCAAGTCCTGTACCGTGTGGTTCGGCACGGCGCTGCTGACCGCGCCGCTGCTGTGGTGGCAGGGCGGCCTGCCGGACCAGTTGCTGGCGATCGATGCGCAGGGCTGGCTGCTGCTCGCTCTGCTCGGTGTCGCGCTATGCGCCGTCAGCTTCAACGTGCAGTACGGCATCACCCACATGCCGGCCAATCGCGCGGTCGTCCTGTTCCTCTCCGAACTGGTGATCGCCGCCGTCGCCTCCTATTTCCTCGCTGACGAGGCGATGCGGCTGCGTGACTGGATCGGCGCGGCGCTCATCGTATCGGCCAGCCTGCTGTCGGGGAGGCTGTGCGCAGAATCGAAGTAGGGGTATTGCGCGGCTATTGATGCCTTGAAAGATGGCTGGAATGAAACAGGTGCTCAGGCCAGGAATTGCTCGGTGATTTCCTCGTAGTATGCCTGCTCACTATCCGGGGGGATGCCGAGTTCCGCCAGCACCTCCCCGCGTATTTTCCACCAGAACTGATGGTCGGTGCGGCCGATGCGGTGGTAGAAGTGGATCGCCAACTGCAATATCGCCACCAGGGTCCGCACCGCACCGAGCTCCTCATGCGGCATGTCGTGGTGATACAGGATGGCCTTGCAAATGAAGTCCGGCAGCTTCCAATGGTGCGCCACCAGATAGCCGATGCTGCAATGGTCAACATTGAAAAGCGCATCTTCCTCGGCGAGGCTCGGCCAGCAAGTGGCCGTGTCCAGGCGCAACTTCCCGCAGTAATCGGGAAAACGCTGCATCAGCACCGGCACGCCGCATTCGTGGAAAATCCCCGCCATGTAAGCCTGCTCGGGGAAGATGTTGCACACCGAGACGCGGTCCGCCGCAATCAGCGCCGCAATTTGCGCCACTTCCTGCGAGCGCGTCCAGAAGATGTCGAAGGATTTGCGCGTCGCGCTGGAAATGCTGGTGGAAAGCGCGACGGCCTGCACCAGGTTGCAGGTCTGCTTGATGCCGATCGTCATCAGCACCTGCTCGATCGAATCAAATTTCTTGCCGTTGCTGAATGCCGGCGAGCGCGCCGCCTTGAACAGCATGGCGGAGATGCCCGGGTCGCTGGAAATGATGCGGGCCAGATCGCCCATGCTGTAGTTGTCCGAGGCGAGTCTCTTCTGCAGTTCGAGCAGCACCTTGGGTTGCGGCGGAAGCTTGATGCCCTTGGCTACGAGTTCCTTTATGGCCTTTTCGGCATCGACTTGCATGGTTTCCGGTTGCGGCAGCGCGGTATGGATTATTTACAAGCTTGATTATACCTGCGGATGGCCGAGGGACATCGCCTCGGGCGAAGGGCTAAAACGCACATTCAGCAAAGGCGCTGCGGATGGCAGCCCTGACTTCATCGCGTGTTGAGTTGATACGTTCAACCTGCTCATTCAATGAATCCCAATCTGGTGTGGCTAACTCCGCCAACATCCGTGCCGCGAGATCGCTATAGCTGCTGAGCTTCTCCATTAGTAAGCTACTTCCAACGAGCGTTGCGAGTGCTTCGGTTCCGTTAATTTGTTCATACCATTTCATACGAAGGTCGGAAGCTTCGATGAGGCTTGCGTGCACAGCGTCTTTAGGTGCAGAACTTGCCTCGGACAGCAGTAAGACCACTCGGGTAAGGGTGCTAATCGACTCCTCAAATCCAAGCGAGATCCGCTCCAGCATGGATCGCTTGTATTTTTCAAACTCATTCTTTGAGTCTTGCTTACCTTTGAGTCTGGTAGCTAGATACGTTGCAATGCCAGAGATTGCTGCACCGAGTCCAATCTTCACCGCTGTATCGAGCACTTCAATATATGTCATTATGACTTTCTTAATATTAAAGGCATCCTAAACGCGCAACTGCTTACTTCGCGCTTTCCACCTTGATCTCCCGCATATGTAGCTTCAGCTCCTCCCTGATCTCGCGCAGCTTGGCCTTCATGATCGCTTCGTTCCTGCTGCCGATGCGCATCAGGATGCGCTGGCCGATGGAGCGCGCTTCGAGGTCAGGGTCGGCATATTTGTAGTACACGCTGGGCTGGATCAGCGCGACCGGCTCCTTGATGTTTGGCGCGGCCAAGAGGTCGTCGAGCGCCACGATCAGGCGGTCGTTGAAGTATTTCTTCGGGTAGCCCAGTTCCTCGTAGGCCTCCTGGAACAGCGGGTAGAGGCGCACATACAGCCCGACCAGCTTCTTCGCGTCGACCGCCTCGGCGAATTTCATGTAGGGCGCGTAGCGCGCCGCGTTTTTCGGGCTGATGGTCAGGCCGTTTTCCTTGCCTTCGGTGACGAGCCAGCCTTCCGCGCGTTCGATGGGCATCGCGCTCATCGGCGCGCGCCTCTGCGGCAGGTTGTCGATGGTGGCGACGATGTTGCGGATGAGCCGGTCGGTGCGGAAGACCTTCATCAGCGACTTGTTGCCGACCAGCCCGGCCAGCGCATCGAGCATGAATTTATCGCTCTCGCCCAGCGCCGGCAGCGGGGGCGGTGCGGGGGGAGCCTCGATCACCTGGCGCACCACCGGCGGAGGTGGCGGCGGGGGCGGCGGTGCCTGCACCTGCACTGGCGGGGGCGGAGGCGGGGCGGGTTTGAAGAGGAAATAGGCGGCGATGCCGCCGACAATGACAACTACAGCAACGACTGCAACTGCAATGTTCTTTTTCATGGACTAGCCTCCGTAATGAATTACAGGGTGATGAAAAACGTAGCGAGGACGGTCATATGCAAGGCGCACGGAGCGCAACAGCCGAGGCATATCGAATGGATAGACGAGGGTGTGAGCACCGCACAACACAGCAGATGGCCGCCGCAGTAGTTTTTCACACCCTGTTATGCCACCGTCACCTCTTTTGACGCATACACATCCTGAATCGCATTCAACAATGTCACGCCGTCCTGCATCGGCTTCTGGAACGCCTTGCGCCCGGAGATCAGACCCATGCCGCCTGCGCGCTTGTTGATCACCGCGGTGCGCACTGCCTGCTGCAGGTCGTTCTTGCCCGATTCGCCGCCGGAGTTGATCAGGCCCGCGCGCCCCATGTAGCAGTTCGCCACCTGGTAGCGCACGAGGTCGATGGGGTGGTCGGTGGTGAGTTCGCTGTAGACCTTCGGGCTGGTCTTGCCGAACTTGACCGCGTTGTAGCCGCCGTTGTTCTCGGCCATCTTCTGCTTGATGATGTCGGCGTTGATCGTCACGCCGAGGTGGTTGGCCTGGCCGGTGAGGTCGGCGGCGACATGGTAGTCCTTGTCCGCGGTCTTGAAGGCCGGGTTGCGCAAATAGGCCCACAGGATGGTCGCCATGCCGAGCTCGTGCGCGCGCTCGAAGGCCTCGGAGATTTCCTGTATCTGGCGGCGCGATTCCGGCGAGCCGTAAAATATCGTCGCGCCCACCGCCACCGCACCCATGTCGAAGGCCTGCTCCACGCTGGCGAACAGGGTCTGGTCGAATTCGTTGGGGTAGGTGAGCAGTTCGTTGTGGTTGATCTTCACGATGAACGGAATCTTGTGCGCGTACTTGCGCGCGACCGAGGAGAGCACCCCGAGCGTCGAGGCCACGCCGTTGCAGCCGCCCTCGATGGCGAGTTTGACGATGTTCTCGGGGTCGAAATAGATGGGGTTGGGCGCGAACGACGCGCCGCCGGAATGCTCCACTCCCTGGTCCACCGGCAGCAGCGAGAGGTAACCGGTGTTTGCGAGCCGGCCCGTGCCGTAGAGCGCTTGCAGGCTGCGCAGCACGCCGGGCTTGCGGTCCTTCATCGCCACCACGCGATCCACGTAATCCGGCCCCGGCAGGTGCAGCGATTCCTTCTTGATGCCGGTGCAGCGATAGCCCAGCAACTGCTCGGCTTCATCACCCAATAATTGCACGATATTCGTCATGATTCGCTCCTTATGGTTGAGAAGCTGCCTAAAAATCGCTGCGGAGGGCGTCTGCGGCGTTGCGCGGTACTCGCAATCCTCATGTACTATTTGTACATTCCGGTTGCTGCGTTGACCAGCGACTTGGCTGGCGTATTTTGTCAGCCTAGTCGAATGGCCATGCAAAGCTCCGTGCGCCTTGCATCCATCCCTCCTCGCAAATTTTTAAACAGCTTCTAGGAAAAATAAAACAAGCCCGCCGTGGCTATCTTACTCCCATGTGTATAATTTTGCGCATTTCAAACACCTCGACCCGGACAGCATGACTACCCCAACCAGACCGCTCATCATCGGCACCCCGCTCACTCCTTCCGCCATCCGCGTCATGCTGCTCGGCAGCGGGGAGCTCGGTAAGGAGGTCATCATCGCATTGCAACGCCTCGGCGTGGAAACCATCGCCGTGGACCGCTACGCCGACTCGCCCGGGCAGCAGGTGGCGCACCATGCGCGTGTCATCAACATGATGGACGGGGCGCAGCTGCGTGCGCTCATCGAGCAGGAGAAGCCGCACCTCGTCGTGCCGGAGATCGAGGCGATTGCCACCGACACGCTGGTCGAAATCGAAAAGGAAGGACTGGCGCGCGTCATCCCGACCGCTCGCGCCGCGCGGCTCACCATGAACCGCGAAGGCATCCGCCGCCTGGTCGCCGAGACGCTCGGGCTGCCGGTTTCGCCGTACCGCTTCGCCAACAGCCTGGAAGAAATGCGCGCCGCGATCGAGGCGATCGGCTACCCCTGCTTCGTCAAGCCGCTGATGTCGTCCTCCGGCAAGGGACAGTCGAAAGTGGACAGCGCGGCGGATATCGAGGCCGCATGGGACTATGCCGCAACCGGTTCGCGCGTCACGCAGGATCGCGTCATCGTCGAGGGCATGATCGATTTCGACTACGAGATCACCCAGCTCACCGTGCGCGCGATGGGTGTGGATGGCCAAGTCGAGACGCACTTCTGCGAGCCCATCGGGCATTTGCAGGTGCACGGCGATTACGTCGAAAGCTGGCAGCCGCAAGCCATGTCGCCGCTCGCCCTGCAACGCGCGCGCGACATCGCGAAAAAAGTCACCGACGACCTCGGTGGCCTCGGCATTTTCGGCGTGGAACTATTCATCAAGGGCGATGAAGTCTGGTTCAGCGAAGTCAGCCCGCGCCCGCACGACACCGGCATGGTCACGATGTGCAGCCAGCGCTTCAGCGAGTTCGAACTGCACGCGCGCGCCATCCTCGGCTTGCCGGTGGACGTGAGCCTCAAGGCGCCCGGCGCTTCTGCGGTGATCTACGGCCAGCTGGAAGAAAAGGGCATCGCCTTCGCCGGCGTGGAGGAGGCGCTGCGCGTGCCGCAGTCGGATATCCGTTTGTTCGGCAAACCGGAATCCTTCACGCGCCGCCGCATGGGTGTGGCATTGGCGAACGGCAGGGATACCGGCGAGGCACGGGAGCGCGCGAAGCTTGCGGCAGGGAAGGTGAGGCCGGTTAAGCCGTAGGTGTGGTGCGGCGCAATACCCAACGAGCATTACGCCGCATGTGGCGACTGTCTGGTGCAATGGCTACGCTTATTGCACTACGTAGCTCCGCCGCAGTCATAGACGCCCGCCTTGGTGCGTTCCATTTCCTCCGACATGCTGAAATGGTGCCCCGCTATGCCTGCCGCCATGACGGCCGGACTGGGATGCCCCTCGTATTCCAGCAGTGACTTGATGGCGCCGTTGATATCGTCTATCGGCGGTACCTCGAGCAACATCAGGCGATCGTAGACGTCCCGGTCAATCGTGACTTGCACTTGGTTTGACATGATAGCCTCCTTGGGATGTGGGTGAATGTAGGCTAAGTCTAGTCCGAACATCGGGGCATTTATATAGGGTCTATTACCTATTATCGAATCGGAAAGTGCAACTCTCCGTAATGAGGTTTTGCCGGGTCAAAGCGCCGGGCAGGCGCTTTTCGTTAAGGCACCGGAAACTCGCGGCAGGGAAGGTGAGGCCGGTCAAGCGGTAGGTCTGGCACTGGCAGCCTCTGCACACATCACGAAAACAGGCTTTCAATGAAAGAGTAAACTGCCTTGCCATGAGACACTCGTTCTATTGCTCCATGATGGTGGGTCTGGCGCTCATGCTGTCGGCGTGCGCCTCGAACGATCAGGCGCTTGTGGCCGATGCGATCACTTCGCCGTTGAGCGACCTGAACCTGATCCAGGCGGAAATACCGCCGGTGCTTCTTGATGCGCAGAAACAGCCTTACGCCGTCCCGGCGGAAGCGACCTGCACGGATCTGGTCGCCAAAATAGGAGAGCTCGATACTGTGCTGGGGGCCGATGTCGATGCGCCTGCCGCCAGTACAGATATCGGTCTGGTCGATCAGGGAACCAATGAGGCGAAGAACGCCGCGGTCGGCGCGCTACAGGACACGGCAGGGGGCATCCTGCCCTTCCGGGGGTGGCTGCGCAAGCTTAGCGGCGCCGAGCGCCATTCAAGAGAGGTGGCGTCGGCTATCGTGGCTGGCACGGTTCGCCGCGCCTTCCTCAAGGGACTCAAGACTTCGAAGCGTTGCGCGTAATGGCCATCGTTGCGGCAACTTCCCTCAGCGCCTCCGGTGACAGATCGACCAGCGGGACGCGCCGCGCCTGGCCGAGATTCGCGTAATGGCTGGAGGTCGCGCGGAAATAGCTCGGGTCGTAGTGCAGGGTCAGCAGTTCCGCCACCAGCGCGGCGAAGTCGCCGGCATTAATCAATGAGGTCCAGTGCTCCAGCTGTTTGCCGCCGTGGAAGCGGTGCAGCGCCTGCAGGTGCGCAATCAGCGATTCGGGGTCGGCGAGGTAATGGCGGTAGTCTTCCAGCAGCCCGGCGACGCGCACTTCGAGCGGCGTCTCCAGCAGCAGGCACTCTCCGGCGTGCATCGCGCCGGTCAGCGCGTCGGGCAGGGTGATGGTGCCGATCTTGTTGCTCTCCGCCTCCACGTACACCGGGCGCGCCGGGTCGAGTTTCTGCAGGGCTTGCAGCAGCGTGCTGTCGAACCATTTCTGGGAGGGCTGCGGCTGTTCCGGCAGCCTGCCCAGCACCGAGCCGCGGTGCTGCGCCAGCGCTTCCAGGTCGAGCACCTGATGGCCGGTTTCCGTGAGGGCAGCGAGCAAGCGGCTCTTGCCCGAGCCGGTCGGGCCGCAGATCACGCGCAGCGAAAAGTTCTGCGGCAGGGCCGCCAGCTTGTCCAGCACGTCGCGCCGGTAAGTCTTGTAGCCGCCTTCCAGCTTGCGCGCCGCCCAGCCGACCTGCGCGAGGATGATGCACATCGCGCCGCTGCGCTGCCCGCCACGCCAGCAATAGACCAGCGGGCGCCACGACTTGGGGCGGTCGTGGAAGCGCGTCTGCAGATGATGCGCGATGTTCTTCGCGACCAGCGCGGCGCCGACCTTGCGCGCCTCGAACGGCGACACCTGCTTGTACAGCGTGCCGACGGCGATGCGCTCCTCGTCGGACAACACCGGGCAGTTGACTGCGCCGGGAATGTGATCCTCGGCGAATTCCGCCGGGGTGCGCACGTCGATAATTTCGTCAAATTCACCGAGCTGTGATAGGTTTGCGGTTCTG
The DNA here is from genome assembly GCA_964401425.1 of uncultured Gallionella sp. Taxonomy (GTDB): domain Bacteria; phylum Pseudomonadota; class Gammaproteobacteria; order Burkholderiales; family Gallionellaceae; genus Gallionella. The sequence continues at coordinate 7 of CAYNYH010000103.1, read as the reverse complement.
AACAACA
>CAYNYH010000102.1:6840-8315 GCA_964401425.1 uncultured Gallionella sp. | reverse complement strand
CTCCCATTCGCGCTGCGTCCACGAGTAGGGTTCGGCACATGAAACATCCTTGGCCAGGTCCATTCCGGCCAAGCCGGCAAAGCCGCGCGCCGCTTTCAGCGCTGCTTCCGTGTCGTCGCCGGTGGCGATACAGCCGTTCTGCGCACCCTTCTCGCGCAGGATGCGCGTCAGCTTGCGCGTGTCGATCCCGGCGATCGCCACCACGTTGTTGGCCTTGAGGTAGTCCGGCAGCGACTGCGTGTTGCGCCAGTTGCTCACCGTCAGCGAAAGATCGCGGATCACCAGCCCGCTGGCGAATACCTGGCGCGATTCCACGTCCTCGGTATTCACCCCGACATTGCCGATGTGCGGATAGGTCAGCGTGACGATCTGCTTGCAGTAGGAGGGGTCGGTGAGGATTTCCTGGTAGCCGGTCATCGAGGTATTGAATACCACTTCGCCGGTGCTGCTGCCGGAGGCACCGATGGCTGTTCCGCGAAACACTGTCCCATCGGATAAAACTAGAATGGCAGGACTTGTTTGCGGCACCGGATGCTCCCAAAGCGGTTTACATAAAGAAGCGGGACGAACCGTGCGTTCATCCCGCTTTGAATTGGTGCGCATTATAGCGGATTAGGGGGGCGGCATCAAATGGCGGAACCTATTTGGTCTCGCTTGGGCGGATACAGGCCGCACCGGCATGTTCATCGAGGAAATCCCCCAGCGCCTTGACCCAGGCGTCACGCATGAAAATGAAGCCGTCGTTGTGCCCGCCGGCCAGTTCGAGGAATTGCCTGGGCGGGTGGGCCGCTTCATAAAGTGTGCGCCCGTGCTCGAAGGGGATGATTTCGTCTTCCGGGCTGTGGGCGATCAGCACCGGTGCGGCGACGGCCCGCAGGTTTTCCTCGGTATCGTAGCGGATGCGTGCCAGCCACCGCACCGGCAGATAGGGATAGAAGTGCCGCGCCAGGCCGGGCACGGAAGTGAAGCCGGAGGCGATCACCAGCGCCGCCGGTTTCTGCCGCGCGGCCAGCCAGGCGCCGACTGCGCCGCCGAGCGATTCGCCGAACAGCACGATGCGGCAGGAGGGGATGTGCCGCTGCTCGGTCAGGTAGCGCCAGGCGGCCTCGGCATCCCGGTAGGTGCCCTCCTCGGAAGGGGTGCCGCCGCTGTCGCCGTAGCCGCGGTAATCGAAGATCAGCGTGTTGTAACCCAGGCGATGGAACATCTGCAACGAGTCGATGCGGTGGGAAATGTTGCCCGCGTTGCCGTGCAGGAACAGCACCGTGCCGCGCGGTTGCGCAGCCGGGATAAACCAGCCGTGCAGGCTGAGGCCGTCGCCGGTGGTCAGCCGGATGTTTTCATACGGCAGGCCGGCCTCGCCGGGAGTGGCGATGATCTCGCGCCCGGTTTCCGGGTAGAACACCAGGCGCGCCTGGAAAAAATACAGTACCAGCATGAGCCCGGCATAGATTGCGGCCAGGATGCCCAGGATG
>CAYNYH010000102.1:0-6740 GCA_964401425.1 uncultured Gallionella sp. | reverse complement strand
TCCTGGAGGTAAAAGGCCGCCAGTTGCCGGTACACGTCCGGATATTCCCGTTGCAGGACATGGGGCGTTTCGAAAAATGCCTCACTGGTCACGGCAAAAAATTCGGCCGGGCTTTCGGTTCCGTAAGGGTCAATCGCCATTTCCTGGTCCCTTTCCGCCTTGGCGCAGAAGTCGGCGTAGGCCGCGCTGAAGGCTTGCGCCCATTGCTCTGAGGACATCCCCCGGTGCAGCGGCGGGTAACCGTTCATCGCGCCGTTCAGCATGTCCAGCTTGTGGGCGAACTCGTGGATTACCACGTTGACGCCGTCCTGTTCGCCGCAGCGTACCGCATCCGCGCCGGACAGCACCACCGGCCCGCGCTCCCAGGATTCACCCATCATCGCGTCGCGCACGACATGCACCACACCGTCCTCGTCCATGAATTCATGCTCCGGCACGAACTCACCGGGGTAGACGATCACCGACACCCAGCCCGCATAATAATCCAGCCCGAGATTGAGGATAGGCAGGCAGGCCTGGGCAGCGATCCTGATGCGCGTGTCGTCGTCCAGTGCAAACCCGCCGGCCGCAACCACCTGCTTCTCATTTAGGAACAGGGTGGCCAGTTTGCGCAGCCGCTCCAGTTCTGCCTCCGATAGTCCGCGCAATACGGGCAGGCCGGAAACGGCGGTGCACCATGCCGCATCCGGCAGCGCCGCATGCCGCAGGGCACGCCGCCTGCGCCAGTTTTTCAGGCTCCAGTCCATCTTCTTTCGAATGAATGACAAACGAAACAGGCTCTCAATGCGCTATGCAATTTTTGTGTTTTAATAATCGAAAATAGTGAGCGGTAGCGTAGCACGGCGGCGCAGCGTGCCGCGCAAAAATTGCCGGGAAAATGGACCGGCTGAGGCTGGCAGCAGTTGTTTTTCGAGGAGGTTTTATGAAGGCACAGTGGGCAGGTATCGCGGCGATCGCGCTGATGTTCGCCGGTCAGGCGGAGGCGGCGGTGGATGCGGCGGCGTTCAAGGCCTTGGCCAGGAAGAAGGGCTGCTTCAATTGCCATGGCATGGACAGGCCGATCCTGGGGCCATCGCTGCGGGACATCGGCAGGAAATATGCCAATGATGCCGCTGCGCCGAAGCGCCTGGCCGGGATCATCAAGAACGGCAGCAAGGGCGGCGTCTGGGGCAATGCCGCCATGCCGGCCTATGCGAGGCTGGCCGATGACGACATCAAGACTCTGGTGCAGTTTATCCTGTCCCTCCGCTGATTCCCGTTCTGTAACGGAGCGGAGGGGCAGCGTTTCAGGCTATTTGGCGGGCGGTTGCGTTGCCGGCGCGCCGGGTTTTTTCTGGGCGGCGTAGGCCAGCCTGACGTTAAGTCCTTCGAACTTGTCCTCGACGTAATCGCTGCCGTGATCGAAGCGCCATACCCAGGCGGCGGCGCGATTGGTTTTGAAGGTCGTGTCGGTCCAGTATTTTCCGGGCTGGGTTTCCGGGAAATAATCCTTGGGCAGGGTCGGGCCGGGGAAGAAAACGGCGGGGTTCACGATGGTGTTCAGTTCATAACGGCTGGGCAGATACCAGTCGGAAGAGCCGCAGAGCTTTTCCGCATTAACCGCCTTGACGTAAGACTCGGTATCGCAATTGCTGCCGGCGCATTTTCCGCCGTTGGTCTTGCCTGCGTTACCGCCGTTGCTGTCCGGATTCGGGTCGTACCAGGTGTAGGTATTGTTGATGTCGTGCAGGCCGGGTTCGGTTTTCTTCACTTCCCAGGTCAGCCCCGACTTGTTGTCCCGCACGCATACCCAGGGCTGCTTGGCATAGTCCTTGCCGTCATTCACGCTGCCATCCTGGTTGATACGCGTCATGTCGAATTCGGGCGGCTTGAGGGCGAACGGCTTTTCGCAGCCCGCGACCGACATGGAGCACAACAGGATCAGCGCCACGCGGCGGCTGGAAGAAGAACTCATATTGCGGATCAATTTTTTCATCTGGAACACCCGGGAATTAAAGCGTGGAATAAGCCGTTCGGTAAGGGCGGGCATTATCGTGGAATTGCGCGGCTTGTTCAAGGCAAGCGGTTCGGAGCTTTCATGAGCCGGGGGATTCCGCCGTTAACCGCCGTGATAGCTTCGATAATCCGCAGATTGCTGAAGGCCTTGTCGGTTTATCGCGGTGCGCCTTGCCGCTACATGGGATAATCGCACCTTCCCTGGCATAACAGAACAATATGAAAACAGATGTGATTATTATCGGCTCCGGCGCGGCGGGCCTGATGTGCGCCATACAGGCCGCGCAGCGCGGGCGTTCCGTGGCGCTGCTCGACCATGCCAAGAAGCTCGCGGAAAAGATCCGCATCTCCGGCGGCGGGCATTGCAACTTCACCAACCTCAACAGCGGGCCGGAGAATTTCATTTCCTCCAATCCGGACTTCTGCCGCTCGGCGCTCGCGCGCTATACGCCGCGCGATTTCATCGTGCTGCTGCAGAAGCACGGCATCGGCTACCACGAGAAGACGCTCGGGCAATTGTTCTGCGACGACGAAGCCGAAGTCATCATCGCCATGCTCAGGGAGGAATGCGATGCGGCGGGCGTGAAGCGCTTCATGTCCTGCGAGATCGAAAAAATCGAGCGCGACAAGAAATTCCACGTCAGTACCTCGCGCGGCGACTTCGAGGCGAAGTCGCTGGTGATCGCCACCGGCGGCCTGTCCATCCCCAAGACCGGCGCGACCCCGTTCGGCTACCACGTCGCCGAGCAATTCGGCATCCCGATCGCCAAGCTCAAACCCGGCCTCGTGCCGCTGAGCTTCGCGCCGGACGACTGGAAACCCTACGCCGACCTGACCGGCGTCTCGCTCGACGTCACGGCGAGCTTCGGCAAGCACGCGTTCCGCGAAAACATGCTGGTCACCCATAGAGGTCTCAGCGGCCCGGCGATATTGCAGATTTCCTCCTACTGGCAGCACGGCCAGCCGCTGCACATCGACCTGCTGCCGGCTTGCGACATGGCGAGCCTGCTGGACGAACAGAAGGGCAGCAAGAAACTGCTCAGCAACTACCTGACGCAATGGTTCCCGAAGAGCTTCGCCGATGTGTGGTGCGCGCAGTTGCCCGGGATCGAGAATCTGCCCCTCAACCAGTACAACGACAAGCAGCGCAAGCAGATCGCTGCAGCCCTGCACGATTGGCAGATCACCCCAAGCGGCACGCTGGGCTACACCAAGGCCGAAGTGACCTGCGGCGGGATCGACACGCGCGCGCTGTCGTCGAAGACCATGGAATGCAAGGACGTGCCCGGCCTGTATTTCATCGGCGAAGTGGTGGACGTGACGGGGCAGCTAGGCGGGCACAACTTCCAGTGGGCGTGGGCGTCGGGCCATGCCGCCGGACAGGCAGTTTAGAAAACCTACTGCGCGACTCGATTGCGGCGTTGCGCGGTGCTCGCTTCCTCGCCTACCCAGGGGGTATGTCTCGTCGCTGTGCTCCGTGCGCCTTGCACTCGAGCCGCTCGCTACGGTTTTTTAGTGCGTAGGCCATCTGAATAGCAGCGCTGTTTAGTGCTATAGCTCGTGTAGGATGCGGTGGCAACCGCATCGTTCGCGATTGATGCGGTTCGCAAGCTCACCGCATCCTATGGGTGGGGATTGGTGCTATATTTCATGCGTGTTCAATCTTGAGGAGTCAACGATGCGTACCCTATGGATTGCTTTACTGACATTGCTGTTGAGCGGCTGCGGCTACAACACCTTCCAGTCCACCGACGAGCAGATCAAGGCGAGCTGGTCGGAGGTGTTGAACCAGTACCAGCGGCGCGCCGACCTGATCCCCAACCTCGTCAACACGGTCAAGGGCTTCGCCGCGCAGGAGCAGACCGTGCTGCTGGGCGTCACCGAGGCGCGCGCCAAGGTCGGCAGCATCCAGGCCACGCCCGCGCTGATCAACGACGCGCAGGCCTTCGCCAAATTCCAGGCCGCGCAGGGCGAGCTGTCCTCGGCCTTGAGCCGCCTGCTGGTGGTGTCGGAGAACTACCCGCAACTGAAATCCGACGCGAACTTCCGCGACCTGCAGGCGCAGCTCGAAGGCACCGAGAACCGCATTACCGTGGCGCGCAACCGCTACATCAAGGCGGTGCAGGAATACAACGTCGCGGTGCGCTCCTTCCCGAGCAACCTGACCGCGATGCTGTTCGGCTACAGCGTCAAGCCTAACTTCACGGTGGAGAACGAGAAGGAAATTTCCCGTCCGCCGGCGGTCAGTTTCGACGCTCCCAAGGCCGCTCCGCCCGCCGCACCGGCAAAATAAATGAACCTTCTGGCGCGGGTCTTCCTGCTTGCGCTGCTGCTCACCGGCGCGGCGCAGGCCGAGGTGGCCGTGCCGCCGCTCGCGCACCGCGTCACCGACCTCACTTCCACGCTGGATGCGCAGCAGGCCCAGGTACTCGAAGCGCGCCTCGCCGCCTTCGAGGCGAAGAAAGGCGCGCAGCTTGCCGTGCTCCTCGTCCCCACCACCGAGCCGGAAACCATCGAACAGTACGGCATGCGCGTCGCCGAGGCGTGGAAGCTCGGGCGCAAGGGCGTGGATGACGGCGCGCTGCTGCTCGTCGCCAAGGAAGACCGCGCGCTACGCATCGAGGTGGGCTACGGCCTGGAAGGCGCGCTCAACGACGCCACGGCGAAGCGCATCATCGCCGAGATCATCACGCCGTTTTTCCGGCGCGGCGAGTTCTATGCGGGGATCGACGCCGGCACGGCGGCGATGATGAAGGTGATCGAGGGCGAACCCCTGCCCGAGCCAAAGCGCACCGCCGCGAGCGGCAGCTACGACATCGAGTCGCTGCTGTTCATCGCCTTCGGGCTGGTAGTGGTCGTGGGCGGTATGCTGCGCGCGCTGCTCGGGCGCTTCCCTGCCGCCGCGCTGATGGGCGGTGGGCTGGGCTTGCTCGCCTGGCTGGTGGCCGCGTCGCTGTTTGCCGCGCTGCTGGTCGGAATCATGGCGTTCGTATTCGTGCTGCTGGGCGGGACGGGGCGCGGCTTCGGCGGCCACGGCCGCGGCGGTTTCGGCGGAGGCGGAGGCTTTGGTGGGGGAGGGGGCTTCGGCGGCGGGGGCGGCGGTTTTGGGGGTGGCGGGGCGTCGGGGCGATGGTAATGAATAAAACACTTCACCACGAAGGACACAGAGGCCACGAAGATTTTTCATGGAGTGGCTTGCCATTGGGCAATTTCGGTAAGGAAAAGATTCGCAGTTCTCTTCGTGATCTTCGTGTTCTTCGTGGTTTGAAGGCAGGATAACAGCATGAACCTGAAACGTATCTTGAAGCATCTGTCCAGCGGGCGCGCTGCGGTGCGCCGCGCCTTTCCGCCGCGCGCGCTGGAGGCGATCGAGCGCGCGATCCGCGAGACCGAGGCGCGGCACGATGGGCAGATCCGCTTCGCGGTCGAGGCCACACTGGAACTCACGCCGCTGCTCGCCGGACAGGCGGCGCGGGAACGCGCCGTCGAGGTGTTTTCCGAACTGCGCGTCTGGGACACCGAACACAACAACGGCGTGCTGATCTACCTGCTGCTCGCGGACCGCGACGTCGAGATCGTCGCCGACCGTGGCATCCATGCGAGGCTGGGCCAAGAAACCTGGGAAGCGGTCTGCCGCGAGATGGAGGCGGCGTTCCGCAACGGGCAGTTCGAAGCGGGCGTGCTCACCGGGATACGCGCGGTGGGCGATCATCTGGCGCATCACTTCCCGGCGCGCGGCGGCAAGCCCAATGAAATGCCGGATCGGCCGGTGGTGCTGTAGTCACTGGTTCAGGGCTAGGCCGGAATATATAGGCATTCCGGCATATTGACCGCACGGGGGAATGTTGGAACACTGCGCCTGCCGGTTGGGAAGAAAATAATTCGACTCCGGTACCTTTCGTCTGTGGGTACATTTCGTCTGTGCAAAGGAGCGGTAAATGATGCAGATACTTGAAGAAGATCTCCTCAGAATCGAACTCCCAGAGGCGCGATATGCTGTCGATCTAAAGCTATATGAGTATGGGCAGCTCGTATCCGCTCGATGCCTAACGCTTGCCTTGGCCGGCATAGCTGTGGTCGGAGTATTTCTGCCGTTATTGGATAAGGCTGAGGCCGTAGCAGCATTGACCGACTGGCTCTTTAAGACGTTACTAGGCGCCTCCACAATTGCGTTTGCCGCATCAGCGGGAGTTGCTCTGCTTCAGCAGTTCTTAGCTTCTGGCGGAATGTTCCACCACATAAAGGCAATGAAGATCGCATACCTCCGGGAACCAGCGCTTACCCAGGAACTCAGCACTAACCTAGCTATTCGTCTCGATAAGTTCATGCGCGCGCACACTTATCTGAAGGCCACCGCGGCTTTACTGGTGCTAGGCGCTACCCTGCTCGGTCTTGCATTCATTCGCCTCATGGTTAAGTTGTAAGCAGCTGCATTATGGTGGCCACGTTGCTGCCCAGCCCGTCGTTGCAGGGGGGCGTAGTCGAATAAAGCCTCGACTTTGGATCAACCCCAGCATCTCCTATAAGTCGCCCGCCGAGTGATTCCAAGGTACTGGAGTCGATTTCTTTTCTTTACGTTATAGAGCGGATTAAAGAGGGCAAAGGGGCCAAGCTGAGCTAGCCCGAATTTCCCTCCTGTCGACCTGACCCGCTAACAGGTCAGCCGCGCTTCCCACTCATGCCTCATCGCTCATTCGCTGCTCGTCGGCACCAGCACGCCTTCCCCTAAGTTGCTCCTCATCCAT
>CAYNYH010000101.1:0-8373 GCA_964401425.1 uncultured Gallionella sp. | reverse complement strand
AAACATGGCTTGAGCGCGGACGACGTGCTGAACGAACTGGCTCGCCGTGAGGGTCTGTCGGGCATCGCCGAGAAGGAAAGCCGGAAGAAGGACTGAGCATGAGCGACTGTATTTTCTGCAGGATAGCGCGCGGCGAGATTCCCTGCCGCAAGGTGTACGAAGACGACGAGGTGTTGGCGTTTCACGACATCAACCCGGTGGCGCCGGTGCATTTCATGCTGGTTCCGAAGCTGCACCTGGCTTCTCTGGCGGAGGCCGAAGACGGTCACGCCGCCCTGCTGGGCAGGATGCTGGTGTTGGCTCCGAGGCTGGCGAAGGAGCAGGGTCTGGAAAATGGCTTCCGCACCGTGATCAACACCGGCAAGGGCGGCGGGCAGGAAGTGTTTCATTTGCATATCCACATCATCGGCGGCGGCAGCATCCCGCCCATGGTGCGGCGGGGCTAACGGTTAATTATCTGGGAGAACATGATGGGCGGATTAAGTATTTGGCATTGGCTGATCGTATTGCTGGTCGTCATCCTGATTTTCGGCACCAAGAAGCTGCGCAACATCGGCAGTGACCTGGGCGGCGCGGTGAAGAACTTCAAGGAAGGCGTGCGCGATGACGAGCCCAAGCAGGCGCAGCAGGACGGGCAGGGCGGCAAGGTCATCGAAGGTGAAGTAACGTCAAAAACACAGTCGAAGGACAAGTCAAACACGAATGTTTGACTTCGCATTCTCCGAGCTGGTAGTCATCCTGCTGGTGGCGCTTCTCGTCATCGGGCCGGAGCGGCTGCCGAAAGTGGCGCGCACGGCGGGGCACCTCTGGGGGCGGATGCAGCGTTACGTGCACAACGTCAAGAGCGATATCGCCAACGACATGGCCATCGAAGAAGCCAAACAGTTGCGTGGCATCATCGGCAAGGAAATCACCGCCATCGAACAGGCCACGCTGGATGCAAGAATGGCGATGGAGCGGAAAATACTGGATGCGCAGATGGGCAAGTCGGCCGACGAGCCCGATGAGCCGAAACCGCCCGCCGCACCATCCACCACCACCCCAGGCAAGCCGGTTTGATGGGTACCAGTGAAAGCTTTATCGCGCACCTGATCGAATTGCGCAAGCGCCTGCTGAACGTCACCGTGGTTCTGCTGCTGGTGTTCATCTGCCTGTTCCCCTGGGCCTCCGACCTCTACGCACTGCTGGCGCAACCGATGCTGGCCAAGCTGCCAAAAGGCGGGCAGATGATCGCCACCGATGTCACCACGCCGTTCTTCGTGCCGCTCAAGGTCGCGATGATGACTGCCTTGCTGATCGCGCTGCCTTACATCCTCTACCAGCTGTGGCGCTTCGTCGCCCCCGGCCTGTATGCGCACGAGAGGCGCCTGGTTGTGCCGCTCATCGTCGCCAGCACGCTGCTGTTCTTCTGCGGCATGGCGTTCGCCTACTTCGCAGTGTTTCCGGTGATATTCGGTTTCGTGGTCGGGGCGGCGCCGCAGGGCGTGGCGGTGATGACCGACATCGACAAGTACCTCAGCTTCGTGCTCGGCATGTTCGTGGCATTCGGGGTCACCTTCCAGGTGCCGGTCGCCGTCGTGCTGCTGGTGCGCATGGGAGTGGTCAGCGTCGAGAAGCTCAGGGAAATCCGCTCCTACGTGATCGTCGGCGCATTCATTGTTGGCGCGATTTTCACCCCGCCGGATGTGGTGTCACAATTCATGCTGGCGATTCCGCTGTGGCTGCTCTATGAGGCGGGCATCGTGGTAGCCTCGTGGATAGGCAAGGGCAGGGCGGCAGAAGCCAAGCCCTAGGAATTTACTCCTGCGCTGCCGGTCTCGGCCGCTTGCCGATCTTCACCGGCAGATTCATCGCCGCGCCGTTGCGCATCAGTTTCGCCGTTACCATCTTGCCTGGCGGCAGATTGGCCACCGTTTCCAGCATGGTGTTCCAGTCGACGATGGCGGTACCGTCTATCGCAACCAGGAGATCCCCGGCCTTGACGCCCGCCTGATCCGCCGGGCTGTTGCGTATGACTTCGGTGATCAGCACGCCTTTGGTGTTGCCCAGCCTGAAGGATTCAGCCAGTTCCGGAGTCAGTTCCTGCACCCCCGCGCCGATCCAGCCGCGCGTCACGGAGCCGGTTTGGATGATCTGCTCCATGGTCTTCTTGGCGATGCTCGCGGGAATGGCGAAACCGATGCCGAGCGAGCCGCCGTTCGGCGAATAGATCGCGCTGTTGATGCCGATCAGGTTGCCGTTCACGTCAACCAGTGCGCCGCCCGAGTTGCCCGGATTGATCGCGGCGTCGGTCTGGATGAAATTCTCGAAGGTGCTCAACCCAAGATGGCTGCGCTTGAGCGCGCTGATGATGCCCATCGTGACGGTCTGTCCCACGCCGAACGGGTTGCCGATGGCGACCACGATGTCGCCCACCTGCGCGCGCTCCGGGTGGCCGAAGGTGATGGCGGGGAGCTTGCCGGGAAGCTCGACCTTGATGACGGCGATGTCGGTCTCCGGGTCCGAGCCGATCACATGCGCCCTGGTCTTGCGGCCGTCCGCGAGTGCGACCTCGATCTCGTCGGCCGCCTCCACGACATGGTGGTTGGTCAGGATGTAGCCGTCGGGGCTGACGATCACGCCGGAGCCGAGGCTGGAGCTGCTCTGCGGCTCCATCTCGCGCGGGTCGCCGAAGAAGAAGCGGAAGCGCGGGTCGTCCATGAAGGGATGGAGCGGCGTCTTGATGACCGTGCTGGTGAAGATGTTCACCACGCTGGGCATGGCCTTCTGCGCGGCGGCGCTCACGCCCGCGGTGGGTTTGCCATCCGTTGCCTGCGGTGCGCTTTCCAGCAGCGTGACCACCCCGCTGCGCGCAGCGCTCGGCAGCAGTTCAGGCTTGAGGGTCTGGACGATGAACAGCAGCGCCAGCACAATGGTGACCGCCTGGGTGAAAAAAAGCCAGTATTTACGCATGGTATGATGAACCTGCCTGTTTCATGTCGAAGGAAAGCTCATGTTGCTCAATGAATTGCGTGATTATAACGCAAGCCTGCTGCAAACCGGCCTGTTCAAGGACTACTGCCCGAACGGCCTGCAGGTGGAAGGGCGCGCGGAAGTGCGGCGCATCGCCACCGGCGTGACGGCCTCGCAGCAGGTGCTGGATGCGGCGGTCGCGTGGGGTGCGGACGCGATTCTCGTGCACCACGGTTATTTCTGGCGCAGCGAGGAAGCCGCGATCACCGGCATCAAGAAGCGCCGCCTCGCCCAGTTGCTGCGCAACGACGTGAGCCTGCTGGCCTACCACCTGCCGCTCGATGCGCATCCGGAGCTGGGCAACAATGCGCGGCTCGGCAGGCTGCTCGGGATCGCGGAACAGGGCCGGTTCGGCGAGCAGGGTATCGCGTACATAGGCGAGTTGGCATCCCCGCAGACGCTCGCAAAATTCGCCACGCGGATCGGGCAGGCGCTGCAACGCATCCCGCAGGTCATCGGCGACGATGACACGAGTATCCGCAAGGCGGCATGGTGCAGCGGCGGGGGGCAGGGATACTTCGAGGCGGCCATCGCGCAGGACGTGGATGTCTTCATCAGCGGCGAGGCTTCCGAGCAGAGCTTCCATCTCGCGCAGGAAAGCGGCGTGGCCTTCATCGCCGCCGGACACCACGCCACCGAGCGGCTCGGCATCCAGGCGCTGGGCGAACACCTGTCCGTGCGCTTCGGCCTGGAGCACCGCTTCTTCGATCAGGACAATCCGGTTTAAGGGGAGCAGGGCAGGCTTGGCAAGCTTGCCCCAAAGAAATGCGAAGCCGTACCTTTTATGGGTTCTGCTTTTTCTCCTCACCTTCGCAGGTGTTGATCCCGAAAGCCGCATTCGCAGGGCAGAAGCGCACGGTTGCGGTTACCAGCGCTATGGCCGCAACTGCCAGCGCCACTATGCGCCAGGTTATTTCGAGAGGGGCCGCCAATCCGACGGCGAGTAATACTACTCCGATAACGATGCGTCCGGTGCGATCGATTCCGCCAACATTGCATTTCATCATGGCCTCCTCATAACGGTTCATTAAATGGAAAGCATGGTTCGGGATGTTCAGGCAATTAAACGGCAAGAGCGGTGCTCTCAGTGAAACATGCGAATCGAAACGGCATTTCGACGCTCAAGATAGCCAAATCGGCGAAATATTTGAATAAGCAGTTTCAGGTATTTTATCGAGAGGAGCGAAAGTGTCCGACGCCTCGGATTCATTGCCGTGAGTATCCGTTTTGGGCAGGAGGGTTGCGATTGCGGTGTATCGATTTCGACCCAAGCCGGATAGCCGGTTTTCACAAAAGCAGAAGTTCAAAAGGTTAATCCATGCATGTGTGCCCGATTTTTATGCGGGCGGAGGATAAAAAATTTTCTTGGGTTAAAATTTGCAGGCAGGGCTTTCAGAAGTTCATATAGTGGGCCGCGGGCTATGTACTCGTGTGCTCTTGGGTTTTTTTCAGGGGGAGTGGTTTTGAAACTATCAATTAAACAAAAGTTGATTTTGTTGGCAGGCGTTTTTCTCTTTGCTCTTGTTGCCATCAGTGCGAGCCTCTTGTTTTCACTGAAAAAGGGCAACGACTTTTCAGAGGCACTGGCGGCCGATCACCTTGCTCCCACGCAAATTCTGGGAGATATTCGAACCGCTATCCAGGATAACAGGGCTCAGGCCTTGCTGATTTTGCAGCACAATCCGGCCATGGCTGCGTCGAGTCTGCACGATCACCAGATCGAATTCCATCTGGATAGAATCGCCGAGAACAAGAATAAAATCGATCAAGCCCTCGAAAACTATGCAAAGCACGGTTTTTTTGATGGCGAGGAAAAATCATTCCAGAAACTCAAGGCTGCCCGGGAGGATTATGTTGCGAATGGCCTTCAGAAAGTAGCCCATGCGGTGAGGGAGGGTAACTATGAGCAAGGCACGCTCATCCTGTTGAAAGAGATGAATCCCAGAGTCAATAAGGCACTCGAGGCGGCAGATGAGTTATCGACACTTCTGGCAAAAGAGACGGCCATTGAGATTTCCAGGCAGAAAGAATCCTACGCCTTTACCCGGGATTTCATCATTGCCATTGCCATTGTTCTAGTCAGCCTTGGCATGCTGCTCAGCCTGTGGATTATTCGTTCCATTGCCACTCCGGTGTCGGCACTTGAATCGGCTATGGTCATCATCACGCAAAACAAGGATTTTACGAAATCGACCGGCGTAAGATCCTTCGATGAAATCGGGCGCATCGCCAAGGCATTTCATGACCTCCTCCGGAAAATGCGAGCGGCACTTCTCTCCGTAAGGGATAGCAGCAACAGTGTTAAAGCCAGTGCCGAAGCCGTTGCCTCAGGATCGCGGAGCATCAGTGACTCGATAGCGCAGCAATCGGAGAAGAGCTCGGCAATCGCTGCGGCAATCGAGCAACTATCGGTATCAATTACCTCGGTGGCAGATTCCGCAAGAAGCAGCGACGAAATTTCGGTGAAAAATCGCGATGATGCCATAGAGGGGTCTGCGGCGATTGGCGAAGTCCAGCAGAGCATGGAGCGATTGACTCAGAACACCGGGCAGACCGCAACGCTGGTCCAGTCCCTGTCGGAGCGTTCTTCACAAATTACCAGGATAGTGGAAGCGATCAAGGGGATTGCGGATCAGACGAATCTGCTGGCGCTCAATGCTGCAATTGAAGCGGCCAGAGCAGGGGAACAAGGCCGTGGCTTTGCCGTGGTCGCAGATGAAGTCAGAAAACTCGCTGAGCAGACAGGAAAATCCACGCAAGAGATTTCGGTGATGGTTGCAGAGATACAGCAAGACATCGGCAACACTTGCACTTCCATGGATGAAAACGTGGCGCTTGTCGCCACCTGTCTCGAACTTTCGCAGAAAGCAGAGGGCATCCTTACCAGCCTCGCAGCAGGGGCAAGTGTTATCAACAGCCATATCAATGAGATTGGACGAGCCGTGAGAGAGCAGGATGCGGCCGCAAAGGCGGTAGCGAATTCGATGGAAGGGATTACCCAAATGTCTGAGCAAACAGTCAGCGCAAGTGAGGCCGTTGCTGAAAATGCCAATGACCTGCGCAGCATTGCGGGCGGCTTGAACGACATAGTTGCGCAATTCAAGGTTTAATCCGCCAACCAGGCTAATCAAGGAAGGGCTGATCAGGCGCCGTTTTTCCCCGAGATACGCGCTATGCCCGCGAGGGAAAAGTCCGCGATGTGTCCGGCCAGCGCCTCGATTTCCTTGCGGCTGTAGCGCAGCCTGGGGTGCAGGCGTTGCAGTACCGGATGCGAGTGGCGGTAATACAGGCATTGGCCGAAGATGCTGTGCACGCAGCGGCGCAGCTCGGCTTCCCCGGTCCTTCCACCGGCGATTTCGCGCAGCAGCTTGTAGAGGAATTCATGCAGCGGCGCGATGGCCTCGCGCACGATCTTGTCCAGCGCGGGCGTGGGGTCGGCCAGTTCGCGAGCCATCATGCGGCATTGCGAGGAAGGGTTTTTCTCGTCCAGCAACAGCAGCATGAAGTCGCGGATGAACAGGCGCAGGCGCGCCTCGGGGCTTGCGCCGGAATCGAGATTGTCAGCCTGCAACGACCTGAGCTGCGCGAAGTTCAGCGCTTCGGCGAGCAGGTCATCCTTGCTGCCGAAATGGTAGCTGACCGCGGCGACGTTCGCCCCGGCGCGGCGGCAGATCTCGCGCACCGTCGCGCCCTGGAATCCATGCTGCGAGAACGTCTCGCGCGCCGCATCCAGCAGCCGCGCGCGGGTTTGTTCGCTGGCGGACATGCCAGCCGTCATTTGCCTGCCTCCTGCGGGGCGCCTTGCCCGGCGAGCGCCTTGTAGAGTTGTGCGGCGGCCGACAGCAGGGTGCGCTGCACCTGCAGCGTGCCCTGTTGCGCGGTGAAGGCTTCGCGCTGCGCGTCCAGCACTTCGAGGTGGCTGGCGATGCCCACGCCGTAGCGCGCCTCGACCAGCTTCAGCCGCCGGCTTTGCGCCTCGGCGTTGGCCTGCTGCGCGGCAAGCTGCTCGGCGAGCTTCTCGCGTGCGTTCAGCAGGTCGGCGACCTCACGGAAGGCCTGCTGGATGGTCTTCTCGTACTCGGCGACCGCGATGACTTTGCGCGCCTCGGCGACATCCACGTTGGCGGAGGTGCGCCCCGCGTCGAACAGCGGCATGCTGATGGCAGGCTGGAAGCTCCACGCGCCGCTGCCCGCGTCGAACAGCCCGGACAGCGTGCGGCTGGCGGTGCCGACGCTGCCGGTCAGCGTGACGCGCGGCAGGAAGGCGGCGCGCGCCGCGCCGATGTTGGCGTTCGCGGCGATCAGCCGCTGCTCGGCGGCCAGCACGTCGGGGCGCTGCAGCAGCACCTCGGCGGGCAGCCCGGCGATGAGGTCGGGGGTGATGCCCTGCTCGGCGAGGCCGCGTGCGGCGGGCAGGTCTTTCATCTGCGCCACCGGCTGACCGACCAGCGTATCGAGCAGGTTCGCGGCGGCGGCCTCCTGCCGCTCCAGATTGGCGCGCTCGGCGACGGCGGCCTGATACGCGCCGTCCGCCTGCAGAAAATCCAGATCACCGGCCACACCCACATCGCGGCGGCGCAGGGTCAGCTCGCGGGTTTCGCTGCGCGTCTTTGCGGTGGCCGCGGCGAGTTGCGCGCGTTCGCGCAGTTCCAGCAGCGACAGGTAGGCATTCGCCACGTCGGCGATCAGCGACAGGCGGAAGGCGCGCTGTGCGGCCTCGGTGGCGAGGTAGCCGGCCTTGGCCGCCTCGCTCAGGCTGGCGACCCGCCCCCAGAAATCCAGCTCGAACGACACCAGGCTGATGCCCATGTCGTAGCGCTGCGAGTGGATCGCATTGGCGGTGAACGCAGATGCGCCCGCAGGAGTCAGCGACGCGTTGCGCCCGGCGGTTACGTTGAAGTTCGGCAGCCGGTCGGCCTTCTGCACGCCGTAAAGCGCGCGCGCCTCGGCGATGCGCGCCGTGGCGATGCGCAGGTCGCGGTTGTTTTCCAGCGCGGTTGTTATCAGCGCCTGCAGGCGCGGGTCGGGATAGTAGCGCTGCCAGTCGGTGCCCGCGGCGCGGCGCGCGCCGTTCGGCTTGGCGGAATCCGGCCAAGCGGCGGCGACCGGCGCGACGGGGCGCTGGTAGTCGGGCGTCAGCGAGCAGCCGGCCAACACACTTAACAAAAAAACTCCTGCAGGACATCCACTTGAACCACGAAGAGCACGAAGATATTTCCGTCTCATGCCTTGCCTTTCTTCGCGTGCTTCGTGCACTTCGTGGTGCATGGTTTTCTCCGGGCCATTAATCATGCTGCTTCTCCTTGTGCTTGCGCGCCTGCCCCGGGAAGATGCGCCGCACCGCCATGAAGAACACCGGCA
>CAYNYH010000100.1:7454-8443 GCA_964401425.1 uncultured Gallionella sp. | reverse complement strand
AACGCAGCAACCGGAATGTACTTAAAGTACATGAGGATTGCGAGTACCGCGCAACGCCGCAGACGCCCTCCGCAGCAATTTTTTACAGCTTATACCCCCGATGCACCGCGACCACGCCGCCGGTCAGGTTGAAGTACTCGACGCGCTCCAGCCCGGCCTCTTCCATCATCTTCTTCAGCTCTTCCTGGCCGGGATGCATGCGGATCGATTCGGCGAGATAGCGGTAGCTCTCCGAATCGTTGGCGACGAGCTCGCCGATCTTGGGCAGCAGCTTGAACGAGTAGGCGTCGTAGATCGGCTCCAGCGGTTTGGCGATCTTGGAAAATTCCAGCACGATGACGCGCCCGCCGGGCCGGATCACGCGGCACATCTCGCGCAGCGCGGCGTCCTTGTGCGTGACGTTGCGCAGGCCGAAGGCGATGTTGGCGCAGTCGAAGTAGTTGTCGGGGAACGGCAGATGCTCGGCGTCACATTGCGCGGTCGGCGTGGCGATGCCCTCGTCGAGCAAGCGGTCGCGGCCGACGCGCAGCATCGCGTTGTTGATGTCGGTGAGCACCACCTGGCCGCTCGCACCGACTTTCTTGAGGAACAGCCGCGACAGGTCCGCCGAGCCGCCCGCCACGTCGAGCACGCGCTGCCCCTCGCGCACGCCGCTGACGCCGACCGCGAAGCGCTTCCAGACGCGGTGCAGGCCGACCGACATCAGGTCGTTCATGATGTCGTATTTGCTGGCGACCGAGTTGAACACGCCCGCGACGCGCTTGGCCTTTTCTTCCTCGGCGACGGTTTCAAAACCAAAGTGGGTTTCGGCCATGTCTATGCTCCTGTCATGCTGTTAAGTGCGATATTTGAACCACGAAGCGCACGAAGCCTTCGTGAACTTCGTGTCCTTCGTGGTGCAATGTTTTCCATGCTCAAAGCGAGCGTATCTTGTTCAGCAGCGCGGTGGTGGAGCGCTCGTGCAGGAACGGGATGCTGTGCACCTTGCC
>CAYNYH010000100.1:0-7444 GCA_964401425.1 uncultured Gallionella sp. | reverse complement strand
TGGCTGGCGAGCGAGTTGAACACGCCCGCGACGCGCTTGGCCTGTTCTTCCTCGGCGACGGTTTCAAAACCAAAGTGGGTCTCAGCCATTTCCATACTCCTTCAATGCGTCGCTGAATTTCAGCGGGTCGTGCTCATAGCGAGCGTATCTTGTTCAACAGCGCGGTGGTGGAGCGCTCGTGCAGGAACGGGATGCTGTGCACCTTGCCGCCCCAGCCCTGCACTTCGCGTGCGCCGACGATGTTTTCGATCTGCCAGTCACCGCCCTTCACCAGCACGCCGGGGCGTGAGGCGAGGATCAGGTTCAGCGGCGTATCTTCGTCGAACGGCACCACCAGGCTGACCGATTCCAGCGCGGCCAGCACCGCCATGCGGTCTTCCTGCGGGTTGACCGGCCGGTCGCCGCCCTTGCCGAGGCGCTTCACCGAGGCGTCGCTGTTCACCCCCACGATCAACGCCGCGCCCAGCGCGCGCGCCTGCGCGAGGTAGGTCACGTGGCCGCGGTGCAGCACGTCGAAGCAGCCGTTGGTGAACACCAGCGGGTGCGGCAGCATTGCGGCACGCTCGGCGAAGTGCTCCGGCCGGCACAGCTTGTGTTCGAAGATGGGTGCCGTGTACACGTTCTGGACTTAATCCAGGTATTCGAACAGACGTACCACACGCTGCACCCCGCCGGTGGTGCTGGCGATCTCGGTGGCGGCGTCGGCCTCGGCGCGCTTGACGATGCCCATCAGGAACACCGTGCCGTTTTCCGTGATCACCTTGACGTGTTCGGCGTTGAAGCGCTTGTCCTGCATGAAGCGCAGCTTCACGTCCGAGGTGACCAGGCTGTCGCTGCTGCGCGAGGTCAGCGAACTGGGGCTGGCAACGGCCAGCTCGTTGCTCACGTTGCGCACGTTCTCGATGCCGGCCACCAGCCTGCCGATTTCCGTCTTCACCGCCTCGCTCTGCGCCTCGCCGCTGATCAGCACGTTGCGGTTGAAGCTGGTGACGTTCACGTGCACCTTGTCCTTGTACTGCTTGCCGATCTGGCTGGACGCCTTGTTCTCGATCGCCTCGTCCTCGACGTACGCCCCGCCGGTGCGGCGGTCCTGCGCCATCATGACGCCGGTTCCGACGCCGACCGCGGCCACCGGGAAACAGCCTTGCAGCGAACCGGCCGCAAGCGCGAGCAACAGCAGGGAAACGATACGCATGCCTATTCTCCTAACAGTAGATAATCGATCACGTCGCACAGGCAGTGCAGGGTGAGCAGATGGACTTCCTGGATGCGCGCGGTGCTCTTCGCATTAACGCAGATCAGCACATCGCCGTCGCGCAGCGCGCGGGCCATTTCGCCGCCGTCGCGCCCGGTCAGCGCGACCACGCGCATGCTGCGATCATGTGCCGCATGGATCGCCGCGACCACGTTCGGCGAATTGCCGCTGGTGGAGATCGCCAGCAGGCTGTCGCGGGGCAGGCCGAGCGCGCGCACCTGCTTGGAAAATATCTGGTTGAAATCGTAATCGTTGGCGATGGAAGTGAGCACCGAGCTGTCGGTGGTCAGCGCAATCGCGGCGAGGGCAGGACGCTCTTTCTCGAAACGGTTCACCAGCTCCGCCGCGAAGTGCTGCGCATCGGCCGCCGAGCCGCCGTTGCCGCAGCACAGTATCTTGCCGTCGTTGGCGACGCAGTCGAAAAAGAGCTGTGCGGCTTCCGCGATGGGCTTGGCCAGCTCTTCCTTGACCTTCAGCTTGAGTTCCGCGCTGTCCTTGAAATGCTTGATGATGCGTTTGCTGATATCCATGTCGGTATTGCCTGTTCGATGAGCGCGAATATTAACCGAATCAGGCTTCGAACGCATTCCTGAGCCACTCCATGCCGCCCTCGTCCATCAGCACGGCGTCGAAGCGGCACGGCGGGGTATGCGCGAGGCCGGCGAGATATTGCTGCGCGGTGCGGACGATGCGCTGCTGCTTGCGCGCGTCGATGCTGGCCGCCGCGCCGCCGAAGCCGGGATTGCGCCGCAGGCGCACCTCGACGAACACCAGCGTCGCGCCCTCCCGCATGATCAGGTCGATCTCGCCGAAGCGGCCGCGGTAGTTCTGCGCAACCGGTTTCATTCCCTGCTGCTGCAGGTACTGCGCAGCCCGCTGCTCGGCCTGCGCGCCGCAATCACTCATGGCTTTCCCGCGTGCGCTCCGGGAATGCCGGCGCGGCGGGCGCGGCCTGCCTATGGCGGAGCTGCGCCTGCCCCTGCGTGAAAACCGCCGGAACCGCCGTGCGCTGGAAGACATGCTTGTTGAGTTCGATGCGCCCGCTCACCCCGTCCAGCGGCAGGGTGGTTTCCGCCTTGCCGACCAGCAGCAACTGGATCAGGCGGAACGCATCGATACCCAGCGCATAGAGCCGCTCATGGTCGGCGGGAAGCGGCGCAACGGGGCGCGGATAGACCATCACCGCCGGATGGTCGGCCTGCAGCAGCCACGGCATGTCCACGAAGCGGATGCCGTGCAGGTCGTAATTGACCAGGTTGTCGCTGTTGCCGACGAAAATCTGCGAGGTGGCGTAGATCGGCAACTTGTTCGGCAGATAGGGGCGGATCAGCCGCGCCTTTTCGGCATCGGCCGCGAGGAACACCGCCGTGCCGGCCGCCTCGGTGATATCCGCGAACTCCGCCGGATCGCTGTCGAATTCGATCTCGCGCAATATCGTGCCGCCCGAACGATGCCATTCCTCTTCGAAGGCGAACTGCAGCCGCTTGGACAGTTGGGCGCGTGTGGTAATGACGATGGCCCACTGCAAGCCTTCATGCATCGCCAGTTGCGCGGCTTGCCGCGCCTCCGCTTCCACCGCCATGCCGAAGAAATACAACTGCCCTACAGGTGCGGTTTCCACCACGTTCAATGCCAGGGTCGGGACGGGAATTTCCTTTTCCGCCGCCAGCACGCTTGCGCCGTTGCGCGTCAGCGGCCCTACCACGGCGCGCGCGCCTGCTGCAATGGCCTGGCGGTACAGCGCGGCGATGTCATTGCCCTCGTCGAAGCAGCTATACACCTTCACCGGCAGCCTTCCCGGGAGCTGCATTTCCAGATCGGACGCCGCTTCAAAACCTTGCCGCACCGCGTCGGCGGCAGAGCCGAAAGCCGCCGATTTCAGCGGCAGCAGCAGCGCGATGTGCGGCACGGGCTTCGCGTCGCCCGGCGGCAGCGCTTCGCCGGGCGGCGCCCCCTCGGTGGCGCAGGCCATGCCGCTCACGTATAGTGCGAGCAGCGCCGACAGCCAGAGGAATACACGTTGCATAGCGAACATCCGCAAAAATTGGAACCCGCATTATATGTAGTTGCCACCCCGATTGGAAACCTGCGCGACATCACGCTGCGCGCGCTGGACGTGCTGGCGGCGGCGGATGTCGTTGCCGCGGAGGACACGCGCAATACCGCGCACCTGCTCACGCAGCACGGCATCAACGCGCACCGGCTGATGGCGGTGCACCAGCACAACGAGAAGGGCGCCGCCGAGAAGATCGTCGCGCTGCTGCAAGCGGGGCAGAGCGTCGCTTTCGTCAGCGACGCGGGAACCCCCGCCGTCAGCGACCCCGGCGCATTGCTGGTGCAGGCGGTGCGCGCAGCGGGCCTGCGCGTCATCCCGGTTCCCGGCGCAAATGCGGCGATCGCGGCACTGTCGGCGGCAGGCCTGGCGGAGCCGCATTTCCTGTTCTATGGTTTCCTGCCCAGCAAATCCGCCGCACGCCGCACCACGCTCGAATCCCTGCGCGGCCATGCCTGCACACTGGTGTTCTACGAAGCCCCGCACCGCATCGTCGAATGCGTCGCCGATTTATGCAAAGTATTGGGCGGGGAGCGGCAAGTCGTGCTGGCGCGCGAGATCACCAAGCTGTTCGAGACGATTCATGCCTGCCCCTTGCGCGATGCCGAAACATGGCTGATGTCCGACAGCAACCGGCAGCGCGGCGAGTTCGTGGTGCTGGTTTCCGGCGCGGTGCCTCAACAAGGTTTGCCCGCCGAAGCAAGGCATACTCTCGAAATCCTGCTCGGCGAACTGCCGCTCAAGCAAGCGGTGCAGCTCGCCGCAAAGGTCAGCGCGGCGAACCGCAACGAGCTGTACCAGCTCGCGCTGGAGATGAAGAAACCCTAGAGCCTATTTCAGCAGGTTTCATGCCCCGCACCGCTTGCCTGCGGGATGCAGTGCAAGGCGCGAGCTGCGCCGTGTAACCATTCCCCACAAGCAGACCGCAACGCCGCAATGCACCCGCATTGGAGCCCAAGAGTTGGTCTACCAGCCACCTGAAACCAAGCACGACCAGGAACGGGGCACAGAAACCGGATTGTGCAGGGCGGCACATGGAGCAGGATTGTATTTCAAACAAGCGTTTGATATTCTGCACCGCTTGCAGCTCCCCGCCCGGAGCGCCGGGGAGCACACCGCGGCTCAAAAGCCGTTGTCTTTCGAAAAATTAAAATGGGACATCCAACATGGCAACTCCAACCAGGCCGATAGCTTATGCCCTCCTCCTGACCGCCTTGCTGGCGGGCTGTAGCGGGAACGACAAGGGCGCCGCGCCCGGCGGACCCGGCGCGGGAATGCCGCCGCCCGAGGTGGACGTGATCACGGTGGCCGCAGGCAGTGCGACGCTCACGCAGGACCTGCCGGGGCGCTTGCAGGCGTACCGCACGGCGCAGGTGCGCGCGCGCGTCGAGGGTGTGGTGGAAAAGCGGCTGTTCCAGGAAGGCAGCGACGTGCAGGCGGGCGCGCCACTGTTCCAGATCGATGCGCGCACCTATCGCGCGGCGGCGGAGGCGGCCAGGGCCGATCTCGCGATCGCGCGCCAGACCGTCGAACGCTACCGGCCGCTGCTCGAGATCAAGGCGGTCAGCCAGCAGGAATACGACCTTGCGGCAGCCAAGCACAAGCAGGCCGAAGCCGCGCTGATCCGCGCCGAGGAAGACCTGGAAAACGCCAGCGTTCCCGCCGCGATCTCCGGGCGCATCGGCCGCGCGCAGGTGACCGAGGGCGCGCTGGTCGGCAAGGGCGAGGCCACCCTGCTGGCGACCATCGAGCAGCTCGACCCCATCTACGTCAACTTCACCCAGCCCGGCGCGGACGTGCTGCGCCTGAAGCAGGCGATCAAGGCGGGCAAGCTCAAGCGCGCCGAATCCGCCGGCGTGGAAATGCTGCTGGAAGACGGCAGCGTCTATCCGAAGGCCGGCAAGATATTCTTCACCGACATGGCGGTCGACCCGAACACCGGTGCGGTCAGCCTGCGCGCCGAATTCCCCAATCCGCAGCGCGAACTGCTGCCCGGTATGTTCGTGCGCCTGCGCTTCCCGCAAGCGCTGGCGGACAACGCCATCCGCGTGCCGCAGCGCGCCGTGCAGGCCACTCCGCAGGGGCAGTTCGTGATGATCGTGACCCCCGACGGCAAGGCCGCGCCGTTGCCGGTGAAAACCGGCGGCATGGCAGGCAGCGACTTCATCATCGCCGAAGGTTTGAAGGGCGGCGAGCAGGTCATCGTAAACGGCCTGCAGAAGGCGCGCCCGGGTACGCCAGTGAAAGCGGTGCCGGCAAACGGCGCGCCAAAGACAGAAGGCCCAGCCACCCCGCCCCCAGCGAAGCCATAAAGGCCACCCATGTTCTCCAGATTCTTCATCGACCGCCCGATCTTCGCCTGGGTCATCGCCATCCTCATCACGTTTGCCGGGATCCTCGCGCTGCGCGCTCTGCCGGTCTCGCAGTATCCGTCGGTGGCGCCGCCCACGCTGAACATTTCCGTCACCTACCCCGGCGCGTCGGCGCAAGTGGTCGAACAGAGCGCGGTGCAGCTCATCGAGCAGGAGATGAACGGCATCGAAAACCTGCTCTACATGGAATCCAGCTCGCAGGTGAGCTCCGGCCAGGTGTCGCTGACTTTCCGCCCCGGCACCGACATCCAGTTCGCATCGGTCGAGGCGCAGAACCGCATCAAGCGCGTGGAAGCGCGCCTGCCGGACGACGTGCGGCGGCTGGGCGTGACGGTGACCCGCGCCGGGCGCAATTTCGTCATGGTGGTCGCGCTGGTCTCGCCGGACGGGCGCCAGAACGCCGTTGACCTCGGCAGCTACGCCACCGCCAGCGTGCTGGAGCCGCTGCTGCGCGTGCCCGGCGTCGGCGAGGTGCTGCTGTTCGGCACCGAATATTCGATGCGCATCTGGCTCAGGCCGGACCGGCTGGAGGCCTACGCGCTCTCGCCCGCCGACGTCGGCCGCGCAGTGCGCGCGCAGAACGCGCTGCTGCCGCTCGGCGAAGTGGGGCAGTTGCCGGCCGCACCCGGGCAGGAGATCAACGCCGTCATCGGCAGCCGCGGGCGCCTCGCCACCCCGGAGGAATTCGGCGACATCGTGGTGCGCGCCAACCCGGACGGTTCCGCGGTACGGCTCAGGGACATCGCGCACGTCGAACTCGGCGCGCAGGACTACAGCCGCTCCGCGCGCCTCAACGGCCAGCCGATCGCGGGCATGGCGATCCGCATCACGCCGGGCGCGAACGCGCTGGCAACCGCGCAAGGCGTGCGCGCCAGGATGCAGGAGTTGTCGCGCTACTTCCCGCAGGGCGTGGAGTGGACGGTGCCCTACGACACCACGCGCTTCATCGAGCTGTCCATCCAGGAGGTAATGAAGACCCTACTGGAAGCGGCGGCGCTGGTGGTGCTGGTGATGTTCATCTTCCTCGGCAACTGGCGCACCACGCTGATCCCGGCCATCGTCGTGCCGGTGTCGCTGATGGGCGGGCTGCTCGGGCTGTATGCCTTCGGCTTCTCGATCAACGTGCTGACGTTGTTCGCGATGGTGCTGGCGATCGGCATCGTGGTGGACGACGCGATCGTGGTGGTGGAGAACGTCGAGCGCAACATGCGCGCCAACCATCTCGACCCGCGCGCGGCGACGCGGCAGGCGATGAAGGAGATCACCGGGGCCATCATCGCCATCACGCTGGTGCTAATGGCGGTGTTCGTGCCGATGGCGTTCTTCGGCGGCTCCACCGGCGCGATCTACCGCCAGTTCGCCGTCACGCTGGTGGTGACCATGGCATTCTCCGCCCTGCTCGCGCTCTCGCTCACCCCGGCACTGTGCGCGAGCCTGTTCAAGCACGACCCGGCAAGCGCGGAGCGCGGCTTCCACGGACGCTTCAACCGGTTCTTCGGGCGCGTCACGGAACGCTACGTCGGCGGGGTCGATTACACCGTGCGCCGGCTGCTGCGCTCCCTCGCGATCTACGCCGTGATCGTCGCGATCGCCGCCTGGACCTACGCGAAGCTGCCGGGCAGCTTCCTGCCGGAAGAAGACCAGGGCTACATCGTCACCGCGATCCAGTTGCCGCCCGCGGCGACGCGCGAAAGATCGCAGGCCGTGCTGGAATCGGTCGAGCAGTTCTACCTGAAGCAGCCGCAGGTGGACCAGGTGATCGGC
>CAYNYH010000099.1:7393-8463 GCA_964401425.1 uncultured Gallionella sp. | reverse complement strand
CCGCGAGCCGGATCGCCATCGTGCCGCAGGGCGGCAACACCAGCCTGTGCGGCGCTTCGGTGCCGCTGGCGGAAGGCCGGCAGATCGTGCTGAACCTGTCGCGCATGAAGCGCATCCGCGCGATCGACGCGGTGAATTACACCATGACCGTCGAGGCCGGCTGTATCCTGGCCAGCGTGCGCGGGGCGGCGGAGCGGCATGACCGCCTGTTCCCGCTCGAGCTCACGGCGACCCTGGAGTATTGCGAGATCGGCGGCAATCTCTCCACCAATGCCGGCGGCAACGGCGTGCTGCGCTACGGCAATGCGCGCGACCTGGTGCTCGGGCTGGAGGTGGTGTTGCCGGACGGGCGCATCTGGAATGGGCTGCGCAGCCTGCGCAAGGACAACTCCGGCTACGACCTGAAGCACCTGTTCATCGGCGCGGAAGGCACGCTGGGCATCATCACCGCCGCCGTGCTGAAGCTGTATCCGCGCCCGCAATCCAGCGCCACCGCGATTGTGTCCATCACCGATCCCGCGATCGCCGTGCGCCTGCTGGCGCACGTCCGTTCCGTCTGCGGGGACACCCTGAGCGCTTTCGAGCTCGTCTCGCGCAGCAGTTTGGACATCGTGCTTCGGCATATCCCCGGGACCGCCGAGCCCTTCGCTAAACGCTACGAATATTACCTGCTGATCCAGTCGAACGAGGTGCTGCAACGTCCGCTGGACGATGCGCTGCGCGGCGCGATCCAGGGGTTCGGCACCGAGATTCCGGAGTTTGCCGTCACCGCCGACGCCGATGCGGCAGAAAACTGGTGGAAGCTGCGCAAGAACATCAGCGATGCGCAGAAGCGCGACGGCATCAGCATCAAGCACGACATCTCCGTGCCGGTCAGCCGCGTGGCGGAATTCATCGCGCGCGCCGATGCCGCAATGCAAGCCGCATTCCCCGGCGTACGCATCGTGGCGTTCGGGCACATGGGCGACGGCAACATCCACTACAACGTTTCGCTGCCGGATGCGGAGCAGAACAAGACCTTCATCGCACAGCACGAGGGTGAGGTGAACCGGCTGGTTTATGAGGTGGTG
>CAYNYH010000099.1:0-7383 GCA_964401425.1 uncultured Gallionella sp. | reverse complement strand
CGAACTGGGCGGCAGCATCAGCGCCGAACATGGCCTGGGGCAGCTCAAGCGCGCCACCATCCGCGACTACAAGGAGCCGCTGGAACTCGAACTGATGCGCAGCATCAAGCAGGTGTTCGATCCGCACGGCTTGATGAACCCCCGCAAAGTCCTATAGATATTAAAGAGGGCACATTTTTTTTCGGTCAGGACTTCAAAGAAGGAGCACACATGGCAGCTCAACCTGAGATTACCAATATGGCATTGTTCTGCGATTTCGAGAACGTGGCATTGGGCGTGCGCGATGCCAAGTACGCGCAGTTCGACATCAAGAAAGTGCTGGAACGCCTGCTGCTCAAGGGCAGTATCGTGGTCAAGAAGGCATATTGCGACTGGGATCGCTACAAGGAGTTCAAGGCGACGATGCATGAAGCCGCGTTCGAACTGATCGAGATTCCGCATGTGCGCCAGTCTGGCAAAAACTCGGCCGATATCCGCATGGTTGTGGATGCACTGGATCTTTGCTATACCAAAGCCCATGTGGACACCTTCGTCATCATCAGCGGCGACTCGGATTTTTCGCCGCTGGTATCCAAGCTGCGCGAAAACAACAAGTACGTGATCGGTATCGGCGTGAAGGATTCGACCTCGGACTTGTTAAGCGCTAATTGCGACGAGTTTATTTTCTATGATGATCTGGTGCGTGCGCAGGAGGCAAAAAAGAAACAGGCCGCCAAGAAGGCTCCTGCCAAGCCCGCCGCCGGTGCTGCGAAGCCCGCCGAAGCGAAGAGCGAGGAAGACAAGCGCCAGGAAGCGCTCGATTTCATCGTCGAGACCGTCGAAGCCTTGATTGCCGAGAGAGGCTCTGACGAAAAGATCTGGGGCTCGATGGTCAAGCCGACCATGCAGCGGCGCAAGCCGGGTTTTACCGAATCTGCCTATGGTTATCGCTCGTTCAAGGAGTTGATGGAAGATGCGCAGCGGCACAAGCTTCTCGTGCTGCAGCGCGACGAAAAATCCGGGCAGTATTCAATTCGTTTGCCTGCGGCGGAATAGCGAACTGGGCCAGGAAGCAGCGCGCATACGCGACGGGAGCATGCATCGGCGGGCACGGATTGGTGAATCACGGCAAGGTACTCAAGCTCGTTAACGGATCAGGTCGCGCAACGCCTCCTCAAGCGTTGGAAAGGCGAAGCGATGGTGTGCCGCCTCCATTTTTCTGGGCAGCATACGCTGTCCTTCCAGCAGTAGGCTGGCAGATTCGCCCATGGCCAGTTTCAGCAGGGCGGCGGGCGCAACGAACGGGCCAGGGCGGTGCAGCACTGCCGCCAGCGTCGCGGTGAATTCGGCGTTGGTGGCCGGGTGCGGCGCGGCCATGTTGTACGGGCCGTGCATCTGATCGTCGCGCGGCAGCCGGGGTTGCATCGCGATGTGGTCTTCGATGTGCACCCAGCTCATCCACTGCTTTCCGTCGCCTATCTGCGCCCCCATCCCCAGCCTGAACGGCGGCAGCATGCGCGCCAATATGCCGCCGTCATTGCTCAACACCGGTGCGGTGCGCAACAGGCAGACTCGCACGCCGGTGCTTTCCGCAACCCGCGCCGCCGCCTCCCAGGCCTTGCACAATTCCGCGGCGAAGCCTTCCCCGGCTGCCGACGTTTCATCCAGCATGAGGTCGCCGCCGTTGCCGTAGTAGCCCACCGCCGAGCCACTCAGTAATACCGAAGGCTTGTGCTCGGCGGCGGCAATGCGCCGCACCAGTTCCCCGGTGAGGGTGACGCGGCTGTCCCACAAGACCTGCTTGCGCTGCGCCGTCCAGCGCTTGTCGACGATAGGCTCACCCGCGAGGTTGACGACCGCATCGAAAGTCATGTCAGTGTGCCACTCGGCAAGCGAGCTCATGGCATGGACAGCGGCGCCGCATTTGGCCGGAACGGAAGCTGGGTTGCGGCTGAACACCGTCAGTTCATACCCCTCCGCCAGCAAGGTCTTGCAGAGCCGCCTACCGATCAGGCCGGTGCCGCCCGTGATGAGTATGCGCATGGCTCCTCCTCTCAAGTTTGCGTATGCTGCCGGTCAGGCTATCCGAACATAGTCCTGATGGCAATAAGCAAAACCCGTTATGATTTCACCCATGCAAAATCCTGTTTCGACCAATGCCGAATTGCTTGCGCGCAGCCTGTCCGCCGTCTGGCACCCATGCTCGCAGATGAAGCATTACGAGAGCTTCCCTCTGGTGCCGGTCGCGCGCGGCCAGGGCGTGTGGCTGTATGACTGCGACGGGAAGCGCTACCTGGATGCGGTCAGTTCCTGGTGGGTGAACCTGTTCGGTCATTGCAACCCGCGCATCAACGCCGCGTTGCGCGAGCAGCTCGAAACGCTGGAGCACGTGATGCTGGCGGGCTTCACCCATGAGCCGGTGGTGCAACTTTCCGAGCGGCTGCGCGAGCTGGCGCCGCCCGGCCTGGGGCATTGCTTCTACGGTTCGGATGGCGCATCGGCGACGGAGATCGCGCTGAAGATGAGCGCGCATTACTGGCGCAATACCGGCAAGCCGGGCAAGACGCAATTCATCAGCCTGGAGAACAGTTACCACGGAGAAACGCTGGGGGCGCTGTCGGTGACGGATGTCGCGCTGTTCCGCGACGCCTACGGCGCGCTGATCCGGCAGCAGGCCATCGTGCCGAGCCCGGACTGGCGCAAGGCCGAAACCGGGGAAAGCGCCGAAGCCTATGCGCTGCGCTGCGTTGCCGCGCTCGAACGGCATCTGCAGCAGCACCACGCCGAGCTTGCTGCCTTCATCGTCGAGCCGCTGGTGCAGGGCGCGGCGGGCATGGCGATGTACCATCCGGTTTACCTGCGGCGCGCGAGAGAGTTGTGCGATGCATACGGCGTGCACCTGATCGCCGACGAGATTGCCGTCGGCATGGGGCGCACCGGCACGCTGTTCGCCTGCGAGCAGGCTGATGTAACACCCGATTTTCTGTGCCTCTCCAAAGGCATCACTGGCGGCTACCTGCCGCTGTCCGTGGTGATGACGCGCGATGAAATCTACCGGGCCTTTTACGCCGACGAGACGGCGCGCGGCTTCCTGCATTCGCATTCCTATACCGGCAACCCGCTGGCCTGCCGCGCCGCGCTGGCCACGCTGGATATTTTCGCGCAGGACAACGTGCTCGCCGCGAACCGCAGCAAGGCCGCGTCACTGAACGCAATGGCGCGGCCATTGTCCGAGCATCACGCGGTGCGCAACTGGCGCAACACCGGCATGATCTGGGCGTTCGAGGTGGCAAGTCCGCAGCGCGATTTTGCGCAGCGCTGCTTCGCGCTCGCGCTGCAAAACGAACTGCTGCTGCGCCCGATCGGCAACACCGTTTATTTCATGCCGCCGTATGTGATCAATGAAGAGGAGATGCAATTGCTGGTAACGCGAACGCTGGACATCGTGGAGACGCTCGCATGAGGCATCTGGGCTGCATTGTTGCGGCATGGCTTATCGCATCCAGTGCCTATGCCGCCGCACTGCCGGACTCAGTCGCGCAGTCGCTGAAGGCGGCCGGCATCCCGCATTCCGGTATTGCCATCGTAGTGCACGAGGCGGGAGCGCGTAAGCCGCTTCTCAGCCTGAACGCAGACCGGCCGATGAATCCGGCTTCCACGATGAAGCTGCTCACCACCTACGCCGCGCTGGACATGCTCGGCCCGGCCTACAGCTGGAAGACCGAGGCCTGGCTGGACGGCGAACTGAAGGACGGCGTGCTGTACGGCAATCTGGTTCTGAAAGGATATGGCGATCCGAAACTCACCCTCGAGCAATTCTGGCTGTGGCTGCGCGAGATGCGCGCGCGCGGCCTGCACGAAATCCGCGGCGACCTGGTGCTGGATCGCAGCTTCTTCGAGTTGCCGCCGCACGATCCGGCCGCCTTCGACAACGATCCGGTGCGCGCCTACAACGTCGGGCCGGACGCGCTGTTGCTGAACTTCAACACGCTGCGCCTGCGCTACCTGCCCAACGGGAGCGGCATGAAGGTCATCAGCGAGCCGCCGCTCGACGGCGTGAAGCTGGACAACCGGCTCGCGCCGCAATCCGCCCCGAAGGCATCCAGAAACGGCTGCGACAACTGGGATGACGGCGTCCTCGTGCAGCCGGATGGCGACAGCGTCGTCCTGCAAGGCGGCTACCCCGGCGAATGCGGCGAGCGCGAACAGCACCTCAGCGTCATGCCGCACACGCGCTACGTGGAGGCGGTATTCCGCGCGCTATGGCAGGAACTCGGCGGTGCGCTGAAAGGGAAGCAGCGCGAGGGCGTCGCGGGCGGCAACGCGCAACTCTTCTCGATGCATCACTCCGAGCCGCTGAGCGCGGTCATCCGCGACATCAACAAGTTCAGCAACAACGTCATGGCGCGGCAGCTGTTTCTGACGCTGGGCGCAGCTGCACAGGAGGGGGCTACCTCCACCAATCTCGAGCGCAGTACGCGAACCGTGCAGGACTGGCTGCAGAAGCAGCAGCTCGATTTTCCCGAGCTCGTGCTGGAAAACGGCGCGGGCCTGTCGCGCAGCGAACGCATCAGCGCGGCGCACCTCGCGCAACTGCTGCAGCATGCCGCCGGCCATCCGTACAGCGCCGAATTCGCGGCCTCGCTGCCGATCCTCGGCGTGGACGGCTCAGTCAAGAAACGCCTCAGGGAAAGCGCCGCGGCCAGCCACGCCCACCTCAAGACCGGCACCCTGGAGGGCGTGAAGACCATCGCGGGCTACGTGCGCTCGCGGGGCGGTAAGGAATGGCTCGTGGTGTTCTTTGTCAACCACCCGAACGCAAAATACGGGCAGGCCGCACAGGATGCGCTGATCGAATGGGTGCAGGGGCGGTAACGAGGGCTACAGCGTCCGCGTCAGGTCGCCGCGCGCGAAGCCGCATAGCGGCCCGGCGATGCCCTTGCCCAGGGCCATCACCTTGAACAACTCGCCCATTTCCGCCGGACTGGTGAGTTTCTGCAACTGCGCCGAGAGCGGCAGGTAGTCGCGCAGGTTTTCCGGCGGGATATCCTTCATCAATTCGGTGATGCCGCAGTTCAGCAGGAAGAACGCCTGCGAGGTGTAGCCGAGCAGCTCCAGCCCGGCATCGATGCCGCATTCCGCAATGTCGGTGAAATTCACGTGCGCGGTGATGTCCTGCAGGCCGGGCAGGTAGAACGGCTCGCCGTGCGCATGGTGGCGGTAGTGGCACATCAGCGTGCCGCTGCTGCGCTGCGGGTGATAGAACTCGCGCGCGCCGAAGCCGTAGTCGATGAACAGCAGCGCACCCCGTTCCAGGCAATTCGCCAGGCTGTTGACCAGGCCGCGCGCGGCGAGGCAGATTTCGCTTACATAATCGTCCGGCACGGCGATCTGCTGCGCGGCGTGCAGCAGGGCGGCATCCGTGATGGCGCGCTCCTGCCAGACGACGCAGTCTTCGCCGATGGCCACGCCGCGCCCGGCCAGGGCGCTGTCCCGCCAATGCACCAGATGCACGGGCAAGGCGTCGAGCACCTCGTTGGCGACGACCGCGCCGCTGAATTTCTCCGGCAGCGCATCCAGCCAGCGCACTCGCCCCATCAGGTGCGGCAGGCGCTCCTGCAGCAAGGCCTGCTGGCGTGCGCGCAGGTCGGCGCTCACTTCGAGAATGGCGTAACTCTCCGGCAGGCTGCCGAGCTTCTCCAGTTCGCCGAGCAGGTCCGCTGCGAGCTTGCCGCTGCCCGCGCCCAGCTCGAGGATATGCGGCGCGCTGGAGGCCATGATTTCCGCCGCCTGCCGCGCCAGGGTGCGGCCAAACAGCGGCGACAGTTCCGGCGCGGTAACGAAGTCGCCCGCCTCGCCGAACTTGTGCGCTCCCGCCGTGTAATAGCCCAGCCCCGGCGCGTACAGGGCCAGTTCCATGTAGCGCGCGAAGCTGATCCAGCCGCACTTTGCTTCTGTATCGTAGTGGCCGGTGATGTCGCGGCGGATGAATTCGTTCAATCGGGCGCTGTGCTCGGCGGCTTCCGGAGTGGGAGGAGGAAGTTGAACTGACATGGTCGGGTATAATTCGCAAGTTCGGAACGTGTGGTGGAGCGCGAGTCTAATGGAACAGGGGATGCAAGGCAAAGTGGTGCTGGTGACCGGCGGGGCGAAGCGCGTGGGCGCGGCGATCTGCCGCCGCCTGCACGCGGCGGGTGCGGAGCTCGCGGTGCACTACCACCGCTCCGAGCAAGAGGCGCTGGCCCTGCAGGACGAGCTGAACAGACTGCGCCCGAAAAGTGCCGCCGCTTTCCAGGCCGACCTGCTCGACCTGGGTGCGCTGCCTAAGCTGGTCCACAAGGTCGTCAAGAAATTCGGGCGGCTGGACGCGCTGGTCAACAACGCTTCGAGTTTTTACGCCACGCCGCTCGCCGAGGTGGATGAGCGGCAGTGGCATGACCTGCTCGGCACCAATCTGCGCGCGCCGCTGTTCCTCGCACAGGCGGCGGCGGACGAATTGCGCCGCAGTCACGGCTGCATCGTGAACATCGCGGACATCCACGCCGAGCGGCCGATGCACGGGCATCTGCTGTACAGCGTAGCCAAGGCCGGCCTGGTTGCGCTGACACGCGCGCTGGCGCAGGAGATGGCGCCGCAGGTGCGCGTCAACGCGGTTGCGCCCGGTGTCATCGTGTGGCCGGATGGCCCGGAATGGGAGGATGTGGAACGGCGCCGCAAGATCGTCGCGCATACCCTGCTCAAGCGCGAGGGCGAGCCGGACGACATCGCCAGGACCGTGGCCTTTCTGATCCAGGACACGCCCTACGTGACCGGGCAGGTCATCGCAGTCGACGGCGGCAGAAGCATCAATATTTAGAAGAGGCAGATTCAGAAAATGAACGACGTTGCACAACCCATCCAATTCGAGCGTCATTCGACCAATTTCAACCGCCTCAAGGGGCGGCTCGAACACCAGGTCGGCAAGGCGATCGCCGATTTCAACATGATCGAGAACGGCGACACGGTGATGGTCTGCCTGTCCGGCGGCAAGGACTCGCATGCCCTGCTCGACATCCTGCTTACCCTGCGCAAGCGCGCGCCGATCGACTTCCGCATCATCGCGATGAACCTCGACCAGAAGCAGCCGGGCTTTCCCGAAGAAGTGCTGCCGGAGTACCTCAAGTCCATCGGCGTGGAATACCACATCGAGGCGCAGGATACCTATTCCATCGTCAAGGAAAAAATCCCCGAGGGCAAGACCACCTGCTCGCTGTGCTCGCGGCTGCGGCGCGGCATCATCTACCGCGTCGCGAACGAACTCGGCGCGAACAAGATCGCGCTGGGGCATCACCGCGACGACATGATCGAGACGCTGTTCCTGAACATATTTTTCGGCGGCAAGCTCAAGGCGATGCCGCCGAAGCT
>CAYNYH010000098.1:0-8475 GCA_964401425.1 uncultured Gallionella sp. | reverse complement strand
CTGCGCCTTGCATCCATCCACGCCCAGACCCAACGCGGGGTATGAAACCTGCTGAAATAGGCTCCAAGCCAATTGCAAAACAACCGCCGGAATTCTTAATCCGGCCGATTGTGCCGGTTTAATGCCGCGCGTACACGCTGGCCTTGCCGTCCTTGCCGATCAGCAGGGTGTCGTAAGGAACGGGGTCATCGCTTTCCATGCCTGGCGAACCGGGCGGCATGGAAGGCACGGCCAGGCCGATGGCCCTGGGGCGTTCCTTGAACAAGCGCTTGATGTCTGCCGCGGGCACATGGCCCTCGATCAGGTATTGGCCGGCCTGGGCGGTGTGGCACGAGCCATATTGGCCGGGCATGCCCAGTTTCTTGCGCGCCGCGGGGATGTCGTTCACATCGTGCAGCACTACCTTGAAGCCGCTTTTCTGGAGATGCTCCGCCCAGGTTTTGCAGCAGCCGCACTGCGCGCTCTTGTACACCTCCACGGTGGGCAACTGCTCTGCGCCCTTCGCGGCAGCCTGCGCCGTGCCCTGAGGTTGTGCCCAACCGGAAAGAGAGAAGGCCAATGCGGCGCACAGCACCATGCCCTGCAGCAAAATATATTTCTTCGGATAAATTCCGGTCAATGTCTTGGCAAAACTCGCTTGATTCGTCTTCATGATTCAAATCCTTAAAAGCAATCGATAAGCAGGCGCCGTGCGGCTGCCTGATGGTTCAGGGCGAGGCCTTGTGCCGGAAAATCCGGCAAGCTTGCGAAAAAACAGAGGCGCTCTTCCCGCGTCAGCGGCGGGCGAGAGGCGGAGGGTCGAGCGGAGTCGAGGTGATGGATTGGAACTGCGCCGTAGCGGGCAGGTACAGCATGGCCGATGGTTGGGTTCCCATCACTTCGATGGATGCGGCAGCCAGGTATCCGCAGCAGGCCAGATGGCAGGTGCCGCAATCATCGCCGGCATTGCCCTGGTGGCTGGCGAATTGATCCTGTTCCGCGGCAAGCTGGCCGTCATGGTGCGCGTGCTGCTCCATGGTCGAAGCGCAGTGCTCATCCTGTTGCGCAGCGGTGGAATGACAGTCGCCGCGCATAGCCTGCATGGCGACCGAAACGGCCAGCACATTGCCGCTGAAGAGCGGCAGCCAGATGGCCAGGATCACTGCGATAAATTTTCGGGTGGCGCGGAACATGGGCGTAGCTTGGCAAAGGCCGGCGGTTCTGTCAAATGAATACGGAAAGTCGGACAAAACCCGGCGGATAAAGTTCGCATGAAAACATGTTCACCACGAAGGACACGAAGAGCACGAAGATTTCTTATGGAGTTGCACGCTGTCGAATGTCCTCCAGCAAGACGACTCCATCATTTTGTGTAATACATTGTTTTTCCCTTCGTGTACTTCGTGTCCTTCGTGGTTCAGGTTTTATGGCTTCTGCCCCGGAAACCGCGTACCACGCTGCTGACGGTGCTCAGGATGAACAGCGCCAGCGCCGCCGCATTCAGCAATCCGCCGAGGCTTTGCAGTTCCGGCAGCATCAGCCCGCTGCCCGCGAGGCGCACCAGCAGGGATGCATGCAACACCAGCAGCGGCAGGTAGAAGGTCCAGTGATAAGGCATCCTGACCTTCACCACGGCGGGAAAAATGATCGGCGCGTGGCCGAACACCATCGAGAACACGAAGCCCAGCAGGATGGCGTGCAGCACCGCATCGTAGGCCGCCCCCGTCAGGCTGCCGGCGGCAAGCAGCGCGAGGCTGCCGGCGGCGAGCCAGGCATAGCCGGAAAGCAGGCACACGGCAATGAAGCGGGTCAGGCCTTTTTCCTTCACCGTGCGGCGCGCGACATCCTGGCGCAGCAGCCACAACGCCAGCCCGAGCAGCCCGGCGCCATACACGGCGGCGCCGCTGCCGGCCACATTGAGGAGAGCGCCCGCCACGAGCACGGCAAGAATGACCTTGAAGATTTTTTTGGCGCCGGGCGAAGGAGGCATGAAGCGCGACAGTTCCAGGCGTTCGCCGGCAATGGTCAGCACCAGGAAGTTGACCCACAGCGCCACCACCGCAGGCACCGCAGCACCGGCCAGCCACAGCAGGTTGCCGGCCAGCCAGCTCGCCGCGCCGAGCGCCATGGTGACCATGAACAGTTCGCGCTGGCGCAACGTGATCAGGGTCGTCCCGGTGAGCAGCACCGCGCTGCCGAGCGCCATGGCCGATGCGCCCAGCGCAACCGGGAAGCCTGCGAGGATGGCGATGCCGCCCAGCCCGGTCAGCAGCGGGCCGGCATAGGCCCAGCGGCGCCCCAGCGCAACCGCCCGTTCCAGGCCGATCACGGTGCCGAGGAAGCCGCACACCATCAGCGGCCCATGCAGCAAGACCAGTTGTGCCGAAGGAAGCGGCACTCCCCAGCCCAGCCGCGCGAGACCGGCCAGCACGCCCGACGCCAGGGAAACAAAGCCCAGGATCAGCAGCGGCAGGCGGAACGGAACGCCCAGACCACCGGGTTGCGCGGTCATCCCCTGCTCCCGTGGCGCAGGCCGGCGGTCATTACACTTGCGGTCATCATAAAAAAATCGCTATCAATTCGAATCCGGGCTTTCGGCAGCTCCGTCCCAACCGAAATACTGCCGCGCATGCTCGCTCATCTTGTCCGCGCTCCACGGCGGCTCCCACACCAGGTTTAGCTCGACCTCGGTACCTTCCGGCACCACCGCCTCCAGCGCCTGCCGCGCATGGTCGAGGATCATTTCTCCCATCGGGCAGGCCGGCGTGGTCATGGTCAGGTCGACATGCAGCCTGTCGTCCGAAATCTCCACGCCGTAGATCAGGCCCAGATCGACGATATTCATCCCGACTTCCGGGTCGATGACGCTGCGCAGGGCGGTGCGCACTTCTTCATCGGTAGGCATTTTCGATTGCATGGACATCACCTGATCCATAGAGACATGTTAAACATATATTTTATATTTTCCACGGCCGATTCGACTCTGAAGTACAATTTTCGCAAGGGTATTCAAGAAGCAAACGGCGCGCACGATACCAGATTTCCGAATCAAGAGCCTGAGGAGCAAGCATGAGAAACATACTCGCCCTGCCAGTGGTGCTGTTGCTGTCCCTCGGCAATGCCGCTCATGCGGCGGAGCTGTTCGCCACCGTCGAGTCCCTCTCCGGCAGCGCTTCCGTATCGGCCCCTGCCGCGCAGCCGGGCGCTATTTCCGTCGGGCAGAAGATATACGAAAAGCAGACCATCAGCACCGCAGCGGACGGCGAAGTGCATCTCGCCACCGTGGACGGCGGGATCGTCGCCATCCGCCAGAACACCGAGTTTCGCGTGGACGAATACAAGGCCGACGGAGGATCCGGCGACAAGATTTTCATGTCCCTGGTCAGGGGAGCGATACGCTCCATCACCGGCTGGATAGGCAAATACCATGCGCCCAGCTATCGCATCACCACGCCTACCGCCACCATAGGCATCCGCGGCACCGACCATGAAACCACCGTGATCGAGGACACCGACGGCGACGAACCGGGCACCTACGACATGGTCAACGAAGGCGTCACGGTACTGAAGACGCAATATGGCGAGAGCGAGGTCACGCCGGAGAAGTTTGCCTTTGCGCCGAAATACCGGGCCGTCGCGCCGTTCTTCCTCGCGAAAAAGCCGGTTTTCTGGGAAAAGCGCAGACTGAAAATCGAGGAGCGCATCGAGAAGCGCAAGGAGTCGCTACGTGACCATATCGAGCAGATACGCGAAGAGCGCGTCAAGCACCTGAAAGAAATCCGCAGCGAACGCCCCGCCAAAACCAGAGAAAAGACGATGACAAAAGATGAGCGCGCGAAGGTGCACGCAGACCGGCAGAAGCAAGCCGGGCAGCGCCGCGAGGCAAAAAGCAAGGAAGCCAGGCCAAGGCGCGAAGAAAAGCCGGGCGAGCCGCGCGTACGCCGCGAAAAGCGCAATGAGACAACCCAAGGCGGCGCCCGCGAAAAGGCCGAACGCCGCCCCCGCGAACCACAGCGCCGCCCGGAACATAAGGACAAGAACTAAGGATCGTCTTGCCATCCTCAGTCAGCCAGCATCCGCACCCACACCGCCTGTCCAATCAAACTTAAATGGCCGCTTCCGGGATGACCAGGAACATGGCTCGACATACAACTCCAAGCCAAAAGCAGTTAATCAGCGAATCAGCGCAAACCGCGATAATGATGGCTACGGATCACCTTTGACATCGTAGTGAAATAGAAAATCAAATATCTGACTGGATTGACCAGCCAAGTTTCGTCAAAAAGATAATAATCTGCTGCATAATCCAAGCGTTTTACTGAATAAACCAGACTAAAACCCATGAGCGAAACTCCGCAGCAAGCTTTGTCTATCTTGGCAGTAGAGGATGACTCCGGCGATTTCGGATTGATCCAGGCATATGTGCGCTTGGCCAAGTTTGGCATCGGTGGCGGCAAAAAGCCCGTGATATGGGCAAAAACGCTGGCCAGTGGCATAGCCGCAGCCAAAAACAGCAAGCCAGATGTCTTGCTGCTCGATCTGTCACTGCCAGATTCGGTTGGCCTTGCCACTGTGCAGGTGATGCGTTCCGCATTACCCGACGTGCCCATTGTGGTGCTGACCGGACACAACGACGATGCTCTCGCTATCGCTGCCTTGCAAGCCGGTGCCCAGGATTATCTGGTCAAGGGGCAATTCGATCACGACACCTTGAGTCGCGCGGTACGCCATGCCCTGGTGCGCCATGCGCTGGAACTACAGCTCAAGGTGAGTGAAAAAATATTGCTCGATTCCCGTAACCATCTGAAAGAGCAAGTCGGAAAAATGGCATCCCAGTTGAAGGAACTCAGGGGTGAATTCGAAGACACCAATACGGCGCTGAAGGTGTTGCTCAAGAACAGGGATATGGATAAGTTCGCCACGCAGAGTGCGCTGATGCGCAAAATGAACCAGGAGATAGCACCATTTTTGCTGAAGCTCAAAAAGAACACGCAGAGCATCAAGCAGGCACACTTGCTCGATGTACTCGAAAATAACCTGCAACACCTGGCCTCCACATACGGCAACGCTGATGCCCGCCCCTTTCTCCTCTGGCGGTTAACGCCGGTCGAAATACAAGTGGCAACCATGATCAAACAGGGTCTGTCGACCAAGGACATCGCCGCAGCCTTGTCTCTCTCCCCCGAAACCATCAGTGTTCACCGGAAGCACATCCGCAAGAAACTCGGGTTGAACAGCAAGGCCTCCAATCTCCGCAGCCATCTGACGTCATTGCCCGGTTAAGACACTCAATGGTTATTTCAATAACCATTTGCTTACCCATTCAATCACGAATTTAAATACTTGCCGCATCATTATCACTGCATTAAGGTGCAGCCGGGTGTTTCTGTGTACCTGGCTTGTGTTTACGCAAAAATAAGCCAGATGTTGAGCCTGCTTACAACCTCCTTATCCGAATTGCGCATGCCATGACACGACCGTATCTCAGTAAATTGTTGCCACTGTTGTTGCTGGCAGGCGGATTGGCTGTAACCTATTTTTTGCAGCATGCGGCCTTCAATGCCTCGCGCCAGGCCCAGGAGGATTACTTCAATTACCAGGCACGCGAAGTTGTGCTGCGTATCGAGCAGCGGCTGGCCGCCTATGAACAAGTCCTGCTCGGCACTAAAGGGCTATTTGCCGCATCGAAGGGTGTTGACCGGAATGAGTTCCGTAACTATGTGGCCGCCCTGCAACTGGCGAAACAATACCCGGGCATTCAGGGTGTCGGCTTTTCGCTGATCGTTTTGCCGCACGAAAAAACCCGGCATATCGAGGCTGTCCGCAAAGAAGGCTACCCCGGCTACACAGTACGCCCGGAAGGCGGCCGCGGACTGTATACCTCCATCGTCTTTCTGGAACCGTTTGCCGATCGCAACTTGCGCGCCTTTGGTTATGACATGTATTCGGAAGAGACGCGCCGTGCGGCCATGGAGCAGGCACGCGATCTGGATAAACCGGCTGTATCGGGCAAGGTCAGGCTGTTGCAGGAAACCGATCAGAACGTGCAGGCAGGCTTTCTCATGTATGTGCCGGTATACCGCAACGGCAGGCCGCATGGAACTCTGGCCGAGCGCCACGCTAACATCATCGGCTGGGTCTATTCGCCGTTTCGCATGAATGACCTGATGCACGGCATACTCGGCAATCAGTCCAATAATGCTGATCTCGAAATTTTCGATGGCGAGGATGAAACACCGGAAACGCTGATGTACGACAGTCGATCTGCCCAGAAGCATAGCGGCGCCCCGTTATACGATTTCTCGCAGTGCCTTCAAATCGCCGGCCATAACTGGCATATCAGACTGCACTCCCTGCCCACCCTTGAAGCAAATATCGATACTGCACGAGCCACCACGATACGGCTGACCGGCATCCTGGTGAGTGCGCTGCTGTCGCTGCTGGTTTGGCAGCTGGTCAGCGGAAGGGCCCGGGCGCTTAACTTGGCACAGGACATGACACGCGAATTGCGCAGGAGCGAAGAACAGGCACACCTGCTTCTGGACTCAGCCGCAGAAGGCATGTTTGGAGTGGATACACATGGCAATTGCACCTTCGTCAATACTGCGTTTTTACGCATCCTCGGTTACCGTGATGCCAATGAAATTGCCGGCAAACACATCCACAAGTTGATTCATCACTCCCGCGCCGACGGCATGCCTAATGTGGAAAAAGATTGCCGCATATGCCAGGCCTATCGGCATAACGAGAGAATGCATGTGGATAACGAAGTGTTCTGGCACCGCAATGGAAGCGCCCTCGCAGTGGAATACTGGTCTTCCCCGATTACCCGCGACGGGCGGGTAATCGGCGCAATAGTAACGTTCTTTGATATCACCGAGCGCAGGCGTGTAGAGGACAAATTACGCACGCTTTCCACCGCAATCGAGCAAAGCCCCCTTTCCGTAGTTATCACCGACCTGGATGCAAAAATTCAGTATGCCAACCCGTGCTTCCTGAGCACTACTGGCTACAGCCTGGAAGAGGCGATTGGGCAAAACCCGCGCATTCTCCAGTCAGGACGGACGCCCAAGGAAACTTACGTGGCAATGTGGAAGGCGCTCACCCATGGCCAGGTTTGGAGTGGCGAGCTTGTTAACAAGCGCAAGAATGGGGAGTTTTATTGGGAAGAGGCGCATATCGCACCGGTAATGGGTGCGGCAGGCAACACGATGCACTATGTTGCCGTGAAGCTCGAAATGACCCAGCGCAAGAGTGCGGAGGAAGCCCTGCGGGAGAGCGAGACCAAGTTTCGCACCATTATCGAAGCGACACCCGTGCCTCTTGCCTTAAACGATGAGCAGGGAAATATCGTTTATCTGAACCGCGCATTTGTACAAACTCTCGGCTATACCACAGACGATATTCCCACCCTGGCAGACTGGTGGCCCCTTGCCTATCCGGACCCGCAATACCGGCAATTCGTGGCTGAGAACTGGCAAGCCAATCTGGAAGAGGCGAAACGCACCGGCAGCCCCTTTCATGCCATGGAGCTGGACATCAGATGCAAGGATGGCGTCATGCGCACTTTTGTAACCAGTGCCGCATCCATCAAGGAGCATTTTTCCGGAATCCACATGGTCATACTGTACGATATCAGCGAACGCAAACATGCGGAAAAGGAGCTGTGGGATAAAAACCAGCTTCTCGACAGCATTATCGAGAACATCCCCAATATGATTTTCCTCAAGCGCGCTTCAGATCTTCGCTTTGCATTGTTTAATCGCGCCGGTGAGGAGTTGCTGGGACGTGACCGCAACGAACTTCTGGATCGCAACGATTACGATTTTTTCCCGAAGGAACAGGCGGATTCCTCTATCGGGAAAGACCGTGCAACGCTGGAGCAGCACGGTGTAGTGGACATACCGGAAGAATCGATCAAGACCCCCCACGGCATCCGCATCCTTCATACGAGAAAACTGACGCTCAGGAATGTGCTGGGAGAGCCGCAGTACCTGTTAGGCATTTCGGAGGATATTACCGGGCGCAAGACTATGCAGACGCAGATAGCGAACCAGCTGGCATTCACCGAGTCGGTCATTAATGCCGAGGTGGATGCCTTGGCAGTTTGCCATGCCATAGCCGAATTCCCTTATGTCCGCTTTACAATCTGGAATCCAAGCATGGAGGCGCTTACCGGCTATGGCATGGAGGAAATCAATCGCCTCGGCTGGTATCAGACCCTCTATACCGATGCCGAGGTACAGGAACAGGCGCGCCAACGCATGGAGCGCATGCGACAGGGGGAACACCTATATGGTGAAGAATGGACCATTACGAGCAAGAATGGCGAGCTCCGGGTTGTCCAGATTCATACTGTGACCGTTGCCGAAGATGATCAGGGAGTACATGTACTGGCTGTCTTGCGCGACATCACCGAGCGCAAGGAATACGAGGCAGAGCTCAAGCGCTCCAACGCCGACCTGGAGCAATTCAGCTACGCCGTTTCCCACGACA
>CAYNYH010000097.1:0-8501 GCA_964401425.1 uncultured Gallionella sp. | reverse complement strand
GCGACGCAAGAAAAAGTGACTAGCTGCCGGGCTACCCCCGGCGGTTTTGTTTTTGATGTTGGTTTTGTTTTGGCCATTCATGCTTCGACAAGCTGGTGAAACAACTAGCCATTCGACTAGGCTGCCAAAAAACGCCAGCCAAGTCGCTGGTTATCACCACGAACGGAAATTATCTACCGCAAATTCACCAACGGCTTAAACCCCAACTTCCCCTTCAACCCCTCCGCGCTGCTCCGCGCCGCATCCTGGTTAGCATACGGCCCGAGGTGAACGCGGTTGAGCCCGTCCTTGAGGAACACGCTGAGCTGCTTGCCGGCGTCGCCGAGCTTGGCGCGCATCTGAGCCATAAAGGTTTCCGCAGCCTCCGGCGTCTTGAACGCGCCGAGCTGCAGGTAGACGTTGCCGGCTGCTGCGGCCGTGGTTGTGGCGGCGGGCGGCACGCTTGGAGCGGGCGCGGCGGGCGCTTCGGCCTTCGCCAATGGTTTGCTTTCCACGGCATCGGGTTTGGCGAGGGTATTCACGCTGGCATCCGGAGTGATGCTCTGGACTTCCACTTCCGAGCTGCCGTTGCCGATGATGCCGAGCTTGTGCGCGGCGGTGTAGGAGAGGTCCATCACGCGCTCGTGCAGGAACGGGCCGCGGTCGTTGACGCGCACCACGACGGATTTTTTGCTCGCGGTGTTGGTCACGCGCGCGTAGCTCGGGATTGGCAGGGTGGGGTGCGCGGCGGTCATGCCGTACATGTCGTACACCTCGCCGCTGGAGGTGCGCTGGCCGTGGAATTTCTTGCCGTACCAGGAGGCGATGCCGCGCTCCTTGTAGTTG
The DNA here is from genome assembly GCA_964401425.1 of uncultured Gallionella sp. Lineage (GTDB taxonomy): Bacteria > Pseudomonadota > Gammaproteobacteria > Burkholderiales > Gallionellaceae > Gallionella. The sequence goes on along the minus strand of CAYNYH010000097.1, from coordinate 7,676 downwards.
CCCGCGGCGGTCAGCGGCGTGTAGGTCTTGCCCAGCGCGGTGTAGGGGCGGTTGGCGTAGCGGTGCAGCGGCTCGCTCTTCGGCACGGCGTCGGGAATCGCGTCGAGGTTGGCCGGGGCGTCCGCGCCGGGGCCGTCTCCGGCGAGGTAGCCGCCTCCTGTGGTGGGTGCGCCGCCCGCGTGGTCTTCGACCGGAGCGGGGGTGCTGCGCGTTGCCACCTGGCGCTGCGGCGCGCTGCCGCACGCGGCGAGGACGAGGGTTGCCAATGCCAAAACCAACACTTGCTTGTTCATGCGATCTCCCGGAAAGGCTCTATGTTTTAACCAGCTTCTTGTGCGTCTCGATGCTCATCAGCATACCAAAACCCAGCAGCAGGGTCAGCATCGACGTGCCGCCGTAGCTCACCAGCGGCAGCGGCACGCCGACCACCGGCAGGATGCCGCTGACCATGCCCATGTTGACGAAGGCGTAGGTGGCGAAGGTCAGCGTGATGGAGCCCGCCATGAGGCGCGTGAAGTAGGTCGAGGCGTTCGCGGTGATGACGAAGCCGCGCGCGATCACGAACAGGTACAGGCCGAGCAGGATCAGGTTGCCGAGCAGGCCGAACTCTTCCGAGTACACCGCGAAGATGAAGTCGGTGGTGCGTTCCGGCAGGAAGTCGAGGTGGGTCTGTGTGCCGTCCAGGTAGCCCTTGCCGAGGATGCCGCCGGAGCCCACCGCAATGGTCGCCTGGATGGTGTGGTAGCCCTTGCCCAGCGCGTCCTGCGAGGGATCGAACAGCATCAGGATGCGGTGCTTCTGGTAGTCGTGCAGCATGTTCCACAGGAAGGGCGCGCTGCCTGCCGCCGCGACGAACAGCCCGCCCATCACGCGCCAGGAAAGCCCGGCGAGGAACAGCACGTAGAAGCCGCTCGCGGAAATCAGGATCGCGGTGCCGAGGTCGGGCTGGCGCGCGATCAGCGCCACCGGCATGAGCAGCAGCAGCGCGGCGATGAAGTAATTCTTCAGGGTGAGCGTGGCCTCGTGCTTCTCGAAGTACCAGGCCATCATCAGTGGCACGCCGATCTTCATCAGCTCGGACGGCTGGATGGTGGCGATGCCGAGATTCAGCCAGCGCCGCGCGCCGTGGCTGATTTCGCCGAACAGCGCGACGCTGATGAGCAGCACCATGCCCAGCACGTAGATCGGCACGGCGGTGCGCATCAGGTAATGCAGCGGCAGGTTGGCGATCAGCCACATGCAGGTGAACGCCACGATGATGTTGAGCATCTGGTTGAGCGGCTTGCCCCAGCCGGCGTTGTCCGCGCTGTACAGCACCAGCAGGCTGACCGTCATCAGCAGGCCGATGCCGAGCAGCAGCGGCAGGTCGAGGTGCGCGATGAAGCGCAGCCATAACTGGCGCCTAGTCATGTTCAGCCCCTTCCTTGCCGGCCTGATCCGGCAAGGGTTGCGGTACCTTGCCGAGCAGGTAGTAGTCCATCACCTTGCGCGCGATCGGCGCGGCCGTGCCGCCGCCATGCCCGCCGTTCTCGGCCAGCACCACCAGCGCGATTCTGGGTTGTTCGGCGGGCGCGAAGGCGATGAACCAGGCATGGTCGCGGTGCCGCTCGTCGATTTTGCTCTCGTCGTATTTTTCGCCCTGCTTCATGGCGATCACCTGCGCGGTGCCGGTCTTGCCGGCGATGCGGTAGGGCGCGCCCGCCGCCGCGCCCGCCGCCGTGCCGCCCGGCTGGTTGACCGCGACCATCGCGCGCCTCACCAGGTCGAGGTGCGCGGGAGGAATCTGCATGTCGAATTCCGGCTTGTTTTCGATCAGGCGGCTCTCGTTGCTGCGCGAGCTGCGCACTTCCCTGACCATATGCGGTTTGTAGCTCACGCCGTTGTTGGCCAGCGTTGCGGTGGCCCGCGCCAGCTGCAGCGGCGTGACCAGGTTGTAGCCCTGCCCGATGCCGACCGAAACGGTGTCGCCGGCATACCATTTCTGCTGGTAGCGCCGCATCTTCCATTCCTGCGAGGGCAGCAGGCCGGAGGTTTCGCCTTCCATGTCCAGGCCGGTCTTCTTGCCGAAGCCGAAGCTCGACAGGAAGTTGAAGATGTTGTCGATGCCCAGTTCGTTGGCCAGCCCGTAATAATAGGTGTCGCAGGACACCACGATGGACTTGAACATGTCCACGCTGCCGTGGCCGCCCTGTTTCCAGTCGCGGTACTGGTGGCCGCTGCCGGGCAGGTTGAAGTAGCCCGGGTCGCCGATGGTGTGGCCGGGCGAGCGGGTGTTGTAGTGCAGCCCGGCCAGCGCCATGAACGGCTTGATCGTGGAGCCCGGCGGGTACTGTCCGCGCAGTGCGCGGTTGTTGAGCGGCGTGTCGGGCGAGTTGTTCAGCTCGTCCCAGCTTTGCGTGTCGATGCCGTCGATGAACAGGCCGGGGTCGTAGCCCGGCTTGCTGACGAAGGCCAGCACCTCGCCGTTGTTCGGGTCGAGCGCCACCAGCGCGCCGCGGTAGTTGCCGAACGATTGCACCGCAATCTCCTGCAGCTTCGCGTCGATGCTCAGCACCAGCGTGTTGCCGGAAGCCGGCGGGGTGCGCGACAGCATGCGCACTGCGCGGCCGCCCGAATCCACCTCGACCTGCTCCACGCCGGTGGTGCCGTGCAGCACGCTTTCGTAGCTCTGCTCCAGGCCGGTCTTGCCGATGTAATCCGAGCCGCGGTAATTGGCCGCGAGGTCGTTTTCCTCGAGCTGCTCCACGTCGGTCTGGTTGATGCGCCCGATATAGCCGAGCAGGTGGGACATCTGCTCGCCGTACGGGTAATCGCGGAACAGCCGCGCCTTGATCTCGACGCCGGGGAAGCGGTATTGCTGCGCGGCAAAGCGCGCGACCTCCTCGTCGCTGAGCCGGTTGCGGATCATCAGGGTCTCGAAGTTGCGCCGCTCGGCGAGCAGCTTGTTGAAGCGCCTGCGGTCCTTGTGGGTGATCTCGACCAGCGTGGACAGCTCGGCTATCGTGGCTTCCAGGTTGGCAGTCTTGTTCGGCGTGATCTCCAGCGTATAGCCGGAATAGTTGTGCGCCAGCACCACGCCGTTGCGGTCGAGGATCATGCCGCGGTTCGGGACGATGGGCACGATGGAGATGCGGTTGCTCTCCGCGAGCGTCTGGTAGTAGTCGTGACGCACTATCTGCAGGTAGAAGAAGCGCAGCAGCAGGATCGTCATCAGCACCAGCACGAAGCCGATGCTGATCGCCAGCCGCAGCCGGAAGTAGAAAATTTCGCGCTGATGGTTTTTTAGTTCGACGTGCTTGTTCATTGACGGTCGCGGTCCACGCGCATCTGCCGCGCCGCATGGAACATGAGGCTGAGCGGCACCCACAGCAGGGTCGAAGTCAGGCAGCCGAGGAAGTACGGCCACACCACGTAGCCGTTGACCTGCCAGTGCACCAGCGCATAGGCCAGGTAGGTCAGCGCCAGGATGCCGAACACCTGCGTGGTCTGCTGGCGCAGGTCGAACATCTGCAGGCGGTGATGCAGCGTCACGCCGCCGAAGGCGAGCAGGGTGTAGGCGAGCGCGTGCTGGCCGAACAGGCTGGCATCGGCCACGTCGGCGAGGATGCCGACCGCCCAGGCCAGCCCGATGCCGATGCGCGTCGGCTTGTGCGTGCACCAGTACAGCATCACCACGGCGACGAAGTCCGGGCGCAGCATCAGCCAGATGCCCTTCCACGGCAGCCCGTTGAGGAACAGCGCGAGCAGCACGCTGAATACGATCAGGGTAGTGCTGACCGGGCGCTGGATTTCGGGATTGGCAGGGGCGAGATAGGGCATTATTTCTTCTGCTTCGATTTCGAAGGTTGCGGCGCCGCAGGTTCTTCCGCCGGCGGTTCGGGCAGCCTGGGCAGGCCGGACAGGATCAGCAGGTGGCGGTGGTTGTCCACGCCGGCCACCGGCAGGCAGGTGATGCGCGCAAAGGGGTAGGCCGGATCGCGCTCGATCTTTACTATCCTGGCGACCGGGATGCCCGGCGGATAGAGGCCGTCGATGCCCGAGGTGACCAGCGTGTCGCCATCCTGGATGTCGGAGCTGATCGGCATGTAGCGCAGCGACAGCTGGCTGGTGTCGCCCGCGCCGAACACGATGGTGCGCAAGCCGTTGCGCAGCACCTGCACCGGCACGGCATGGTCCTTTTCGGTGATCAGCGTGACCTCGGACAGCCAGGGATGGACGCGGGTGATCTGGCCGACGATGCCGACATCGTCGATGACCACCCGTCCGATCTGCACGCCGGCATTCGCGCCCTTGTCGATGAGCACCTTGCGCTTGAATACGTCGCGCTCGGCATACACGATCTCGGCCGCCAGCGTGGCGGGTTCGCTGCGCTGCGGCAGGGCGAGCAGGTTGCGCAACTGGCTGTTCTCCTGCTGCAGCGCCTGCAGCCGGGACAGTTGCGCGGCATCGCGGTCATGCTGCTGGTGCAGCGCCTGGTTGTTTTCCACCAGATGCTGCTGTGTGGTCAGGAAATCGCCGGCCTGCTGCCACAGCACGCCCGGCAGGGTTGCCAGCCGCTGGATCGGCGAGACCAGCACGGACAGCGCGCTGCGCGTGGATTCAAGGTAGCGGTAGCGCGCGTCGATGAACAGCAGCAGCAGGGAGAGTACTACGAAGAACACCAGCCGCACCGCAGGGCTGGGGCCGCGATTGAAGAATTGCAGGGATTGGGTGCTGTCTGTCAACGACGTTCCATCGCGGCTTTACGGGGTGTTGCGCTTAACAATTACTCGGTCGTGAAGATGTTGGTGGACTTGTCCATGCTGTCGAGGGCGCGCCCCGAACCGCGCACCACGCAGGTCAGCGGGTCGTCGGCGATCAGCACCGGCAGGCCGGTCTCTTCCATCAGCAGGCGGTCCAGGTCGCGCAGCAGCGCGCCGCCGCCGGTCAGCACCATGCCCTTGTTGGCGATGTCCGCGCCGAGTTCCGGCGGGGTCTGCTCCAGCGCGGTCTTCACTGCACTGACGATGCTGTTGAGCGGGTCGGTCAGCGCCTCGAGTATTTCGTTGCTGGAGATGGTGAAGCTGCGCGGTACGCCTTCCGCCAGGTTGCGCCCCTTCACTTCCATCTCGCGCACTTCGCTGCCCGGGAAGGCGGAGCCGATGGTCTTCTTGATCTCCTCGGCGGTGGTCTCGCCGATCAGCATGCCGTAGTTGCGGCGGATGTAGTTGATGATCGCCTCGTCGAATTTGTCGCCGCCGACGCGCACCGAGCCGGAATACACCGCGCCGCCCAGCGAGATCACGCCCACCTCGGTGGTGCCGCCGCCGATATCCACCACCATCGAGCCGGTGGCTTCCTCAACGGGCAGGCCCGCGCCGATCGCCGCCGCCATCGGCTCCTCGATCAGCTCCACGCGGCGCGCACCCGCGCCGACCGCCGATTCGCGGATCGCGCGGCGCTCCACCTGAGTGGAGCCGCACGGCACGCAGATCACGATGCGCGGGCTGGGGCTGAAGATGCCTGCCTTGTAGACCTTGCGGATGAACTGCTTGAGCATCTGCTCGGTCACGGTGAAGTCGGCGATCACGCCGTCCTTCATCGGGCGGATCGCGGTGATGTTGCCCGGCGTGCGGCCCAGCATCTGCTTGGCGGCCAGGCCGACCTGCTGGATCACCTTCTTGCCGTTCGGCCCGCCCTCCTGGCGGATCGCCACCACCGAGGGCTCGTTCAGCACGATGCCCTGCCCGCGCACCCAGATGAGGGTGTTGGCGGTGCCGAGGTCAATCGCAAGGTCGTTGGCAAAGTAGCCGTTCAAAAATCCAAACATGTTTGTTCCCGATAGTCAAAGAGGTGCGCCGATAAACCCCTTTATGATACCCTATTGCCCTTGTTTCAATAAAGTTTTTACTATGTCCCTGACCCATGCAGATGTCCGTAAAGTCGCCCTTCTGGCGCGGCTGGCGATGAGCGATACGGAAATCGAAACCGCCCGCTCGCAACTCTCCGGCATTTTCGCACTGATCGAGGAAATGCAGGCCGTCGATACCAGCGGCATCGCCCCGATGTCGCACGCGCAGGATCTATCGCAGCGGCTGCGCGAGGATGTGGTCACCGAAACCAGCCAGCGCGAGCTGTTCCAGGCTATCGCCCCGCAAGTCGAAGCGGGCCTGTACCTCGTTCCCAAAGTAATTGAATAGTGAAGGGAGAAGGGGGAAGGGGGAAGGGTAGAAGCAGCGTGAAGGTTTTTCCCTTCCCTCTTCACCCCTCACCATTCCCCTCCAGGAAATGATAAACGCAAGCATCAAGCAACTTTCCGCAGCCCTCGCTGCAAAGAAGATTTCAAGCGTTGAACTCACGCAGCTCTATCTCGACCGCATCGCCAGCCTCAACCCGGAGCTCAACGCCTTTATCACGGTGAACCCGGAGATGTCGCTGGCGCAGGCACGCGAGGCAGATGCGCGCCTCGCCGCGGGCAAGGCCGAGGCGCTGACCGGCATCCCGGTCGCGCAGAAGGACATCTTCTGCGCCAAGGGCTGGCTCACGACCTGCGGTTCGAAGATGCTGGACAACTTCGTCGCGCCCTACGACGCGCATGTGATCGGGCAGTTCAACCGCGCGGGCGCGGTGAATCTCGGCAAGACCAACATGGATGAGTTCGCGATGGGCTCGTCGAATGAAACCTCCTACTACGGCACGGTGAAAAACCCGTGGGACAAGACGCGCGTGCCGGGCGGTTCCTCCGGCGGCACGGCGGCGGCGGTCGCGGCGCGGCTGTGCGCTGCGGCGACCGGCACCGACACCGGCGGTTCGATCCGCCAGCCCGCCGCGCTGTGCGGCATCTCCGGCCTGAAACCGACCTACGGCGTGTGCTCGCGCTACGGCATGATCGCGTTCGCCTCCAGCCTCGACCAGGCCGGGCCGATGGGGCGCAGCGCGGAAGACCTCGCGCTGATGCTGAATACCATGGCGGGGTTCGACGAGCGCGATTCGACCTCGCTGCAACGCGACCGGGAAGACTACGCGCGCGACCTGAATAAGCCGCTCAACGGCCTGCGCATCGGCCTGCCGAAGGAATTCTTCGCCGAAGGGCTGGGCGGCGACGTGGCGCAGGCGGTCGAGGCGGCGATTGCCGAATACCGGAAACTCGGCGCGACCGTGGTGGAGATCAGCCTGCCGAACTCCAAGCTTTCCGTGCCGGTGTATTACGTGCTCGCCCCCGCGGAAGCGTCGAGCAACCTGTCGCGCTTCGACGGCGTGCGCTACGGCTACCGCGCGCCGGAATACACCGACCTCGCCGACATGTACGAGAAGAGCCGCGCGCAGGGCTTCGGCGCGGAAGTGAAGCGCCGCATCATGATCGGCACCTACGTGCTCTCCCACGGCTACTACGATGCCTATTACCTGCAGGCGCAGAAGATCCGCCGCCTCATCGCGCAGGACTTCACCGAGGCCTTCAAACAGTGCGACGTCATCCTCGGCCCGACCGCGCCTTCCACGGCCTTCAAGCTCGGCGAGAAGAGCGACGACCCGGTGCAGATGTACCTGTCCGACATCTACACAATCGCGGTGAACCTCGCCGGCCTGCCCGGCATGTCCATCCCCTGCGGCTTCGGAGAAAACAACATGCCGGTCGGCCTGCAGATCATCGGCAACTATTTCGAGGAGGCGCGCATGCTCAACGTCGCGCACCAATA
>CAYNYH010000096.1:0-8624 GCA_964401425.1 uncultured Gallionella sp. | reverse complement strand
TCCTCCGCGGCGTCGCTCATCACTCGGCCTTGGCGGCGGCCGGTGCGCGCGCGGCGAGCACCGCATACAGCGCTGCCGCACAGCCGAGGTACAGCAGGCCGCTGCTCAGGTAGGGAGCGTAATACTGCGCAACGCGCGCGAAGTATTCGGTCATATTGGTGTCCGGATAGCGGCCGGAAAACCAGTAGAACGCGCCGTTGGAGATGAGGAATGCTACGCTCAGCGCGGCGACGGAAAGAACGGCGAACATGCCCAGGCTGCGCAGGCTGTGCCGGTGGACGCGGGCGTAGTGGCGACCTGCGAACCACAGTACCGCATAGGTCGGGATCAGGAACCAGTAGGCCGGCGTCACGCACCAGTCGCTCACGCCGAGGTGGGCGATCGCCACGTAATCCAGCGCGCCGGCTTCGAGCAGCAGCCCGGTGAAAAACAGCGGGCTGGCGACAAGAACGCCGGCCAGCAGAAATACTGCCAGCGAGGCGTCCGGCAGGTGCAGCGCACTGCCGAAATGATGCATGCGCGTGGCCGCCATCAGCGCCACCAGGGACAAACCGGCCAGTGCCGGACGTAGTGATAACAGTTTCATTTTCGCTCCTTGTTTATAAAATTGACACTAGCACTCACTGCAAAAACCTTCTAATTTACGGGTTGGTAATTCAGCGTGAAGTATAACCCGCGCCCCGGCTGGTTATAGAACTCTGCGGTCTCGTACTTCTTGTCCAGCAGGTTGGTGACCTTCCCCTGTACCAGCCAGCCGCGTGCGATGCGGTATTCGGCGCGCACATCGAGCAGGCCGTAGCCGCCGAGGCGCTTGGTGTTGGCGAGGTTGTCGAAGCGGCGGCCTTCCGCGTACAGCGACCCGGCCAGGCGGTAATCGCCAAAGCTGTGCGCCGCTTCGACGCGTATCGTTTCGGTCGCGCGGCGGTTCAGCAGCTTGCCCTGGTTCGCGCCGGAAGTCTGGCGCGGATCCTGCAGGGTCAGCGTGCCGCCGATGTCACAGCCGCCGAGCCGGGATTGCAGCTGACCTTCCAGGCCGGTCAGGCGCGCGGTGTTGATGTTGATTATGTTGTAGGGGGGGAGGGTATTGTAGCCAATCAGGTTGGTGATGCTGGTCTGGTAGATGTTCAGCGACCACATGCTCGATGTTCCACGGCTGCTTACGCCCACTTCGATGCTGCGCGCCAGTTCGGGGCGCAACGTTGCACTGCCGAAGCCCGGGTAATACAGCTGATTGAAGGTCGGTGCCTTGAATGCAGTCCCATAAGAAGCTGTCAAACGCGCCGCATCATTGATTGCATAACCGTAGCCCAATCCGCCAGTGTTATGTCTACCGAACTGCTGGTTGTTATCGTGTCGCACGCTGGCTTGCATGCTGTGCACACCGAAGCTGCCTTGATATTGCCCGAACAGCGCACGGTTGTTGCGTGTGGGTTGGGTATAGACAGTGGTGCTATCGACACGGTCATTCTGGTAATCCAGCCCCGCCGTGAACAGCTGATCGGTGTTCAGCGCGAAATCGTTCTGCCATGACAGGCTGTCGCGTTGCGTATTGAAGCGGGTTTTGAATATGCCATTCAGGAAATTATTTGAATTATCCTGACTGCTTCCGGCGCGCAAAGTCATGTTCCAGGCTTGCAGCGGAGCAAATTTCAGCGAGCCGCCCAGCACCTGTTGCACACCTTCTGCTTCATTCACGAAAGAGCCGTCAAACTTATTTTTGCTGTTGGCACGCAACAGTTGCGCATCGGCTATCACCCCGTTATCGAAGCGATAGCCGCCGCGCAGTCCCAGCGAAGAATTGCGATAGCCGTCCTTGTCCGGCTCGGCTGGATTGCTGTTAAATGCATTGAAGCCATTAATGTTTTGCTGATTGAGCTTGGCGTTAAACCAGCCCTGCTCCCCGCCGCCGGCCATGCCCAGCGTGCCGTTGACCGTGCCGTAACTTCCCGCGGTCGCGCTGAATGAAGGCGTCGGCGCGCCACCGCCCTTGCGGGTGAAAATCTGGATCACGCCGCCGATCGCTTCCGAGCCGTACAGGCTGGCGCGCGGTCCGCGCACGATCTCGATGCGCTCGATTTGCGCGACGGGAATATCCTGAAACGAAGCTGTGCCTAAAGTCGCCGAGCCGATCTTGATGCCGTCCACCAGCACCAGCACGTGGTCTGAATTGGTGCCGCGCAGAAACACCGAAGTCATCTTCCCGGCGCCGCCATTGTTGCTGATGGTCAGGCCGGCCACGCCGCGCAGCACCTCCGGCAGGGATTGCGCCTGCAGGCGTTCGAGGTCCCGGCGGGTGATGACGGAAACGGAAGCCAGGGTTGCATCGGCGGATTGAGCAATGCGCGTCGCGGTGATGACCGTATCCGGCAGGGTTTCGTTAACAACTGCGTAAGCATGGGTACACGCCACACTGAATAGCGCGGCAGATAGTTTGCATCTCATTTGAAGTGCTCCTGAAAATTTCCAAGCGTCCCCGTTGGAAGATCAAATTCAGGAAGTGCGGCGGGCGAAAAAGCGGAGGTCGAACGGCTGTTCAATTTCCGATGCGGCCACCCGCAGCATCTCCTGTTCCTTTGCTCCGGGGCCGGTCTCCGGGCTCGCAAGTCTTGATTTGCCGCCTTCCCATGATTGCTCACAGTGGCATACTGGCAAATCCGCACTCGCTTACCGTTGCGGGGGCAGCACAGGCATCGGGTATATCCCTCACCTGTTTCCCGTTTAACCCGTCTGCAAGCAGACGGGAACCTCAAAGCAGGGCGCACTGTAACACAGGCGGGGCGCGCTGCCAAAAAATCACAAACCGCTTTCAGAACTTCCGCTTACCGTTTGACTTATCAGCACTTTTCAAATTATAGTCAATGCATGGAAAACGAATTGACCGCACTGGAAGGCAAACTCGCGCACCTGATACAGGTGAGCGGCAAGCTGCGTGCGGAAAATCACCAGTTGCGCCAGGAACTGGCGCATGCGCTCAGCAGCAACCGGCTATGCAGCGACAAGGTGGAAAGCGCAAAGGCGCGCCTCGAAAGGCTGCTGTCCACCCTCCCCGAAGAACAGACATGAGCGGTTCCACCAAAACGCTGGACATCAAGATTCTCGACCGGGAGTTGCGCGTCGCCTGCCCCGAAGAGGAGCGCGGCGAACTGCTCGATGCGGTCGCCTATCTCGACAAAAAAATGCGCGAAATCCGCGATACCGGCAAGATTGCCAGCGTCGAGCGCATCGCCATCATGGCCGCCCTGAACATCGCTCACGAACTGCTTTCAGTCAAGGTCGGGCGCGGCATTGACCTCGCCGACGTTAAGCGTAGAATGGGCAACATGGAGACAGCGATCGACCAGGCATTAGCCGAGCAGGATACGCTGTTCTGAGTTGTCCCCTGCGGTGTTCGTCAGGCCCGTAATTCTTTGAACCGATAAGCTCTGCTTAAGGCTGCAACCCTTGATGTTACTGTTGTGAGCGTCCCTCGCGGATGTACCTGATGTAACTGGGAAGCCGCCCTCTTGAACCCGGGTTCAAGATGCCGGGTCAACGGCACAGGCGGGGGACTTTATTCCGGTGCGACCTTATGGGTCGCACTTTTTATTTGCGGACGGGGAACATGCGCTACTGGCTGATGAAATCCGAGCCATCCGATTGCAGCATCGACGATCTCGCGGCGCTGCCGGAACGGACCGTGGCCTGGTACGGCGTGCGCAACTACCAGGCGCGCAACTTCATGCGCGACCAGATGCGGGCCGGCGACGGCGCGCTGTTTTACCACTCCAACTGCAAGGAGCCGGGCATCGCCGGCATCATCAAAATCGCCAGCGCCGCCTATCCCGACGCCACGCAGTTCGACCGGAAGAGCCGTTTCTTCGATCCCAAGGCCACACCCGAGCAGCCGCGCTGGTTTAACGTGGACGTGCAGCTGGTGCGCAAAATCACGCCCATTTCCCTCGGCGAATTGCGCCGCCATCCGGAGCTGGCGCGGATGCGCACCCTGCAACGCGGCAATCGCCTGTCCATCACCCCGCTCGATCCGGCGGAGTGGAACTTCATCCTGAAGAATCTGGTGCGCGATTGAAAACCTCTACCAACCTACTACGCGATTCGATAGCGGCGTTGCGCGGTGCTCGCTCCTCGTCTACCCATTTGGTATGCCTCATTCGCTGCGCTCCGTGCGCCTTGCTCTCGAATCGCTCGCTACGGTTGGTAGAGGTTTTCTGATGGAATGGTATCTGGCTTATCTCCTGCTCGGCGCCTTCGTCGGCTTTTTCGCCGGCCTGCTCGGCATCGGCGGCGGGCTGGTGCTGGTGCCGGTGCTGAGCTTCCTGTTCGAGGCGCAGCACCTGGGCGGCGAACAAGAGCTGCATCTCGCGCTGGGTACCTCGATGGCAGCGATACTCTACACCGCCGCCACCAGCGCCTATACGCACCATGCGCATGGCGCGGTCAACATGGCTGTCGTGCGTGGCATGACGCCGGGGCTGCTGTTCGGCACGCTGCTCGGCGCACTGTTTGCCAGCAGCGTTGCGCGCTCCTGGCTGTCGCTGTTTTTCGCGTTTTTCGTATATTCCGCTGCCGTGCAGATGCTGCTCGATCTGAAGCCCAAGGCCACCCGGCAATTGCCCGGTCGCACCGGACTGACGCTGGCCGGCGGCGGGATCGGTGCGATCAGCAGCCTGGTCTCCATCGGCGGCGGAACGCTGAGCATACCCTTCATGCTATGGCACAACATCCCTTTCAAGCAGGCCATCGGCACCTCGGCCGCACTCGGCTTTCCCATCGCGCTCGGCGGCACGATAGGTTATGTCGCCACCGGCCTGATGCTGCATGCGCTGCCCGGCGGGACGCTGGGCTTCGTCTATCTTCCTGCGCTGTTCATGCTGATCTTCGGCAGCGCCTTCACCACACCGCTCGGCGCGAGGGCGACCCATCGGCTGCCGCTGCAGCCGCTGCGCCGCGGTTTTGCCATCCTGCTGCTGGTGTTGGCGACGCGGATGCTGCTGAAGGCTTTTACCTGAGAGTTTTTCGGAGCCGGAAACTCAGCATCACCAGCACGACCAGCAGCAGCATCGCCACCGCGTTGTGCAGTACCGCGACCGGCAGCGACAGACCGAGCAGCACGTTGAGGACGCCGAGCGCGAGCTGAAGCACGACCAGCCCCATGATGATCCTGCCGAGGTTGCGCAATCCTTTCATCGCCATGACCCCGAAGGATAGCCAGCCCAGGTAGGCAACAAGCAGCAGCGCGCCGGCGCGGTGCATCCAGTGGATCGCTGTCAGCCTTTCTGCGGAGAGCGGCAGGCCGGAAGAATCGAAGCTGTAGGAAAAATCCATGGGCGGCAACAGTGCGCCCTGGCAGAGCGGGAAGCCGCTGCAGGCGAGCGCGGCGAAATTGGAGCTCACCCAGCCGCCCAGCATGATCTGGAGCAGCAGCAAGGCAATGCCGAGCCGCGCCAGGCTACGCCACTTCTGCGCCTCGCACGCGTCGATTGCGTCAGGCTGCGCCATCTGGCGCAACGCGATCCACGCCAGCAACATCAGCATGGCGATGCCGCCCGCGAGGTGCACCAGCACGATGGCCGGACGCGGTATATGGGAAAACGCCCAGATACCGAAGATGGCAAGGAATATCATCAGCCCCAGCAGCAAGGTAGGCAGCAACGGCGATTGCTGCAGTTCCTTGCGCTTTTTCCACGCCAGCCCGCACACCGCGATGGCCAGCAAGCCGAGCAGTTGCACCACCTGGCTGTGCAGCTTCCATTGCCACGAGGTGTGTCCGCGCGGCGCACTGGCTTGGGGTGGCTGCCTTTCCTTGAGCGCATTCTCCTCGTAGCAGGCCGGCCAGTTGGCGCAGCCCAGGCCCGCATCGGAAAGGCGCGCATAGGCGCTCAGTACCACGGCACAGAAAGCGAGGATGCAGGTAACGAGGACAAGTTTCGGATACATCGTTTGACGCCGGAAATGATGACCGCGCAATTGTATGCGATAGCGGCGGGCAAGGCGATTCTGTCGGTAGCCCGCCAGTGCGGAGGCGATTTCAGGGAGAGCAGTTGAAATCAGGCGTTGCCGGGATAATGAAAGCGGATGGTGTTGCGCCCCGCCGTCTTGGCCTGATACATCGCAACATCGGCCCATTTGAGGATGTCTTCGCGGCTGTATTCATGGCCGACGAACAGTACGATCCCGATGCTGGAAGTGCAATGGTGATCGACTGCGAGTTCGCCGTCGGCTTCCTGCAGCAGCTCCAGCCGGTAAGGCTTGGCCAGCGCGGCACGGATCTTCTCCGCCACCCCGTTGGCCTGCGTGGCTGAGGTCACGCTATCGCCATCCAGCTCCTTCAGCATCACCACGAATTCGTCGCCGCCGAAACGCGCCACGGTGTCTTCCTCACGCACGCAAGCCGCAATGCGCTGCGACGTCTCGATCAGCAGCAGGTCTCCGACGTCGTGGCCATGCGTATCGTTGAGCGGCTTGAAATTATCCAGGTCGAGGAACATCAGCGCGCCATGTCGGCCGCTGCGCCTGCTGGATGCCAAAGTCTGGCCGAGCCGGTCGATCAGCAGGCGGCGGTTCGGCAATTGCGTGAGTGGATCGTAAAACGCCAGGTTTTTCATGTGTTCCTCGCTGATCTTGCGCGCCGTGATGTCCTGCTTCAACGCCACGAAATGGGTGATCTCACCGCTCTTGCCGCGCACCGGCGTAATGGTCGTTTCATCGTGGTATAGCGTGCCGTCCTTGTGCCGGTTGATCAATTCACCGTGCCATACACGCCCGGAGAGGATGGTCTGCCACATCGCCGCATAGAACTGCTGGTCATGGCATTCCGATTTGAAAAGCTCGCTGCAATAGCGTCCGGCCGCCTCGTCGAACTCGTAGCCGGTCAATCTGGTGAAGGCTTGATTCGCCCAGATGACGCGCGCGTTCCGGTCGGTAATCATGAGCGCATTGGCGGCAGCATTAAGCGCTGCGTCGTGCAGGCGCAAAGCCTCGGCAATGCTCGTGCGTTCAATGGCCAGAGCCGCCAGCCCGGCATAGTTCTCGATCAGCCTGATTTCGTCCGGCTGCGGCGCAGCGGGGTGGCGGTGATAAACGGCAAACGTGCCCAGTATGCGCCCATCGTAGCCCTTGATAGGCTGCGACCAGCAGGACTGCAAGCCCGCGCGGGTTGCCAGTTCGCGGTAGTTCTCCCAGTGAGGGTGAGACCCGATGTTCTCGGCGATGGTGCGTTCGCCGCGATAGGCTGCCGTGCCGCACGAACCCGCTCCTTCGCCGATGGCGATGCCATCGATTGCGCGATTGTAAAAGTCCGGCAAGCTGGGCGCTGCTCCGTGCCGTAAACACCTGCTCTCCTGATCCGACAGCAGGATGGAGCACAGCATTTCCGGGTGGTATGCCTCGACTAGCTGTGCCAGCATTTCCAAAATGATGGGCAATTCGGCGTGATGGACGATCATCTCGAGCACGGCATTCTGATGCGCCAACTCGGTGCCTATCCGTGTTAATTGTGCCGTGCTTTCATGCAAACGCTGTTCATTTTCGGCACGCCGCCACAAGTGCCTGGCCAGCATGTAGGCCAGCACGGCTGCCAGCAGGCACAGCAAGCCGCCCAAGGCAAGCGTAATGTTGAGCGATAAGGCGCCGGCATTCCAGCCGGAACGCGGATAAGCTGCGATTTCCCAGTTTCCGCCGGGCAGGGCGATTTGCTGCATGACCGGCTGTGCGGCAAACACACCGGCGCTGCCGTAGAAAACATCGCCGCTGCCACTATCGCGGCCGCGGATGGCGATATGCAGGGTTTTTTCGATAGCAGGCAAATCTGCCTCGCGCAGCAAGCTGTCGAGCAGGATAGGTGTGCCTATGGCGCCGATAAAAGACTTGTTTTCCGAGGCAGGGCCTGCGCCGTACACCGGGATGCTCACCACCACTCCCTCGCCGCCCTCCACCAGCTTCATTGGGCCGGCGACGACCGGCTGCCGTGTGGAGATCATTTTCTGATAGGCGGGCCATTGTGCGGGCAGCTTGCTGAAGTCCATCCCGATAAGTCCTTCGTTGCCTTCGCGCGGATAGACGCAACAGACGGTGCTGCCGCGGAACAGGATGATATCGAGGATGGCAGGGCTGGATGCTCTGGCCTGCTCGGCCAGCTTGATGAATTCATGTTGCGGCAAATCGGGGTGCGCCGCATAGACTACCGCCATGGCGCGCGAGGCGGCGATCGACATGTTGACGGCCGCCTCCAGCCTGGCGCGTACGGCAGAGACACGCTCCATGACACGGAGCCGCTCTTCCCGCGCGACATGCTCGCGCTCGAAGCTATAGACTGCCAGCATGCCTGCGAACATGAGGGTCGCCGCGGCGAAGGCGGCCAGTTTTGGGCTGAATGTCCGGTGCAATTTCGATTCCGCGTTTTCGTTGGTTAAAGTTTCATTGCCTTGTTGTCGTTGGTGGGAACGACCCTTTCGGGGAATATGCCGCATGGCATTAGACCATGGCCTGTCTGGCGGAGATATATACAGAATTACCTAGATAATCCGGCATAGGGAATTGTCCTATGCCGGCTCCCAACGCCCTATTTATGCTAATCTGCGCGGGTATTTTTCCCGGCAATCTGTCATGAACGGTTATCTGAAACGCAT
>CAYNYH010000095.1:0-8625 GCA_964401425.1 uncultured Gallionella sp. | reverse complement strand
GTGTAGCTGGATATACCCCTCCGGCAGCGCCGGGCAGGAAATCAAAGGCGCAACAGATAACCAGTTAAGCTCATCTAGGTCTGGGACGTACCAAAAAGCTGTGCAACTTGGATGCTGAAATTCCTGAGTAACCCGAAAGAACTAATCCGGAGTACCTAAGCATTCTGACGTATATGGGTTGTAAAAGAATATTGGTACAGTGCGCGCGCTGCTTTGTTCAGCTTAGCAGCTGATAACAACTCAGTTCCTCCTACTACGGGCGATCCATGGTCGCCCATTTTTTTCCCCTATCCAAGCGTCCATACATTCCTGACAGATGGTGAGCTTCCTCTTGATGAATCGCTGGTTATGATGCTGAACTTCCCCGTATCTACAGCACAAGAGACACAATGATTGTCAGCACGCCAGCAAGGGCAATCATTGGCAAGATGTAGTGCCTGTATTGCGTAAACTTATCTACTTCAATGGCAAGTGCTGTAATAATGATGCCGATAATGGTGGTGGTCATTTTCAATACCTCCAGCATGTAATGTAAGTGCGCATATATTGGAATCTGCCCATGCAAAGATCAAAGCCTTTGCGGTCAAATGGTTAACCACTTCGACCAACGGTAGAAAAGAAGAATAAATGGGCAGTTTTTCAAGATAAGCGGTAATCTGACATCCTCTACCTTCCCCCTCACGGCCATTTTCGGGGCATCAATTTCGACATCGTTCGGCAAATTCAGCTTCAACTCGGTAAGAAGTTTTTACCGCATTGATCTCTTTGGTGAACATTGAAAAATGTGGAGGAATGGGATTGAAGCGGTTTGGATCACAAAAAAACGGCATCCAATTTGTAATCAGATGCCGTCATGGCAGGGCAGTCTTGCAGTTATTGCACGATCGAATCAATCACGATATTCAAGCCCTTGGCACCCGGCTTGACGATGCCCGCCGATCCCTGCAGATCACCGGGCTGGACGATCGGGTTGCCGGACTTGGAGATGCGTGCCACCACCACGACCTGGTCGAAGCCGGACAGCTTCGCCTGCGGTTGCATCGCCATGCTGTCGTCAAGCGTGAATTGCAGCGGCAAGTCTTTCACCTGCTTGCGCAATGCGGCAAGCAGCATTTTTTGCCCCTGCGCATCGCGCGCGAAAACAAACACGATATCGTCCGGTGCAGCCTTGCCGGCCAATGCCGGGCTCAATGCGACCTTGCCACTGATTGCCGCCTGATCATTGCCTGCCGCTTTTTCAGGGGCTTTGGCAGACGGCAGCTTGGCCAGCTTTTCCTTGCCGCCTTTTTGCAACGCAAGGAATTGGCGCGCCTGCTGAATGCCGTTGCGGATCATTGGCAAGTCGGGATTATCCGGTGGCAGCAGATCGGCCAGTTTTGTCCAGTGCGTGATGGCCGCTGCATAGTCGCCGCGCTCCATCGCCGCCGAGCCGGACAAGGCCAGCGCCATGGTGTTGCTGCCGTCCAGTTCCAGCGCCCTGTTGAGGAACCTGGTCGGTTCGCCCAGCAGCGACTGGTTGTTGGTCATCGCATAAACGTCGGCGTAACTCGCCCATATCTGCGCCTCATCCGGCACCAGCTTGACCAGTTGACCATAGGCGCGCACCGCATCGGGAAAGCGTTGCAGCTCGCTGTAGGAACGCGCCAGCACCACCCAGCCATCCGGGTTTTCCGGCCGTTGTGCCAGTTCTTTTTCCAGTTCCTGCAGCTTGGCTTCGGAGCGGATAACGCCGAAATCGCCTGCCATGACGGTATCCTGCTGCGGCGACAGTGCCTTGGTGTTGCCGGTTGTAAGGTAGAGCGGCACGCTGACTGATGGCAGCAATATCGCCAGCACGATCGCCAGTATTTTGGCGGGATGGCGCGGCGGCCTGGCCGGCTGTTCGGAAAGTTTTACCTCTTCAAGCAGACGCGCCTGCAGCTCACGCTTGCCCTGCTCGTAAGCCTCCTGCGTCAGCATCCCGTCGCCCAAATCGGCTTCGAGTTCCGCCAGCTGGTCGCGCAGAATCTCCAGGTTGGCGGCATCGCGCCGTACCTCGCCAGCGGCGTTATTACCGCTGCGCCACAGGGGCAACACCACGAACGGCAGCGCCACGATCAGCAACACTGCGCAGATTATCCAGAATAAGGTCATGCTTGCGGGTCTTTCGGTTGTTTCGGCGAGGCCGGCGTTTCGTTCAGTAATTCAGCGGCGCGCCGCGCGTCTTCGGCCGACAATTCGGCTTCCGGAATCTGGCTTTTGCGCTTGCGCAACTGGTAGACCAGCATGCCGGCGCCGGCCAGCAACAGGATGAACGGGCCGAACCAGAGCACCAGCGTGGATTTTTTCATCGGCGGGTCGTACAGCACGAAGTCGCCGTAGCGGGAAACCAGATAATCGATTATCTCCTGGTCGCTCATGCCCTTCTGCATCTGCTCGCGCACCTCGCGGCGCAGATCCTCGGCAAGATCGGCATGCGAGCTGGCCAGCGATTCGTTCTGGCAAACCAGGCAGCGCAAATTTTCCGCCAAACCGATCATGCGCTTTTCCAGCACCGGATCGGCGGCCATATCCTTCGCCTCACCGGCATGGGAAAGGGCCGGCAGCAGGCACATCAGCAATATCAACAGATGCTTCATTTGGCTTGCAGCTCCTTGACCAGCGGAATGATTTTCTCCTTCAGGATTTCCGGCGTCACCGCGCCGATCTGCTTGTGCTGGATGACGCCCTGTTTGTCGATCACATAGGTTTCGGGCACGCCGTACACGCCGTAATCGATGCCCACGCGGCCTTCGGCATCGGACACGACCAGGGTGTACGGGTTGCCGTGCTTGCGCAGCCATGCCTCCCCGTCTTCCCGTTTGTCCTTGTAGTCCATCCCGTAGATCGGCACGATATTCTGGCGCGCCAAGTCCAGAAACACCGGATGCTCATTTTCGCAGGCCGTGCACCACGATGCCCAGACGTTGAACAGCCACACCTTGCCCTTCATGTCCTGCGGCGAAAACTGTTTCGCCGGCTCATGCAATTGCGGCAGTGTGAACGCGGGAGCAGCCCTGCCGACCAGCGGCGACGGCACTTCGCGCGGGTTCAGCCCCAGCCCGACAAACATGAAAGCCGCCACGATCAGAAAAACCACCAGGGGAAGTATGAAACGCATCATGATTTATTTGCCCTCTGTCGCTAATTTTCCACTCTTGTCTTCCGGCTTCCGGTGCAGGCGGTAGCGGCGGTCACTGATCGCCAGCACACCGCCCAGCGCCATCAACAGACACCCTGCCCAGATCCAGTCCACAAACGGCTTGATATAGACGCGCACCGCCCATGCCCCCTTGCTGTCCGGGATCGGCTCACCCAGCGAGACGTACAGGTCACCCAGAAAACCGGTGTCGATTGCCGCTTCGGTCATCGGCATGCCGGATACGTTGTACTGGCGTTTTTCCGGGTACAGCTCGGTGACCAGCTTGCCGTTCTTGCTGACCGTCACCCGCCCTTTTGCCGTCACGTAATTGGGGCCTTCCGTTTCCGTGATGCCGTTGAAGCGGAATTCATAGCCGCCCGCCTGCACCGTATCACCGACATCCATGCGCACATCGCGCTCGGTCTCGTAGCCCTTCACCAGCGTCACGCCGATGATGAACACCGCCACGCCGAGGTGCGCAAACTGCATGCCGTAATAGCTCAACGACTGGCTGCGCATGCGCGGCATGAAATCGCCTCGCCCGGCCAGGCGCTCGTGCAGGCTCAACAGCACCGAGGCGACGATCCAGAATGCCAGCAGCAAACCCAGCGCGATCATCGCAGTCCATTTGCCCATCGTCAGCGGCAACAGCAGCGCGATCAGCACCGCGCTGGCAAATGCCCAGCGCACGCGCCTGGCCAGTTCCGGTGCGGAAAATTTCTTCCAGCGCGCCAGCGGCCCCAGACCCATCATCAGCACCATCGGCACCATCAGCGGCACAAACACCGCATGGAAATACGGCGGGCCGACCGACAGCTTGCCCTGGCCGAGCGCATCCATGAACAGCGGGTACAGCGTGCCGATGAAAACCGAGGCCGCGGCAACCGACAGCAGCACGTTGTTCGACAGCAGCAGCGATTCGCGTGACAGCAGGTCGAACTTGCCGCCCAGGCCGATCTTCGGCGCGCGCCATGCAAACAGCAGCAGCGACGCGCCGATCACGACCACCAGGAAAGACAGGATGAAGATACCGCGCTTGGGATCGGTGGCGAAGGCATGCACCGAGGTCAGCACGCCGGAGCGCACAAGGAAGGTCCCCATCAGGCTCAGGGAAAATGCCGCGATGGCCAGCAGCACCGTCCAGCTCTTGAATGCGTTGCGCTTTTCGGTCACCGCCAGCGAATGCATCAGCGCGGTGCCGACCAGCCACGGCATGAACGAGGCATTTTCCACCGGATCCCAGAACCACCAGCCGCCCCAGCCCAGTTCGTAATAGGCCCACCAGCTGCCCAGCGCGATGCCGCCGGTCATGAATACCCATGCCACCGTCGTCCACGGGCGCGACCAGCGCGCCCAGGTAGCATCCAGTTTCCCGCCCAGCAGGGCGGCGATGGCAAACGCAAATGCCACCGAGTAGCCCACATAACCCATGTACAGCATCGGCGGGTGGATCACCAGGCCGGGATCCTGCAACAGCGGATTCAGGTCGCGCCCATCAACCGCAGCAGGCAGCAGGCGGTCGAAGGGGTTAGAGGTAAACAGCATGAACAGCAGGAAGCCCACCGCGACCAGCCCCATCACGCCCAGCACGCGCGCCACCATCTCCTCCGGCAAGTGCCTGCTGTATACGGCGACTGCCAGCACCCATGCGGAAAGGATGAACACCCACAGCAACAGCGAGCCTTCATGCCCGCCCCACAGGGCGGCCACGCGGTAGGCGACGGGAAGCTGTGAATTGGAATGCTGCGCCACGTACAGGACGGAAAAATCGTTGACAACGAAGGCGTAAGTCAGGCAGGCAAACGCCATGGAAATGAACACAAACTGTCCATATGCCAGGGTACGCGCGGTACCCATCAATACCGCATTGTCGCGTGCCGCGCCGATAATCGGCAGGGTGCCGAGGCACGCTACCAGAAACAACGAAACGATCAATGAAAAATGGCCAATCTCTGGAATCATGCTGAAGCTTTCAAAATTATTTTGAGGCAGGCGCCGCAGGCGCGCTTGCCGGAGTCGCCACGACGGCGGAAGCGTTCGCAGTCTCGGCCTTCTTCAACGCATCGGCGGCCTCGGGCGGCATATAGTTCTCGTCATGCTTGGCGAGTACCTCGTCGGCGTGCATCACGCCGTCGGCCTCGACCTTGCCTTGCGCGACCACGCCTTTGCCTTCCGTAAACAAATCCGGCAGGATGCCCTTGTAAACGACCGGGATGCTCTTGTGCTTGTCGGTAATCACGAAATGCACCGTCAACCCATCCGTCTGGCGCTTCACGCTGCCCTCCTCGACCAGGCCGCCGATACGGAAGCTGCGCCCTTGCGGCGCTTCGTTGTTAAACACCTGGGTCGGGGTGAAATACAGGCTGACATTGTTTTGCAGCGCGTTCAGCACCAAGCCGACGACCAGGGCCAAAGCGGCAACGGCAACTACAATAAACACAAATCTTTTCTGGCGCGGCTTCATCTCAGTTATTTTCTCCAGCTTCGTCTTGCGCCTCGCGCATCAGGCGCACCTGCTGCAAGGTAATCTTTCTCTTGTGCCTGACCATCGCGATCTCGACCGCAAAGATGAGGAATGCAACGGCATACGAACCCAGCCAAACATAGGCGAGCGGGTTTTCCCGCATCCAGATATCCAGGCCGCTCATTGTTGCACCTCCGACACGTTATCGATGGAACCAGCAGATTGCAGTTGGAGGTGCAATGCGGTCATTGGCTCCGGCATCACGCGCTGCGCGCATGAGCCTGCACCGCAACTATGTTGTCCCGCACCAGACGCATTCGCGCACCGTGTCATGACCGCACCTCCGGCAGTTCGTTGATCCAGGTGGTGTTCCGCTCGCGCTCCAGGATGATGCTGCGCACGCGTGCCAGCACCACCGCGATCGCATACAGCCAGCAGGCCGCCAGCACGGTGAACATCGCCTGCTGCATCGCGACATGCATGGAGGTGCCGCTGAATTTGATGCTCGCCCCCTGATGCAGGGTATTCCACCACTTGACCGAGAAATAGATGATCGGCACGTTCACCGAGCCCACGATCGCCAGCAATGCGCTGGCGCGGTCGGCGCGGCGCGGGTCGTCAATCGACGCGTGCAGCGCGATGAAACCCAGATAGAGGAACAGCAGGATGAGTTCGGAAGTCAGGCGCGCATCCCAGACCCACCATGCGCCCCACATCGGTTTGCCCCACAGTGCGCCGGTCCACAGTGAAATGAAGGCGAACAGCGCGCCGGTGGGTGCGATGGCGGTGGCCATCATGGCCGACAATCGGGTGTTGAAAACCAGCCCCAGCGCCGCATAGCCCGCCATGACCAGATAGAGGAACATGGACAGGATGGAAGCAGGCACATGGATGAAAATGATGCGGTAGAACTCGCCCTGCTGATAATCGACCGGTGCCACCGCGAAGCCGATATACAGCCCGATGATGAACAGTATCGCGGAAGACACCGCGAACCACGGAATCATTTTTCCGGCCAGGCCGTAGAAGGTGGTAGGAGCGGAATACTTGAACCAGTTTATTGCCAACTTGTTACTCCATCGAAATACGTAACGCCTGCGCCGTCACCCAGGGGGTGAATACCAGCGCCAACACCAGCAACGCGCCCAGCAATGACAGGTGCGATGCCGCGCTCAATCCGGTTGAAACCGCTTCGACCGCCCCGGTGCCGAATATCAGCACCGGAATGCACAGCGGCAACACCAGCAGCGACAACAGCACGCCGCCGCCGCGCAAACCCAGCGTCAGCGCCGCGCCGATCGCGCCTATCATGCTCAACACCGGCGTCCCCAGCAGCAGGCCGATAATCAATACCCCCAGCGCCTGCGCCGGCATATCGAACTGCAACCCCAGCACCGGCGCCATCAGCACCAGTGGTAAACCGGACACCATCCAGTGCGCCGCCATCTTGCCCAGCACCAGCATGGACAAGGACTGCGGGGCCAGCATCATCTGTTCCAGTGTGCCATCCAGATAGTCCGCCGAAAACAGTCTCCCCAGCGACAGCATCGAGGACAGCAACGCCGCCACCCACAACACGCCTGCGGCCATCTTGCGCAGCATGTCCATCTCCGGCCCGACGCCCAGCGGGAACAGGCTGACCACCATCACGAAAAAAATCAGCGTGGTGAGCACGTCGGCACGACGGCGCATCGCCAGCACCAGATCGCGCCGGATCACCAGCGCCAGCAAGCCGAACAGCGTGGATTTTCTCATGATCCCATCACCGTCATGACAGGGACAGGCCGCGCATCTCCACCCCTGCCACCTGCAGCGGCTGATGCGTAGTAAAAATCACCATCCCCTGCCGCGCCAGATGCTCCGCAACCAGCTCCTGAATCAGCGCCACGGCTCCGACATCCAGTGCTGTCAAAGGTTCATCCAGTATCCACAGCCTGGCATCGCTGACCAGCAAGCGTGCCAGCGCCACGCGCCGCCGCTGGCCTTGTGAGAGCACCTTGGTCGGCAGTCTCTCGCGACCGCGCAAACCCATGCGCCGCAACGCAGCCAACGCCTCTTTCTCATCCAGCTCGATTCCCGCTAGCCCGGCGGAAATGCGCAGATTCTCCAGCGCGCTCAGTTCATCCTTGATCGCGTTCAAATGCCCGAGATACAGCACCTCGGCATAATAATCCTCGTCCAGATCGCAGGTGTTCTTGCCGCCCCAGGTGATCGCCCCTTCGTCCGGCATCAAAAAGCCGCACAGCGTGCGCAGCAGGCTGGTCTTGCCGCTGCCGTTCGCACCCTGCACCTGCATGATTTGCCCGGGGTGCAGCGCAAAGCTCAATCCGGAAAACAATCGATGATCGCCGCGGCTGCACGCAAGATTGCTAACTTCCAGCATGAAGGAGAAACCTGAAATTGAACAGCGTGGGATTATATACGATGGCTCTTCGAAAAACCTACCGCGCAACTCGATTCCACCGCCATGTGAAAGTTTTGCGAGGCATCCTCTACGTTCATACCAATTAAGGTAAACTCGGCAACTGCAAATCAGGATTCGCATGGGATGAAAAGCAGCAGGTTGGCTCCTGCACCAGGTTTGGCCGGAAGCCAAATCAAGCTATCATTGGCGAAATAATTCAATTGTTCGTTAAGCGGAAGGCAGGTTTTATGAGTTCACGAGTTTCGTTGAGGGACATTCCGAAGGAAAATATCTTTCGGAAAGGTGATGTTTTTGTGCTGTTTGGCGAGTTGTTTGGCCGAGGCTACGCCAATGGCCTGATCGACGAGGCTCGCAAGACGGGCATGACGATCGTCGGCATCACCGTTGGCCGCCGCGACGAGAACAACGCCTTGCGCCCGCTGACCGACGAGGAACTCGCCCAGGCCGAGACCAATCTGGGAGGGCGCATCATCAATGTCCCCCTGATGGCAGGATTCGACCTCGACGCGCCCCCCGGCGAACCGACACCGACGGATCTTCTTGGCAACATGACCCTGAAGAGCTGGCAGGACGACA
>CAYNYH010000094.1:0-8641 GCA_964401425.1 uncultured Gallionella sp. | reverse complement strand
CTTATACGGCAGCCGCAGCAAGAATATACGGCGATTTTGCCGTCTACTTTACGTTAGGCATCGGCATGATTTCGTCCGCATGTCTTTTACTGCGCTCAATGTCATCCGCCGTTTCCAGCAATTTAGGCTCGCTGGTATCCTTGTCGAATCCAGTGAAACACTCGTCGTATGCATCCAGCCTGGCCTGCTCTGCATCTTCCGCTTCAATGCAGACGGTCATGCGCGCTTCAACTTCCACTTCGTACCACGGCATTTTGTTTCTCCTATTCAGTTCAAACCGCCTAACTCGGCGGTCAAGAGTGGACGCGCCTACGGCGCTCCCCTTACCTTTGCGTTAGAACCCTCAGTTTTTACCCGCGCCACCATGTCTGAGTGCATAACCTCTGCTTGCTCCCACGTAGAACAACGCTCCTGCGCTTCGTCCAGTTGTCCGCCGAACACCATAGTTTCAAATAGCAGCGGCGTTCCTCCGCCAAACGAATGGTCGATGCCGAGGAATACTGTGCTCACGCGCACATCGCCAATGTATTCATCGGCAACATGCCGCTTGTTATTGTTTTCTTCAAACCATTTTGCCCAGGCCATCAGGTCTTTGCATTCAACGGTCTTTTTTTTTCCATCCAAAATGTACTTGTCGCCCATGTTTTCCTCCGTTGTTAAGCCGGGTTCTAACCCGGCGGTCAAGTTTGCCCTTCGGGCTGGGACGCGCCTACGGCGCGCCCCTTACCTTTGCGTTATACATTCATGGCCCCGAGCAGTAGCGTCCGTTTGTTTTCATACGGCGCACCAGGCGGAACGTTTGGGTTTCCCCTCATGTCCGTGTATTCCGCGTGCTGTTCAGGGTCAAACTCTGCCTCACATGCGTTCCCGCCTTGGTCGTAGTAGCCTCGCCCATTCTCATGCGCGACTACAAAAACATCGGCATCCTGGTCTTCAAACGCTTTCAGCCATTCAATCAGTTCTCGTACTTTCATCGATTCCTCCATGTATAACTGTGCCTTCAACTCGGACGCCTTCGGCGCCGGTTAAGGCGGCGTTAGAACTCACAATCCCAGGGAGCCAACTGATGCAAATCTACACTCTCAATGTCGGCCAAGGTCAGTTCGTAGTGGTCACGGGGGACAGCGAAGCGTTCATCGTCGACACATACGTACCGATCAATACAGAGAATGAGATTGTTCACGTTAAGTCAGCACTTTCAACGATTCTGGAAGGTAAGAATCTCGTCGGTTTGCTGATCACCGGGTTCGACTCGGATCACTTCAATGAAGTTGGGATGAAGATTGTCCTCAACAAGTACCGACCGGACTGGATTATGTACCCCAAGTACTTCAAAGAGACGAGAACCGCCGACGCCTGCTTCAGCGTGATCAAGTCCTTCGAGGGGCAGAAACCGATTACCCGCCATTCAATTGCCCTGAAAGAGAACAATCGTCGGCTGTACAACACGCTGTCAAACGATTTCACTTTCGAGATGTTCTCTCCGCACTCGGATGACATGAATTCGTCAAACAACTGTTCACTCGTTAGCAAGGTAACAGAGAAATCTACCGGAAGGACGTACTTGATTACAGGCGACACAGAGAATGATCGTTGGGGATCGATAGTCAGATATTTCGGCAATTCAATCCGCGCAGATGTTTTGGCCGCGCCACACCACGGCTCAAAGAACGGCATATCGGCAGAGGCTATGGCGAAAATACAGCCTCAAACTGTGCTTATCAGCGCCGGGGTCGACAATCAGTACGGCCACCCTGATCGCGAAGCAACGGCGCTCTTCAAACAGTACACCGATGCCTACTACTCGACGAGCTACGGCGATGGACAGTCGATCCGAACATTGGCAAACGCAAAAGAAGTGAAGTCCTTCAAGTTTGTTCCCTAGCGTAGAGGGCCAAATGTCATCCACATCGAATGCATCAACATCAGTGCCATCGCCTGCTGCATCGTCGCCTCAGGCTATTGAACAATACAAGGCAAAGCTCGCCGATCTAGGAAATATTGGTTCGCGCCAAGCTTCGACAACGACATACTACGTGTCAATTGTTTCTGCCTTAGTCGGCGTGTTCGCTTTCAAAGACCGCCCTCTCGCAGACATTGACATCGCCGTCTTACTAACAATTTGTGTAACAGGCTGCTTAGTGTCATGTCTGTGGTTTTTTAGTTTGACCTTTTTTCGGAGCCTCTTTCGCGCGAAGATCGAAGTGCTCAAGGAGATGGAGGAAACACTACCATTTCAGACTTTCGAGCGCGAGTTCGAGTCAATGAAAAAGTCTGGCAACGCCAGCTGGCTGTGGATCGAACGGCTAGTACCAGCGGTCTTTGCGCTTTTCTTCTTGTCGCTGCTCGTGGCCAGACTATTGTTGTATTTCGGCTGTGTCCGCTAATCAACGAGTGAGTTCTAACCCTGCGGTCTGCATTAATAGGGTCAGTATCGCATTTCAAGTAAAAGCATGGCGAGCGACAGCTCGCCATGCTTTTACGCTTTTGGGGTTTTGCTTTTTGTCCCCTGTGCGCCGCCGAGTAGCGGAGGCTGGTCAGGGGATTTCGGCGAGGACTGTCTGAGCGCGTAGCGCGAGTTCCGCAGCCGCCTGACCAGTCGAGCAACGCAGGGCACCCCGCAGGGGCGGCAAACCGGGGGCGCCTTCTTTGGGTTACCTTTCTTGGCAAGACAAGAAAGGTAACTTGCTGCCGG
Source organism: uncultured Gallionella sp. (assembly GCA_964401425.1). Taxonomy (GTDB): domain Bacteria; phylum Pseudomonadota; class Gammaproteobacteria; order Burkholderiales; family Gallionellaceae; genus Gallionella. The sequence continues at coordinate 5,946 of CAYNYH010000094.1, read as the reverse complement.
GCAACCCCCGGCGGTTTTGTTTTTGTCGTTCATGCTTCGACAAGCTGATGGAACTACTAGCCATTCGACTAAGCTGGCAAACTACGCCAGCTAAGTCGCTGGTTATCAGCACGAACGGTCTTGATTTTGTTTGTTGGGTTACGCGCTACGCGCTAACCCAACCTACCCCTGCTCCGCCGTCATCATCCTCTCGACATACCGCGCAATCAGGTCGATCTCCAGATTCACCTTCGCGCCCGCCTTCAGTTCGTTCAGCGTCGTCATCTCCAGCGTATGCGGGATCAGGTTCACCTCGAACTCCGCGCCCGCAACATGGTTCACGGTGAGGCTCACGCCGTTGATGGCGATGGAGCCCTTGGTCGCGATATATTTTGCCAGCGCCTGCGGCGCGCGCACCACCAGCCGCCAGCTCTCGCCGATGTCGTTGAACGCGACGACCTCGCCCACGCCGTCCACGTGCCCGCTCACCAGATGCCCGCCCAGCCGGTCGGATAGGCGCAGCGCCTTTTCCAGGTTGACATGGCCGCCCTGCCGCTCCAGCCCGATGGTGCAATTCAGCGTCTCGCGCGACACGTCCACGGTGAAGGCGCGGCCGTCGTGCTCCACCACGGTGAGGCACACGCCGTTCACCGCAATGCTGTCGCCGATCTGCACGTCCTCCATGCCGAGCGACTCGGTCGCCACGCTCAGGCGCAGGCCGCCGTCGCGGTCTGCCACGCGGGTGATGAGGCCGACATCGGCAATGATTCCACTGAACATATCAATCCTTTTCCATTCTCACGGTAATGCGTAAATCACTCCCGACCTGCCGCACATCCCGCCACTTGAGGCCGATGCGCTGTTCCAGGCCGGTCAGTTCGCCCAGTTGCGCCATGCCGCGCGCCGCATCGCCGAGCAATTGCGGCGCGACGTACAGCAGCAATTCATCCACCAGCCCGGCGCGCAGCAAGGCACCGTTGAGGATGCGGCCCGCCTCCGCCAGCACCTCGTTGCAGCCACGCTGCGCGAGGTCGCGCAACATGGCCGGCAAATCGACCTGCCCCCTGCCGTCCGGCATCACCACTACGGCAGCACCCGCCCGTTCCAGAGCGGCGCTCTTTTCCGCATCCCGTGCGGCGGTGTAAATCAGCACCCCGCCACCGTGCAGCACGCGCGCCGCTGGCGGCATCTGCAAGCCGCTGTCCAGCACCACGCGCAACGGCTGGCGTTCCGAGTTCACACTACGTACATTCAACCGCGCATCGTCCACCAGCACCGTATTGATGCCGGTCAACACCGCACAGGAGCGCGCGCGCCAGCGCTGCACGTCCTGCCTCGCCGCTTCGCCGGTGATCCACTGGCTGACACCATTCGCCAGAGCGGTGCGCCCATCCAGGCTCATGGCAACCTTGCTGCGCAGCCACGGCGTGCCGCGCGTCATGCGCGTAAAGAATCCGATATTCAGTTCGCGCGCTTCCGTTTCCATCAGCCCGCTTTCGACCGCGATGCCCGCCGCGCGCAGCTTCGCGATGCCCTCGCCCGCCACCCTGGGGTTCGGGTCCTGCACCGCGACTACCACGCGCACCACGCCCGCTTCGACCAGCGCATCGGCGCAGGGCGGCGTGCGGCCATGGTGGCTGCATGGCTCCAGCGTGACATAGGCCGTCGCGCCGCGAGCCGCCTCGCCCGCTTCGCGCAGCGCATGCACCTCGGCATGCGGTTCGCCGGCGCGCTCGTGCCAGCCGCTGCCAACGATGTCGCCATCCTTCACCAGCACGCAGCCGACGCGCGGATTCGGGCTGGTGGAATAAAGGCCGCGCTCCGCGAGCCGTAACGCCTGCGCCATCCATGCGCTGTCTTGCGCGGAGTACATGCTAGCTTGCCCGCTTCGCGCCGCGCCCCGCACTCTTGCGTGCCGGCGATTTGCTCACCGCCTCGACCGCCTCGGCGAAATCGCCGACATCCTGGAAACTCTTGTACACCGAGGCGAAGCGGATATAGGCGACCTTGTCGAGCTTGAGCAATTCCTTCATCACCATCTCGCCGATCTGGCGCGAGCCGACTTCGCGCTCGCCCAAGGCGAAGACTTTCTGGATCACGTGATCGATCGCCGCATCCACCAGCTCGGTCGGCACCGGGCGCTTGTGCAGCGCACGGCTGAAACTGGTGCGCAGCTTCGCCTCGTCGAATTCGCTGCGCATGCCGTTCTGCTTGACCACCTGCGGCATGCGCAGCTCCACCGTCTCGTAGGTGGTGAAGCGCTTGTCGCACGACTGGCAGCGGCGGCGGCGGCGGATGCTGTCGCCCTCCTCGCTTTCGCGGGTATCCACCACCTGGGTGTTGTCACCTTTGCAGAATGGGCATTTCATAGGGAAGGGTGAAGGGAGAAGGGAGAAGAGAAGGAAACCGCAGTTACCCTTCCCTCTTCCCCCTTCACCCTTCTCGCTTTAAGCACCGTACACCGGAAACTTGTCGCACAACTGCTTCACCTCGCCCGCCACGCGCGCGATCACCGCGTCGTCGTTCGGCGCTTCCAGCACGTCGGCGATCAAGTGCGCGAGCTTCTCCGCCTCCAGCTCCTTGAAGCCGCGCGTGGTCATCGCGGGGCTGCCGATGCGGATGCCGCTGGTCACGAAAGGCTTCTGCGGGTCGTTGGGGATGGAGTTCTTGTTCACCGTGATGTGCGCGCGTCCCAGCGCGGCTTCGGCATCCTTGCCGGTGATGTTCTTGGGCTGCAGATCCACCAGGAACAGGTGGCAGTCGGTGCGCCCGGACACGATGCGCAGGCCACGCTCCTGCAGCACCATCGCCATCACGCGCGCATTGTCCACCACCTGCTTCTGGTAGGCCTTGAATTCCTTGCTGGCCGCTTCCTTGAACGCCACCGCCTTGGCGGCGATCACGTGCATCAGCGGGCCGCCCTGGATGCCGGGGAAGATCGCCGAGTTCAGCACCTTCTCGTATTCCGCCTTGGCGAGGATAACGCCGCCGCGCGGCCCGCGCAGGGTCTTGTGGGTGGTCGTGGTAACAAAGTCCGCGATGCCGACCGGACTGGGGTACACGCCCGCCGCAATCAGCCCGGCGTAGTGCGCCATGTCCACGAACAGGTAGGCGCCGACGCTGTCGGCGATCGCACGGAAGCGCTTCCAGTCGATCACCAGCGCGTAGGCCGATGCGCCCGCGACGATCATCTTGGGCTTGTGCGCCAAGGCCAGTTGCTGCACCTGGTCGTAGTCGATTTCTTCCTTGTCGTTCAGGCCGTACTGGATGGCGTTATACAGCTTGCCGCTGGCGTTGACCGATGCGCCGTGCGTCAAATGCCCCCCATGCGCCAGCGACAGGCCGAGGATGGTGTCACCGGGCTTGAGCACCGCCATGTACACCCCCTGGTTCGCCTGCGAGCCGGAATTCGGCTGCACGTTGGCGTATTCCGCGCCGAACAACTCCTTCACGCGGTCGATGGCCAGTTGCTCGGCGATGTCCACGTACTCGCAGCCGCCGTAATAGCGCTTGCCCGGGTAGCCCTCGGCATACTTGTTGGTCAACTGGCTTCCCTGCGCCTCCATCACCGCCGGGCTGGTGTAGTTTTCCGAGGCGATCAGCTCGATGTGATCTTCCTGGCGGCGGTTTTCGTTCTGGATCGCGGCCCACAGTTCGGGGTCGAAAGCGGCGATGGTGTTTTTTCTGGAGAACATGGCGTTAATTCCTGAAATGATGAAAGCGGGAAAGGCGCGGATTTTACCATGTTGCGCGGAGACTCTACAGGGGCAGAGCCGGTCTTGCGCCCTACTGTCCCGCCACCGTCATGCCTTCCACGAGGATCGAGCCGCACTGGCGCGAGCCCTGCACGAGGATATCGCTGCCGGCGGCGGCGATGTTGCGGTACATGTCCTTCAGGTTGCCGGCGATGGTGATTTCCTGCACCGGATACTGGATCTCGCCGCCCTCCACCCAGAAGCCTGCCGCGCCGCGCGAATAGTCGCCGGTGACATGGTTCACCCCCTGGCCGAGCAGCTCGGTGACCAGCAGGCCGCGCCCCATCTTCTTCAGCAGCGCGGCGAAATCCAGCTCGCCGGATTCTCCGCCCGACGCCTTCAGGATCAGGTTGTGGTTGCCGCCCGCGTTGCCGGTGGTGCACAAACCGAGCTTGCGCGCCGAATAGCTGCCGAGGAAGTAGCCGCGCAGCACGCCGTCTTCGATAATGCGGCGCGCCTGCACCCGCACGCCCTCGTCGTCAAACGGGCTGGAGGCCAGCCCCTTGCGGATGTCCGGGGTGTCTTCGATGTTGATATGCGGCGCAAAGACCGGCTTGTCCATCTGGTCGAGCAGGAAGGAGGACTTGCGGTACAGGCTGCCGCCGCTCACTGCACCGACGAAATGCCCCAGCAGGCTGGAGGCAATCGGCGCCTCGAACAGCACCGGCACCTGCATGGTCTCGAGCTGGCGCGCATTCAGGCGGCGCACCGTGCGCTCCGCCGCGATGCGCCCGACTTGCTCCGCATCCAGCAAATCCGCGGCGTCGCGCGCCACGCTGTACCAGTAGTCGCGCTCCATCGCGGCGTCCTTGCCGGCGATCACCGCGCAGCTCAGGCTGTGGCGCGAAGAGGGATAGCCGCCGATGAATCCGAGACTGTTGGCATGCACGAACTGCGCCTCATGCACGTTCACCGTCGCGCCTTCCGAGTTGCCGATGCGTTCATCCGCATCCAGCGCGGCCCGCTCGCACTGTTTGGCCAGCTCGATCGCATCGTCCACCGGCAAATCCCACGGGTGGTACAAGTCCAGTTCGGGAAAGTTGCGCGCCAGCAGGTCGGCGTCGGGCAGGCCCGAGCAATCATCCTTCGCGGTATAGCGCGCTATCGACAGCGCGGCATCCACCGCATCGCGCATCGCCTGCGGCGAGAAATCCGAAGTGCTGGCGTTACCGCGCTGCTGGCCGATATAGACGGTGATGGACATGCCCTTGTCGCGGTTGTATTCGATGGTCTCCACCTCGCCCTGGCGCACGGTGACCGTCTGGCCGAACCCTTCCGAAACATCGGCAGCCGCAGCCGATGCGCCGCGCTGCTTGGCATAGCCCAGCATGTATTGCGCGATATTGCGCAAGCTCTCGGCGGAGTTGGAAAACCTGTCCCGGCTGTGGTCGAGGGAACAGTGGGCGGATGACACGAGTGTGCTCATAACGGAAACGTAACCATGACGAAAGGCGGTATCATAGCAGCATCTCTTCACCGCATCGCACACCATGAACCGCCGCCGCCAACAAAGCCAGGACGAAGAAGAACTGGACCTCCCCCCCAGCAAAACCAAGGTCAAGCAGCAGATGCTTGAATTGCAGGACATCGGGGAGGAACTGGTCGCGCTCGGCAAGGACCAGCTCGCGCAACTCGACCTGCCGGAGACCCTGCGCGACGCTATCCACGAGATGCACCGCATCAACAAGTTCGGCGCGCAGCGCCGCCAGATGCAATACATCGGCCGGCTGATGCGCGACGTGGATCCCGCGCCCATCGTCGCAAAGCTGGACGCCTGGAAAGGCCGCTCGCAACAGCACACCGCCCACCTGCACCAGCTGGAACGCTGGCGCGACCGCCTGCTGGAAAGCGACGACGCATTGACCGAGCTGCTTGCCGACCACCCGCAAGCCGATACGCAACACCTGCGCGCGCTGATCCGTAATGCGCAAAAGGAAAAGGAGGCGGGGAAGCCTCCCAAGAATTACCGCGAAATTTTCCAGGCGCTGAAAGAGATCATTCCCGAACCGGAGTAAGGCGGATCGTATAGGCCGGAGGCCTGCTGGCCCTTCCCGCACCAGAGGGCTGCGCCCCACCGTGTCCGTGCCGCCCTCCCAAGAATTACCGCGAAATTTTCCAGCGCTGAAGGAGATCATTCCCGAACCGGAGTGAAGCTACTTCTCAGTCGGGCTTGAAGTCGTAGGGATAGGTCGTCAGCACCGGCTTCAACAGC
>CAYNYH010000093.1:0-8662 GCA_964401425.1 uncultured Gallionella sp. | reverse complement strand
CCGAGCAGCAGCATTTCCATCGGGCGCGGACCGAGATTGCGTCCGCCTGCAGCCGGTGCACCATCCATCAGGACCGCGTGGCTGCTTTCCGTTTCACCCAGAAAAGAGACTTGTTCCACCCATTTGACGCGAGCTTTCATGTTGTTCCTTATACTAGCTAAATATTAGAGATTGCTAATCTTACACGATACCAGAGCAATCCGATAACTTCGTGAGCAAAGGTATTGCTGGCGTGCAACGACCCGGCGTTGGGCAGGAAAGCGAACAGGTCGGTGCGGTAGCGCGTGGTGAAAGCGGTCGGCGCCTCGACCACCTCGAATCCGGCGCGACGGAAGACATCGGCGGCGCGCGGCATGTGCCAGGCGTGGGTGACGAGGTAGATTTTTTTGATGTCGGCCTTTTGCAGGGTCTGGAAGGAGTAACGTGCATTTTCGAAGGTGTTGTCGGACGCATCTTCCGTCCAGCGCACCGGAACCCGGAAGTCCTGCTCCAGCGAAGCGCGCATCTGCTGCGCTTCCGAGACGCTGTTGCCGAGCGGCCTGCCGCCGGTCACCAGGATCGGCTTGCCGGTCTCGCGCTGGAGTTTCGCGCCGTAGCGCAGGCGCACCAGCGCAGCATCGCTGATGGTGTCCTGCCCGGCGTATTCCGGTGCATGGAAATAGGTTCCGCCGCCGAGGATCACGATCGCATCGGCCTGCTGTTTTCCATCCAGCGCGGCGGTGCGCGCCTCCAGCAGGTGCAGCGCGCCGTCGGCAATATAGGGCGTGGAGGCCAGCCACAGCAGGCCAAAGGCGGCGAGCAGCAGCGGCTTGGCAAGCTTGCGGCGGCGGTAGAGCAGGAGGATGCCCAGCGCCAGCAGGAGCAGCAGGCTCAGCGGCGGCAGCAGGAAGGCGGCGATGAAGTTGGTGATGAACCAGGACATGATAGTTGGGTGTAACGAGCCGGCGATATTATGACATGCGGTATGATCTTCGATGAGAGGCTGCATGGTATTGCTTCCAGCGGCTAGAATGTCCGGCAGAGGCGGTCACGAGATGGCGATGAACGGGATAGAGAGTGGCGAAGTACGCTTGGAGGCGAGGCATAGCCCATCCGGCGAGAGCGCCTGTTTCATCGGGGAAAGGCTGTCGTTTGGCGAGTATGTGTTGCGCACGACGGCCATGCTGCGGCGCGTGCATACCCGGCTCGGAACCGCCGATCTGGAGAAGGCGGTCGCCGGAAATGCGCCATTCGAGTTGCATCCCGCAGGGGACGCGTGCCGGGGAAAGTGCAAGCCTTACCGGCGCGGCGTGCTGCTCACGCACGGCCTGACCGATTCCCCTTATTTCATGCGTTATCTGGCCGAGTTTTTTCAGGAGAACGGTTTTCGTGTCATGACCCTGTTGTTGCCGGGGCACGGCACACAACCCGGCGATTTGCTGGATGTCACCTGGCGGGAATGGGGCATGGCAGTGGCTTATGGCACGGACAGGCTTGCGGAAGAAGTCGATGAAGTCTACCTGGCCGGGTTCTCTGCCGGGGGCGGGCTGAGCGTTTACCAGAGCTTGCGCGATGACCGGGTGCGCGGCCTGTTTTTGTTTTCTCCCGCGCTTGAAATTACGCCGCGTGCGGCCTGGGCAAATCTGCACAGGCTGTATAGCTGGTTGATCCCGTCGGCGAAGTGGGTCGGCATCAGGCTGGATAAAAGCCTCTACAAGTACGAGTCGCTTCCCAAAAATGCCGTTGCCCAAGTGCATGCGCTGACGAGGAAATTGGGCTCGTTGCTGCGGAAACATAAAGTAGGCATCCCGGTATTTGCCGCCGCCAGCCAGGACGATGTCACCGCCAACGCGCAGGCAACCCTCGATTTCATGGCGCATGCGCATCATCCCTCCAGCAAGCTGGTGCTGTATACCACCGACCCGGGGAAATTCCCGCCCGGCATCCCGGCGGAAAAACTGGAGCTGGTGAATAGCGTGGTGCCCGAGCAGAGGATATTAAGCTCCGCGCATACGTCCATCGTGATGCCGCCCGATGACGCCTACTACGGTGCAGCGGGAGCTTATTCCAACTCCATCCATTATTATCCCGGCGACATGGAAAAATATAACGCCTGCAACAACAGGCGCGGGGAAGTTTGGCAGGGGGAAATCACCGAGGCCAATCTTAAATCCGGCATCTTGCGGCGCTTGATGTACAACCCGAATTTTGCGGCGCTTAAAGTTTCCATGAAGCGGTTCATCGACAATTTGCCGTAATGACTTTTCCTCAATGACCCACTCCGGACAATCGCTGATATTCGCCCACCGTGGCGCCAACAGGGAGGCGGCGGAAAATACCCGCTCCGCTTTCGACCGGGCGCTGCGCTATGCGATCGACGGCATCGAAACGGACGTGCAGCTCAGCCGCGATGGAGTTGCCGTGCTCTGGCATGACCGGTTTCTCGACAAGCTCGTCCTGCCCGGCAAGCGTATCGATGACTTCGACTATGCCGAGTTGCAGGTGATGGATTTCGCCGCGCATTTTTCTCCGGCGGCAGCGCCGGAAGGCATCATGAGCCTGCGCGAATTCCTTGCGGCATATCGCGCGCGCTGCCACCTGTTGCTGGAGATCAAGAACCGCGAATGGGAGCAGCTTGCGCGGCATGAAGCCAAGGTCAGGCAGGTGCTGGAACTGGCCGGTGCGGTGGCGGATGATCGGATCCTGGTATCGTCATTCGACCTGAACAGCCTGATCTACGCGCATAGCCGCGACCCGGACTTCCCGCTGGTGCTCAACCTGGAGCCGGAGCATGGTGCAGATTTTGCGCGCGGCGTATTGCTTGCCCAGCCCTTTCTTTATGGCCTGTGCGTCCATGTCGATACACTGGATGAGGTCATGGTCGGCGTGCTGCGCGAGCGCGGCAAGCGCATCGCGGTCTATACCTGCAACAGTGGCGAAGAGATAAACCGTGCGCTCGCTTTGGGGGTGGACATCTTGATCAGCGATGTGCCGCAAGAGGCCTTGCAGATGAGGAACGGATGAAACGCGATTTTTCATTGCTGGCAGGCCGCCAGTTCGACCTGCTGGTCTGCGGCGGCGGCATCTATGGCGCGTGGGCGGCTTACGATGCGGCCTTGCGCGGCCTGAGCGTCGCCATCGTCGAGCAGGGCGACTGGGCCGGCGCGACCTCGTCCGCGTCCAGCAAACTGATCCACGGCGGGCTGCGCTATCTGGAGTCGCTCGATTTCAAGCTGGTGAAGAAGTCGCTGGCGGAACGGCAGATGCTGCTGGCGATGGCGCCACATCGCGTCTGGCCGCTGCGCTTCGGCTTGCCGGTCTATGCGGACAGCCGCGTCGGCACATTCCAGTTGAAGGCGGGTCTGTTCATGTACGACTCCCTTGCCGGCCATCCGGGACCGGAAATGGCCCACCGCCACTTCGACCGGGGAGCCTTTGCCGGGCGTTTTCCGTTTCTCGCTGGCGATGGATTGAAAGGCGGCTTCACCTATGGCGATGCGCAGACCGACGATGCGCGGCTGGTGCTGGAATTGATCTCCGGCGCGACGGATGCCGGGGCAGTGTGCGTGAATTATTGCAAACTGACCGATGTTATTGAGGCCGATGGGCAGGCCTGTGGCGCAATGGTGCGGGATGTTGCCCATTCACCCTTCGACAATGCCTTTAGTCCTGAGCGTAGTCGAAGGATCTGGGCGAACGGAACTTTGGAAGTGCGCGCGAAACAGATCGTCAACACCACCGGCCAGTGGACGGCGGCATCGGAGCAGGGGCGAGGCTGGTGCCGGCTGGACAAGGGCACACACCTGGTCATGCCTGCGCTGGCGACGGAAGAGGCCTTGCTGCTGACCGCCAAGTCCGATGGCCGGGTGTTTTTCATGATCCCGTGGTACGGCATGACGCTGCTCGGCACCACCGATGAGGATTACAGCGGCGACCTCGACCGGGTAGTCGTCGAGCCGAAAGAGGTCGCCTATCTGCTGGCCGAAGCCAACCGCTACCTCAAGACGGCGTGGACGGAAAAGGATGTGGTCGGTAGCTATGCCGGTTTGCGCGTGATGAAGCGCAGCGACGAGGTGTCGCCCGCAGCCGTGAGCCGCGACTGGGAACTGAAGACTGCGGGCAACGGCGTGCATTACTCCATCGGCGGAAAGCTCACCTCGGCGCGCGAAGACGCGGCGTGCATCGTGGATACCGTGTGCGCTGCGCTCGGCGTCGGCGCTGCCTGTGCGACCAGGCAACGGGATTTTCCCTGGAAGCCGCAGCAGGTTTTTCCGGCCTGGCTGGAAGAAAACGGCGCACGCGCCCGACGCCTCGGTATCGATGCCGGGAGCGCGAAGTGGTTGCTGCGCCGCCATGGGCGGCGTGCCGAGGAGGTATTGCGCCTCGTCGAAGAAAGGCCGCACCTGGCCGGGCGCATCGTGCCCGACCAGCCCTTCATTCTGGCCGACCTGTTGTTTTGCGCCCGCGACGAGATGGCGGTGCATCTGTCCGACCTGCTGCGCCGCCGCCTGCCGCTGCTGATCCTGGCGCGCCTGGGTGAAAGCGATTTGCGCCGCCTCGCCGAACTGGTCGCGCCGGTATTGGGCTGGGATGCGGGCAGGGTTGCGCAAGAGGTCGAGGCCTGCCCGCAGTGACGCGCGCCATCGCCCTGGATTTGGGCACGACCTCGATCAAGGCCGGGCTGCTGTCCGGGGATGGCACGCTCGGCGGGATCGTTGCACAGGCAGCGCCTGAAGTGACGTCGGATGGCGGGCGCTACGAGAGCGATGCGCTGGCTTACGCGGCAACCGCCGAGGCGGTGCTGGCCGAATGCCGGGCGCAGACGGCGGCATGTCCGCCGCTGGGCCTGTGCAGCCAGCGCTCCTCGTTCCTGATCTGGGAGCGCGCCAGCGGGCAGCCGGTCACGCCGCTGATCTCGTGGCAGGACGGTCGCGGCGCGGAGAGTTGCGATGCGCTGCGCGGCAAGGAAAGTGTCATACGCGATCTCACCGGGCTGCCGCTGGCGGCCTATTACCTCGCCCCCAAGCTGCGTGTGCTGCTGCGCGCAAATCCATCGTGGCGCGAACGGCTGGCCAGCGGCGAATGGCTGCCGGGGACGCTGGATACTTTTCTGATCTGGCGCTGGACCGGCGGCAGGCATCACCTGACCGACGCTTCCATGGCGGCACGCACGCTGTTGATGGACATCCATAGCCAGCAATGGTCGCCGATGCTGTGCGAACTGTTCGATGTCCCGCGCCAGGCGTTGCCGGAAATCCGGCCTTCTACCGGGTGGGCACTACCGCTGGAAAACGGCCTGACCCTGCAGGCCAGTGTCGGCGACCAATCGGCGGCCCTCGTGGCAAGCATCGCCAATGAACAGCCGGAAGCATTGGTCAACCTCGGGACAGGGGGCTTTGTCATCCGCTATCTCCCTCAGGGGCGTAATGCCCCCGATGGGTACCTCCAGACGCTGCTCTGGCAGGGAGGGGCCGGGCAGACGCATTTTGGCATGGAGGGGACGCTCAATTCCATCGCGGCGGCGCTGGCGCCCTATGCGGTCGATGCCTGCCGCACGGAGGATCTGGTGCGGGACGATATCTTCTGTCTTGCCGAACCGGGCGGTCTGGGGGCACCTTATTTCCGGGGGGATTTGGGGGTAACGTTCTCTTCACCGGTCGAGCGGCTGCCGGCGCAACGCGTCGCGGCGCTGTTGCTGGAAGGAATCATCTTCCGGGTGGCGCGCATCCTTGAGGATATGCACCGCGAATTCGGCATCGAGCGCGTCTATTTGTCCGGAGGTCTGTCCAACCTGCCTTGTCTGCAACAGGGGATAGCACGGTGCGTTCCATTCGCAACTACCTACCGCCTGCTGCAGGCGGATGCCAGCTTGGTCGGCGCGGCGCGGCTGGCGGCAGGCTCGTCCCTCGCCGATGCCCGGCTTGCGGAGAAGATCGAGGCTGGCCGGGATGCGCTGCAGCTGCCCGAAAAGTATGCGCGCTGGAAGGTTTGGCTGGACGGCCTGTTGTGCGTATGAGCGGGTGATTGGGCGGCAGCGGGGCATTCTGGTTTTCCATGCGCGAAATAGTGGAGGGCTTGGGGTTTTACGCGGTTTTGCGCAGGGTAATTTTTGTTTGACAGGGCAGGATGCCTGACATAGAATGCGCGCCCTTCGAGGTTTACTTATCAGATTTTTAGGAATAATGGCTATGAAAACATTTTCCGCCAAGTCCCAGGAAGTCCAGCACGACTGGCTTCTGGTTGACGCAGCCGATCAGGTGCTGGGTCGTCTGGCTGCGCAGATTGCCGCTCGTTTGCGCGGCAAGCATAAGGCTATTTACACACCGCACGTGGATACCGGCGATTTCGTCGTGGTAGTCAATGCGGACAAGCTGCGCGTGACCGGCAACAAGACGGAAGCCAAGCTGTACCATCGCCACACGACTTATCCGGGCGGCCTGTACACCACCAACTTTTCCAAGATGCAGGCGCGTCATCCGGGCCGTGCGCTGGAAAAAGCGGTCAAGGGCATGCTGCCGAAAGGTCCGCTGGGCTATGCAATGTTGCGCAAGATGAAGGTGTACGCCGGTGCGTCGCACCCGCATGAAGCGCAGCAACCGAAACCAGTCAATCTGCTGAAGGCTTAACCATGAGCGTGAATTACAATTACGGAACAGGTCGCCGCAAGAGTGCGGTGGCTCGCGTGTTTATCAAGCCGGGCAAGGGCGACATCGTCGTGAACGACAAGCCGGTGGATGAATTCTTCTCCCGCGAAACCGGCCGCATGATCGTGCGCCAGCCGCTGACGCTGACCGAGACGCTGGGCAAGTTCGACATCATGGTGAACGTCACCGGTGGCGGCGAAGCCGGCCAGGCCGGTGCGGTGCGCCACGGCATCACTCGCGCGCTGATCGACTACGATGCAACGCTCAAGACTGCATTGAAGCACGCCGGTCTGGTGACCCGCGATGCGCGTGAAGTGGAGCGCAAGAAGGTCGGCCTGCGCAAGGCGCGCCGCCGCAAGCAATTCTCCAAGCGTTAAGCCTGCGAAGCTGGTTGGATGTCCCGCAAAAGCCGCCTCCGGGCGGCTTTTGCATTGGAGATGTTGTATGATGAGCAAAGTTTTTGAAGGAAGCTGGCATGATTAAAGTTGGCATAGTTGGCGGCACAGGCTACACCGGCGTGGAGTTGCTGCGCCTGCTGGCGGCGCATCCGCAGGCCGCGTTGCAGGTGATCACCTCGCGCGCCGATGCCGGTACGCCGGTCAGCCAGATGTTCCCCAGCCTGCGCGGCCATGTGGACCTGCCGTTCACCCATCCGGACGAGGCGCACCTGGAGCAATGCGACCTGGTGTTCTTTGCCACCCCGAACGGCATCGCCATGCAGCAAACTCGCGCATTGCTGGATGCAGGCGTGAGGGTGATCGACCTGGCGGCCGATTTCCGCTTGCAGGACATCTCCGTATGGGAAAAATGGTATGGCATGACCCATGCCTGCCCTGATCTGGCCGCCGAAGCAGTCTATGGGCTGCCGGAGGTGAATCGCGCGCAGATCGAATCGGCGCGGCTGGTCGCCAATCCGGGCTGTTACCCGACCGCGGTGCAGCTGGGCTTCCTCCCCTTGCTGGAGGCGGGCGTGATCGAGACGGACAGCCTGATCGCCGATGCCAAATCGGGCGTTTCCGGCGCCGGGCGCAAGGCAGAGATCGCCACCCTGTTCTCCGAGGCGGCGGACAACTTCAAGGCTTACGGAGTGGGCGGGCACCGGCATCTGCCGGAAATCAGGCAGGGCTTGGGGCGCGTGGCCGGCAAACCGGTCGGGCTGACCTTTGTGCCGCACCTGACCCCGATGATCCGCGGCATCCATGCCACGCTGTACGGCAGGCTGACGCGCGAGGCGGATTTGCAGGCATTGTTCGAGCGGCGCTATGCCAGCGAGCCATTCGTGGACGTGATGCCTGCGGGCAGCCATCCGGAGACCCGTTCGGTGCGCGGCGCAAATCATTGCCGCATCGCGGTGCACCGGCCGCAGGGCGGCGATACCGTGGTGGTGCTGTCGGTGATCGATAACCTGGTCAAGGGGGCGGCGGGGCAGGCGGTGCAGAACATGAACATCATGTTCGGGCTGCCGGAGAATTCCGCCCTGAACAATCTCCCGCTGCTTCCCTGAGATGTGGCGACGCACTAAACGCAGGTTTGGTATTTCCGCGCCGAAACTGGCGGTGCGGCCGCATATCCCATGGTATTTGCGCTGGAGCATGATGGTGCCGTTCGTGCTGGCGGCGCTGGGGCTGGCCTGGTGGGCATATGGCAGCGGACTGGAACTGGCGGGATTCCACCGGAGCGAGACCCAGCAGGAATTGAACCGGTTGCGCGATCAGGTCGCCAGGCTGGAGACGGAAAATAAACAACTGAGCGGCCAGGTTGCGCAATTCGAGCGGCAAATCCAGATCGAGCAGGCCAGCAGCCAGGAAACGGCCAAGCAGCTGAAAAACCAGGCGGACGAAAACGTCCGGCTGCAGGAGGACTTGGCCTTTTTTCAGAACCTCACCGCCATGCGCGGCAGGGAGGGCGAACTGGGGGTGCACCGCCTGAAACTGGAGCGTGACAAGATGCCCGGTGAATACCACCTGCGCATGCTGCTGGTGCAGAGCGGGCAGCGCGTCAAGGAGTTCAGCGGCAGCTATCAACTGGTGGCTACGGTG
>CAYNYH010000092.1:0-8762 GCA_964401425.1 uncultured Gallionella sp. | reverse complement strand
CAGGTCAGCCGCGCTTCCCACTCATGCCTCATCGCTCATTCGCAGCTCGTCGGCACCACCACGCCTTCCCCTAAGTTGCTCCTCATCCATACCGGCCTGCGGCATTCGCTGGCCTTACTCCTGCCGATCGGTCGAACCGGCTCTCCGAAATAACAGCGTCGGTATCCGGGGCCGATTACGGGCGCTATGCACCCCTCTCCCTCATCGTGAAAACCGGCTTCGCCTGGCCGGAGCAAAAAACACAAATTGGTTGATCTGTGTCAGGGAAACGAGAGTCGGTTTGGAATTATGGTAGCGAAACATTGCGGCAGGCACTGGATGAGTTGCCGGGCATCTCTCCAGTCCCGATTGCCACGATTGCAGGTTGCGCGGTTCATATAAAAAAGATGCAGCGGGGGAGGGGGTTGCTGGTCTCGCGGCTGTCTGTCCAGGCAGTCAATTCTCCCGGTTTGCCGGACTTTTTAGGCGGTGTGTTTTCCAAGGGAGCGGTATGAAAACTGGAACTGGAATATTACTGGGCACGGTCATCCTGGCAGCGCTTTCGTTCAACGTGTCGGCAGAAGATGCGGCGCCGGCATCGGCATATGCCGCACATGCTCCGGCGGATGCCGTGCTGGCGTCGGCAGAGGCAGCGCGTGTTCCGGCAGCTACTGCACACGCTCCGGCAGAGGCGGTGCGCGCTCCGGCAGATGCGGCACTGGCGCCGGCACATGATGCCATCAAGGTCTTGAAGCGCGAGGAAGTGAGCTTCAAGGAAGATGTACGGCCCATCCTGCATGACTATTGCGTGAGCTGTCACTCTCCGGGCGGCAGGGGGCATGCCAAAAGCGGCCTGGATCTGACGTCCTACGAAGGGCTGATGAAGGGCACCAGGTTCGGACCCGTCGTCATCCCGGGCAACAGCGAGACCAGCACTTTCACCAAGCTGCTTACCGGCACCAATAAGGGCTTGAAGATGCCGATGGGCCTGAATGCGGAAGGTACGCTGGATCGTCAATACATCCTGATTCTGAGGAAGTGGGTCAAACAGGGAGCCAGGAACAACTGATTGCTCACCTTGCGGCGAATGTTTAGCGATGTGGCGTTCGCCGCCGGTTCGTGCCGGTAAGCCAAACGTTTTGCTTGTCCGGGTTTCTGCCATGCGGGCAAGCAGTGTCTGTAAATCATCCATTACAAAAAATTCCGGGCAACCGCGCTGGCGCTGTGCCGGCCCGGTGCTGATCCGGATCGCAAATCGTCAATAACGCTTTAGCAGGGGGAAAGGGAAACATGACTGACAATGTGAATCTCGGCAAGCGGCGGCTCTTGATCGCCGCCACTACCGCGGCGGGCGGGGTTGCGGCAGCAGGTGCCGGAGCGCCATTCGTGCTGAGCCTGATGCCAAGCGAACGCGCCAAGGCGGCCGGAGCGCCGGTCGAAGTGGACGTGAGCCGCATCGAGCCCGGCATGATGATCAGCGTCGAGTGGCAGGGCAAGCCGGTGTGGATCGTGCGCCGCACCCCGGAGATGCTCGCCCTGCTCGCCAGACACGACGACAAATTGGTCGACCCGGGGTCTTCCGTCCCGCAGCAGCCCGAGTACTGCAACAACCCCTACCGTTCCATCAAACCCGAATTCCTCGTCGTGCTCGGCGTCTGCACCCACTTGGGCTGCTCCCCGACCTATCGCCCGGAAGTCGCGCCGAACGATCTCGGTACGGATTGGCCGGGCGGCTGGTTCTGCCCCTGCCACGGTTCGCGTTTCGACCTGGCGGCTCGCGTCTACAAAGGCGTGCCCGCGCCCAGCAACATGATCGTTCCGCCGCACAAGTATCTCAGCGACGGCCGGCTCCTGATCGGCGACGACGGAAAGGAGGCAGCATGATGGGCCTCCTGAAGAAACTGGTCGGCTGGATCGACGAACGCTTCCCGCTCATCTCGACCTACAAGGCGCATGTCTCGGAGTACTACGCGCCGAAGAACTTCAACTTCTGGTACTTCTTCGGCTCGCTGGCGCTGCTGGTGCTGGTGATCCAGATCGTGAGCGGCATTTTCCTCACCATGAACTACAAGCCGGATGCGCTGTTCGCCTTCGCTTCCGTCGAGTACATCATGCGCGACGTGCAATGGGGATGGCTGCTGCGCTTCATCCATTCCACCGGCGCCTCGATGTTCTTCGTGGTGGTCTACCTGCACATGTTCCGCAGCCTGATGTACGGCTCGTACCGCAAGCCGCGCGAGCTGCTGTGGATCATCGGCATGGTCATCTATCTGGCGTTGATGGCCGAGGCGTTCATGGGCTACCTGCTGCCCTGGGGGCAGATGTCGTTCTGGGGCGCGCAGGTGATCATCAACCTGTTCTCTTCCGTGCCCTCCATCGGCCCCGACCTCGCGCTGCTGATCCGCGGCGATTACGTGGTTTCGGATACCACGCTGAACCGCTTTTTCGCGCTGCACGTTATCGCGATCCCGCTGATCATCGTGCTGATCGTGGTTGCCCACCTCGTGGCCTTGCATGAAGTCGGCTCGAACAACCCGGACGGCATCGAAATCAAGAAGCACAAGGACGCCAACGGCAAGCCGCTGGACGGCATCCCCTTCCATCCTTACTACACCGTGAAGGACGGTTTCGGGGCGGTCGCCTTCCTGATGATCTTCTGCGCCATCATCTTCTTCGCGCCGGACATGAAGGGTTACTTCCTGGAATACAACAACTTCATTCCGGCCAATCCGATGAAGACGCCCGAGCATATCGCGCCGGTGTGGTACTTCACTCCGTATTACGCGATCTTGCGCGCCGTGCCGCCGATGTTCGGCTCGCAGTTCCCGGGCGTGGTCGCGATGGGCGTGGCAACGGTGATCTTCTTCTTCCTGCCCTGGCTGGACCGGGGCAAGGTCAAATCGATCCGCTATCGCGGCCCGATCTACAAGATTTTCCTGACCCTGTTCGTGATCAGTTTTGTCGGCCTCGGCTGGCTGGGCCTGATGCCCGCCACCCCGGCCTACACCCTGATCTCGCGGATTCTGGCCGTGGTGTACTTCGCGTTCTTCCTGTTGATGCCCTGGTATACCAGGATCGACAAGTGCAAGCCCGAGCCCGACCGCGTGACGTCCAAATAGAACGGAAAGGCTCGTTGACATGAAAGCTATCAATAAACTGGGAATCCTGGCGCTGCTCCTCGCAGCATCGTCAATGGCAATCGCCGGCGAAACCGGCGTTCATCTGGACAGGGCGCCGGTGGACCTGAAAAACACCGCTTCGCTGCAACGCGGCGCAAAGCTGTTCACTTCAAGATGCCTGGCCTGCCACAGCGCTTCCTACATGCGCTATAACCGCCTCAGGGACATCGGCATGAGCGAGGAGCAGATCAAGAAGGATCTGGAGCTCCCCGAGGACGTCAAGCTCGGCTCGACCATGCAGGCCGCGATGGACGCAAACTCGGCCAAGCTCGCATTCGGCGAACCGCCTCCCGACCTGAGCGTGATTGCGCGTTCGCGCAGCGCCGACTGGCTGTATACCTACATGCGCACCTTCTACGTGGATACCGCTCGCGCGAGCGGCTGGAACAACACGGTTTTCCCCAACGTGGCCATGCCGTTCGTCCTGGCCGATCTGCAGGGCAAGCAGGTGCTGCGCGTCGAAAACAAGAACGGCCACGAAATAAAGAAGCTGGTCCTGCAGGAACCGGGCTCGATGTGCACCGCGGGGAACTCGCTGTGCAAGGCGGCCTACGATGCGGCCATCGCCGACCTGACCAACTATCTGGTATTCATGAGCGACCCGTCGAAAATGGTGCGCTATGACCTCGGCTATATCGTCCTCGGCTTCCTGTTTGTGCTTCTTGTCCTGCTTCGCGCGCTGAAGAAGGAAATCTGGAAGGACGTCCACTGACCTGCCGCCCGGCGAAACCTGCCGGGCGGTTCCTCAGGCGAGGCGGGCATCGAGCAATGCCCAAGCCTCGCCGGCCATCCCCAGCGCCTCGGCATCGCCGTTGTTGACGAAGGTCACGGCGCAGCCTTTCTCCTCCTCCCGCAACGGTTCCTGCGCGGCCTGCAAAACCTGCAGCACCCCGGCATCGGCCTCCGAGGCGTCGTCGGCGCGGCTGCGCCGCCGTGCCAGCCGCTCCTTGAGCACCGCCCCATCGGCCTGTACGCTGGCAATGACGAAGGGCGCATTCATTGCCTGCGCAAGCATACGAAAATTTTCGCGCTCGGCATGGCGCAGGAACGCGGCATCGACGATGACGGGGAACCCCGCGGCGAGCAGGCCGCGCGCGAGTTCGTGCAGGCGTTCGTAGGTGCGGCGCGTGGCCTCCTCGCCGTAGATTCCGCTGCCGGTTTGCGAGCGGCTGTCCGCGAGTGCCGCGAGGCCGAACAGCCGCTTGCGCTCGACATCCGAGCGGATGCGGATTGCGCCGAGGCGCTCCAGCGCAAGCTGCGCGAAGGTGCTCTTGCCGCAGCCGGGCAAGCCGTGCGTGATGATCAGTGCGGGGCGGCGGCGCGCGAGGCAATCGTGCGCGAGCGCGAGATAACTGCGGCAGGCCGCCAGCTCCTCTTGCGCCTGCGCAGCATCTTCCTGAGCGGCGCGGATCGCGGCGACCTTGGCGCGCACCATCGCGCGGTAGGCGAGGTAGTAGCGCAGCACGCCCGCCCCGCCATAGTCGCCGGTATGCTCCAGATAGGCGTTGAGGAAGCGCCAGGCGAACTGTGGCCGGCCGCGCTGCATGAGGTCCATCACCGTGAACGCGATCTCGCTGATCACGTCGATCCAGCGCAGCGTCGCGCTGAACTCGATGCCGTCGAAAGGCATGGGCGCATCGTCGAGCAGCACGATGTTGCCGAGATGCAGGTCGCCATGGCACTCGCGCACGCAACCGCCCGCCTTGCGCTGCCGGAACAGCGGCTCGCAGGCGGCGAACTCGAGCGCGCTCGCGAGGCGCACCTTCTCCAGCAGCGCGAGGTCGGCGGAGGCTGCGAGCGACGGCGCGAGCTGCGCGAAATTTTCCAGCACCGCTTCTTCTATCACCTCGGGCGAGCCGAACGGCGCATCCGCCGCGGCAGGCGGCAGTGCGGCATGGAAGCGTGCGATCATGGCGGCCAGCTTGTCGATATGCGCCGTGGTGATGTGGTCGTCTGCCAGCAGGAGATCCATCATTGCGGCGCGCGGGAAGCGGCGCATGTGCACCGCATACTCGATGGCGGGCTCGCCGCCGAGCACGGGCTGCTCCGGGCTGCCGCCGATCGCGACAACATCGAGGTAGAGATCGGGGGCGAGGCGGCAGTTGAGGCGCAGCTCCTCGGTGCAGTAGAAATGGCGCTTTTCCAGCGTGGAGAAATCGAGGAAGCCGAGATCGACCGCCTTCTTGATCTTGTAGGCATCGTGTCCGCTCAGCAGCACCCAGGAGATATGCGTTTCCTCCATCCTGGAGCGGTGCGGAAAATATTCTCGCGCGCATAGCGCATCCAGCAGTTGCCGCTGGCGCAACAGATCCGGCGAAGGTTGTACGGGCATCATGGGCAGCGCTCCTCCATGCGTTGCAGGCAGCGTACTCTAGCACGTTGCCTGGCAGGATAAATGGGAGCACAATTCGGAGCCTGTTTCAGCCGCCCAGCGCGGGATATGAAACCTGCCGGAACAGGCTCTAACCAGTATTTACGGAATGGGAGTCAACGCATGGCCGCTACTGCCCGCTGGGAACACTTTCCCCATCAAGCCGATATCGGCGTGCGCGGCTTTGGCGCGACGCTCGCAGAGGCTTTCGAGCAGGCGGCAATGGCATTGACGGCGGTGATCACCACTCCCGCAGACGTGACGCCCAGGGAGATGATCCGGCTTTCCTGCGAAGCGCCCGATGCCGAATTGCTGCTGGCCGACTGGCTTAACCTGCTGATCTACGAGATGGCGACGCGCAACATGCTGTTCGGCCGCTTCGAGGTCTACCTGGAAGACAACCGCCTTGCCGCGCAGGCGTGGGGCGAGGCGCTCGATGCGATGCGTCACCATCCCGCTGTTGAAGTGAAGGGCGCGACCTATACCGCGCTGAAAGTTGCGCAGCAATCTGACGGCGGCTGGCTGGCTCAGTGCGTGGTTGACGTATAACAGGGAAGCGCATGGACCTGGCGCTATTTGAACGCGTCTCCGAATTCGAATGGCGCATCAAGCCGTTTGGCAGGATGCGCGTGCCGGGCGTGATCTTTGCCAGCGAGGCGCTGATGCGCGAGATGGATGCCAAGGTCTACGAGCAGGCCGCCAATGTCGCGATGCTGCCGGGCATCGTCAACGCCTCCTTCGCGATGCCGGACGCACATTGGGGCTACGGCTTCCCGATCGGTGGCGTGGCGGCGTTCGATGCCGAGGCGGGCGGCGTGGTATCGGCGGGCGGCGTGGGTTTCGACATCTCCTGTGGCGTGCGCACCTTGCTGACAGGCCTGCGCATCGAGGACATAGCCAAGGTGAAGGAGCGGCTTGCGGATACGCTGTATCGCGCGATCCCCGCGGGCATGGGCAGCACCGGCGCGATCCGGCTGGATGCTGCGGGGATGGATGCGATGCTGCGCGGTGGCGCGCGCTGGGCGGTGGAGCGCGGCTTCGGCACGGAGGCCGACCTCGCGCGCATCGAGGAGGGAGGCTGCATGCGCGGCGCGGATCCCTCGCAGGTTTCCGACCAGGCCAGGAAGCGCCAGCGCGACGAGATGGGCACGCTCGGCTCCGGCAACCATTACCTCGAAATCCAGCAGGTCACCGACGTGTATGCGCCGGAGATTGCGGCGGCGTTCGGCGTGCAGGCGGGCGATGTCGTGCTCAGCATTCATTGCGGCTCGCGCGGCCTCGGCCACCAGATCGGCACCGAATTCCTCAAGCGCATGGTGCTGGCCGCTCCAGGCTACGGCATCGCACTGCCCGACCGCGAACTGGCCTGCGCGCCGATCAATTCGCCGCTCGGACAGGACTATCTCGGCGCGATGCGCGCGGCGATCAATTGCGCGCTGGCCAACCGCCAGATACTCACCCACCTCACGCGCGAGGTGTTTGCGAAAGTGCTGCCGCAGGCGCGCCTGCCGCTGCTGTATGACGTGTCGCACAACACCTGCAAGGTGGAAGAACACAGGGTGGACGGGCGCACAAAAAAACTCCACGTGCACCGCAAGGGCGCGACGCGCGCCTTCGGCCCGGGGCACCCCGACCTGCCGCGCGAGCTGAAAGACGCCGGCCAGCCGGTGCTGATCGGCGGCAGCATGGGAACGTCTTCATATATTCTGGCCGGGACGGAGCAGGGCATGCAGCGCGCCTTCGGCTCCGCCTGCCACGGCGCGGGGCGCGCGATGAGCCGCCATCAGGCGCTGCGCAACTGGAACGGCAGCCACGTGGTGGACGATCTCGCCGGTCACGGGATATTGATCCGCAGCCCCTCGATGCGCGGGGTCGCCGAAGAAGCGCCGGGTGCGTACAAGGATGTCGGCGCGGTGGTCGATGCGGCCGATCAGGCCGGTCTGGCGCGCAAGGTAGCGCGGGTGAAACCGCTGATCTGTATCAAGGGTTGAGCTTGCAATGGCCTTGATACTTCACGTGGCTGGCACGGTATTGTTTATCATTGCGCTTATCCAGTTCGTGATCGTGCTGGTAAGCGATACGCCCAATGCGCGCCCGGTTACCTGGCGCGCTACTTCCGGCAGATCGTTTGTTTTATGACTTTTGCCACTGAAGAGGTACCATTCCCTTTCAACGACTGGCCGGCAAGTGAATGAATGGGCGCCTCTAAAAATTCAGAGTTCGCCCAAATGCAAGGCGCGGGAAAAATTTCGCCGCGCCGCATATGGGTAATATGTAAGCAAGAAATTTTTTACGCAACGCAGCAGTTGGGATGAAATGTGAATTTTGAGAGGCGTCAAGAAATGAAAATAGGCATACCGAAGGAGATCAAGACCAACGAAAACCGCGTCGCGCTGGTGCCGGCAGGGGCAGAGGCACTGGTTGCGGCGGGGCACACCGTCATCGTCGAAACGGGCGCGGGGCTGGGCAGCGGCTTCGGCGACGAGCAATACCAGGCGGCGGGCGCGCAGATCGAAAATGACGCCGATGTGGTCTGGGCGGCAGCCGACCTGATCGTGAAGGTGAAGGAGCCGATCGAGCCGGAATGGAAACGCATCCGCTCCGGACAGGTCGTCTTCACCTACTTTCATTTCGCCGCGAGCGAGCCGTTGACCCGCGCGCACATGGCGTCCGGGGCGGCGTGTATCGCCTATGAAACGGTCGAACTGGCGTCGCGCGAACTGCCGCTGCTGACGCCGATGTCCGAGGTGGCCGGGCGCATGGCGGTGCAGGAGGGCGCGAAGTACCTGGAAAAACTCTATGGCGGGCGCGGCATCCTGCTCGGCGGTGTGCCCGGCGTGCCGCCCGCCAAGGTGGTGATCCTCGGTGGTGGCGTGGTCGGCGTGAACGCGGCGAAGATGGCTGCCGGGCTGGGGGCGAGTGTGGCCATTCTCGATGTCTCGCTGGAGCGGTTGCGTTATCTCAGCGATGTCATGCCCGCCAACGTGCAACTGATCTTTTCCGACCGGCACAACCTGCTGGAGCGGATTGCCGGCGCCGACCTTGTCATCGGCGCGGTGCTGATCCATGGTGCCGTCGCACCCAAACTGATCCGCCGCGAAGACCTCAAGACGATGCGCAAGGGTGCGGTGATCGTCGATGTCTCCATCGACCAGGGCGGCTGCGTCGAGACGATGCACCCGACCACGCACGAAAACCCCACCTTCATCGTCGACGGCATCGTCCACTACGGC
>CAYNYH010000091.1:0-8855 GCA_964401425.1 uncultured Gallionella sp. | reverse complement strand
TGATCCACTTCCTGTCCTGCGAACACGCGCTGCCCGCCGAGATACGCCTGTATGACCGGTTGTTCACCGTGCCCGAACCCGATGCGGACCGGGAGGTGGATTTCTGCACGCACCTCAATCCGGCTTCGCTGACCGTGGTTCAGGGCTGGGTGGAAAGTTGCGTGAAGGATGCGCCGCCCGAGACGCGCTACCAGTTCGAGCGCCTCGGCTACTTCTGCACCGACCGGCGCGACCACCAGCCCGGCAACAAGCTGGTGTTCAACCGCACCGTGACATTGAAGGATTCGTGGGCAAAAGAGCAGGGGTGACTCAATGAAAAGTTGGTTTTCTGAGGAATTTGTTGCGCAACTTGAGGAAGAAGAGGCAGTAGTTGCGGCAAAAAAGATATGCGATCTGTTCTTTGAGGAAATTTCATCGATCCAATGGGATGAATATGCCTATTCTTTCGAGGAACACATAGATGCTTTTGCATTGCTTTCAAGATTCTTGGAAAGAAGTGGGCTTGTTGTTGAAATGCCCGTCTTGCCTGAGGAACGTCATGAAATTATCTCTGCCATTCAGCAATGGTTCCGCTCCGTACAGGAGCAAATGGAAAAAAAGGAAAGCCAACTTCTTATCGAAAGTGCGATGAAAAAGTACGTCTCTCGCTTTGAAGTTGGATTTTTATATGAATTTTCAGAAGGTGATTTAAAGCGAGTGCAGCAGTTAATTTCAGAGTTACGCAATGAGCTTGTTCAAAATAAGTTGTTTGAAGAAGATCATCGGGCTCGTTTATTGAAGCGCCTCGAAAAATTGCAGTCGGAACTGCACAAGAAAGTTTCCGACCTTGATCGTTTCTGGGGAATGGTCGGCGACATGGGAGTGGTGTTGGGTAAATTTGGAAATGACGCAAAGCCAATCGTAGATAGACTCCGTGAAATTGCCGGCATTGTTTGGCGCACACAATCACGAGCGGAAGAATTACCCAGCGATACGACAAGTCCATTACTCTCTGATAAATCTTCTGAATAATGGGCATGCTGAAAATCTACAACACTCTCACCCGCGACAAGCAGGACTTCAAGCCCATCGAGCCGAACAAGGTGCGCATGTATGTGTGCGGCATGACGGTGTACGACTACTGCCACCTCGGCCATGCGCGCGTGATGGTGGTGTTCGACATGGTGTATCGCTGGCTGAAGGCTTCCGGCTTTGAGGTCACCTACGTGCGCAACATCACCGACATCGACGACAAGATCATCCGGCGCGCGGCGGAGAACAAGGAATCCATCCATGCGCTCACGCAGCGCTTCATAGACGCGATGCATGAGGATGCCGATGCGCTCGGCGTGCAGCACCCCGACCATGAGCCGCGCGCCACACAATACGTCCCGCAGATGCTGGAGATGATCGCGCAACTGGAAAAGAACGGCCTGGCCTACCGCGCGGCGGACGGCGACGTGAACTATGCGGTGCGCAAGTTCGATGGCTACGGCAAGCTTTCCGGCAAGTCGCTGGAGGATCTGCGCGCCGGAGAGCGCGTCGATGTGGATGCGAACAAGCACGATCCGCTCGACTTCGTGCTGTGGAAACACGCCAGGGAGCAGGAGGCCGACGAGGTAAAGTGGGATTCGCCGTGGGGCAAGGGCCGCCCCGGCTGGCATATCGAATGCTCGGCGATGGGCTCGGAATTGCTGGGCAAACATTTCGACATCCACGGCGGCGGCGCGGACTTGCAGTTCCCGCATCACGAGAACGAGATCGCGCAGAGCGAGGGCGCGCACCGCTGCCAGTACGTGAACTACTGGATGCATAACGGCTTCGTGCGCGTGGACAACGAGAAGATGTCCAAGAGCCTCGGCAACTTCTTCACCATCCGCGAGGTGCTCAAGCAATACGACGCCGAGGTGGTGCGCTTCTTCATCCTGCGCGCGCACTACCGCAGCCCGCTGAATTATTCCGATGCGCATCTCGACGATGCAAAGGGGGCGCTGACGCGGCTTTATACTGCGCTGAAATTTCTACCCGTTCGCCCTGAGCCTGTCGAAGGGGAACGGGTAGACTGGAATACTCCTTATGCCGCCCGATTCAAGGCCGCGATGGACGACGACTTCAATACGCCGGAGGCGGTGGCCGTGCTGTTCGACCTCGCCAACGAGGTGAACCGCAGCCAATCCCCGGAAGCAGCCGCGCAACTCAAGGCGCTGGGCGGCGTGCTCGGCCTGTTGCAACGCGATCCGCAGGCGTTCCTGCAAGGCGGGACGGGCGGGGGCGGGCTGGGCGATGCTGCAATCAATGCGCAAATCGAAGCGCGCATCGCGGCGAAGAAGGCCAAAAACTTCGCCGAGGCCGACCGTATCCGCAAAGAGCTGCTCGAAGCGGGCATCGTGCTGGAAGATACGCCGCAGGGAACGACCTGGCGGCGTGCCTAGGGTAATTGACCTGCCGCGACCATACGGTTGAACACGGTGTTGGGTGATAGCCAAACCACCAGATCATCAAAGCTGTCCTGCACAGCATCATGGCTGACGAAATTGGTGTCTCCATCGGTGTTTTCCGCTTCGTCGGCTGATGGGGTGCCTGCCCAATTTGCTCCGCGCGAAACAATCACTGCCACGGCGTTGTTGGTAAGATAGGCGGTGCAGGCTGCGGTGGTGCAGATGCGCATTGTTCCCGCAGTGCTTAAAGTGAAAGGCACTGCGAATTCCTTGGTGACGGCATACACCAGCACGCTGCCATAGGCATCTTTATCAGCCACGCCCAAATCTTTATAAGGCAGCGTGCCAACTTGTTGTGCGATGGTTGTGCAAGTTGCTTCTGCTGTGCCGTCGTCGTTGGTATCCGGGCAGGGCAGGCGTTTGTTGGTGATGGCATAGCCAAAAAGCGTATCGCGCACTTCGTCCATGTATTTGCGGGTTTCATTCCTGCGCTGCTGTTCAATCTGGCTCGATATCGTTGGCAGCAACCCGGCCAGCAACAAGCCCACGATAGCCAGCACGATAGCCATCTCGACCAGTGAAAATCCGGCTTGTATCGGGCTGGAATTTATATTCTTCATCATTGGAATACTACCGTATCATTGAAGGCGGCCGAGAGCGGGCTTTGCTCGAACGGTGTCGCGCCATTGGCATTTCTACCCTCCAGGTAGTTGGATGGAGTTCCCTTGTCCCAATTGCTGCTACGGTTCTGCCCGGCCAATTTTTTGCCCGCGACAATGACCACAAATTTCTTATCCGCCGTCGCGGAAGGCGGATTGACGCTCAAGCATGTGCCGCAGGATGGGCTGCTCGGCGGGTCGCGAGGTTTGTAGGCACTGGCAATGCCAAAGAAAACCATCTCTTTCCAGTTTGGCCACCACGAGCCGTATTGGATATTGCAATTGGCACCCCACACATCGCTCATCTGCTCACTGCTGTCGCTCCTCGTGGTGTTGAAGTCTGGATCCGGAACGCGGCCAAACAAATAGTCGTGGCTGTCGTTGTAGTTGGGATAGTTGTAGGGGTCGAGCCTGGCTGGCCACGGATAGCGTCCATAACCGCCATTTGCCGGGTCGGCATACTCGTCAAGGCATTGTTTCACCTCGGCAGCAACACGCTTCTGGGCGGCCTGCATGATGTTGTCCTGCGCGATGACCAGCAATTGGTCGTTGACGATGAGGTTGCCACTACCATCCTTGATGCGGCCTTGGATGAAACCGTTGGTTGTATTGTCGGTGAAGCTGGCATTGTCTATGCCATTGGCGATATCCAGGTAGTTGCTGGCGGTATTGATGCCAGCGCCGCTGCGGTCTTGCTGCGAGCCACCTTGCCGCTGCAAGGCGTCACCGGGCGCGATGATGATGGCCGCCACGCCATTGCCCAGAGTGGCATCGTAAATTACATTGCCATCAGGGTTGCGAACCGTGATGGTGCCTACGGTGTCGCTGTTCAGGCAACCGGCCTGTCCGGGGGCGGTGCAAGTGGTGCGGGTGCTGTTCTTGAAGTTGGTAGAGACGGCATACCACAGCCGTTCTCCGCTGCCGTCGCGCAAGTCAGGCAGTCCCAGCGTTTTCCATGGCAGGCGCCCCAAGCGCTGTGATTGTAGATTGCAGGTTGTGTAGGTGGCATCCCCTGGAATGCCATCGTTGTCTGTATCGGGGCAGGGAAGGTCGCCTGGCCGTCTGCTGCCAGAACCAAGATTTACCGAGGCAGAAAATCCAATCAATGCATCTTTGGCCTGCGCCAAGGCATCGGCAGTAATTCTGTCGCGCTCAATTTGCAATGCAGTGCTGCTCATTGACCTGACCAGAATAGCGGCAATCCCCATTACCATGATCACCAGCATCAACATCAGTGCGGCACCGCGCTGGCTTGCTCTTGCAGAGCGGTGTTGCGGCGGGCGCATGGCGCTCTATTTCTCCGCGGCCGCCGGGTTGATGAGCACCTTTTGCCCGACTTTTGCCCTGACCGGTTGCGATTGCCCCGGGACAGCGACCGGGACGCTTTCCGGGGTGCGCTCATCACTCTTGCCGGCCAGTTGCGGTACGCCGTTGATCCATATGGTGCGTTCGCCGCCATGCTTTTGCACAATGCCATTAACGGTCAGGGAGCGGGCGCTGGCCGGTTTGTCACCCTCCTGCGGCTGGTTGTGTTCGAGCTGCACGCGCTGTTCGGGAGTGAAAAACAGCCGCCCCAGTTCTTCCGCGTTGCCTTCTGTTCCCGCTGCGAGCAACAGGCTCACCAGGGTTGTCCTGAGAACAGTGTTCATTGGGCACCCCGTTTCTTGAGTGTAATCCAGCCGCCGCTGCATTCGGCCTTGAGCCGGGCGGAGGTTTGCCCTTCCTCAAGGTCTGCGCTGGTGCGTTGCATCGTGCAGCCTTCCAGTTGGTACCGGCCCTTGATGTCGGCGCGCAGCGCGCTGAAGAAATCCAGAAGCTGTGCCTCGTGGAGCAGATCGAATTGCAGTTTCATTTCGCTGTAGCCGATGTCGAAATTGCCGCTGTCGATCGGTGGCTGGAAAGCGTAGGTTTTTTGCGGGGCGATGCTGTAGCGGAAATCCGCCACCAGGTTTTTCCGGCGGATTTTTTCCAGGCCTTCAATCCAGTCCAGGCGCTGATCGTCGCCGATGATCTTCTGTTCGATCAAGGTGCCATATTCGGCGTGGTAAATCGCCATATTTTCCTGGTCTTGCAGGGCGGTCGTCAGGCGATGGCGCGCATCGTTGAGCATATTCTGCGCATTGAGTCTCTCTTTTCTCGCGCTTTCCGCATATTCGCCGCTGCTGTACAGAATGACTGCGCTGACGAAAGCCGATGCGCAAACTGCCAGAATGCTCCGGCGCATCAGCGGGAAGTCCGAATGGGAGAGCTTCATACCGGTGGCCTCCGGGAAATTTTCAGGGAGAAATTGAGAGTGTTTGCCTGTGCTTCGCGCTGGTCGGCAATGCTGCCGCCCGGGCTGACGTCGAGCGGTTTGGCCAGTATTGCCACCTGATACCCTTGTGCTGCCAGGTCGTGCTGGAATTTTTCCAGGTAGTTCAGCGCAGCGCGATAGTCGCTCGCGAAATCGAGGAGGTGCCCCTTGATGGTGATGGCTTGGGCCGGGACATCGGCAAGTGTATTGGGAGCGACCGGTTCGGCCGCATCCATCCGCCAGGAGAGGTCGTCGAGTTCAATTTGCGGATGGCGATCGAGTGTCGCGCTGAGCGGGCGCAGGATGCTGCCTGGTGCGGGATCATACTGATCGAGCCTGCGCATGACGGATACGCCGGCTTTCATGTCGGCTGCGGGAGCGTAGGTGTTCGGGAAGGCGCGGGTGATTTTTTGCGCATCGTCCAGTGTGCGTTGCACCATGGCTCTGAGCGACGTGGCTTGGGCGGCATCGTTGCTGCTTTGCCATAAATTGGCCGCTCCCCACAGCAGCACGCCGGCCAATAGCGTGCCGCTTGCCAGGTCGAGCGCATGCCTCAATTGCCACAGCGTGAAGTAGTGCGTGTGGGTTGCGTTCGCATAATGGGTCAGCGGCGGTTGCGTCGCGAGCTGGTGCAGGAATACCTGGGTGGCGTCCGAGTCGGTGAAGCGGTAATCGATGCTGTGCTGCGCGGCGATGTCTGCAAGGTTGGCGAAGTCATAGTGCATGTCCGCGCTTCTCGGCAATTCCTGTTGCAGTTCGAGCAGGTCACGGCCATGGCCCAGCAGGCGCACATCCAGGATTTGTCCGGGCGGGAGCAGGCTCAGGCTCTTCAGGTACTGGTAGGTGCGGGTGAGTTCGCTGACCACGGCGCTCTGGAAAGTCAGGTCGGTGTGCACGGGCGTCAGCCGGGATATTTGCAGGCGGTGGTCGCTGAAGTAGGTCTGGCGCAACCCGGCAGATTTTTCCCAGGAAATCAGCAACAGGTGTTTCGAGGGATGATTCTTGACCAGCGGCGCGCTGATCTGCGGTACGGAATAAATTCCGGCGAGCGGAGTCTGCTGTGCCAGCATGATGTCCAGCCAGGGCTTGATTAGCGCCGGGTTGGTCAGTGCCGAGAACAGCATGTCGTTGTCGCGCCGTCCGGATTTTTGCCGTTGCAGCAGGGTGGCCTGGCGGAAGGGGGTGCCGCGATAGAACTGTTCGAATTTGCGTTCCAGCAGCGCGCCGCGGCTGCGCCCGATCAGGTGCGGGATGGTTTCCTGGCGGAAATCCTCCTCGATCAGATCGACCAGCAGATAGGCAGGGTGCTTTGCTTCTTGCAGCAGGGCGGCAAAGTTCTCCTGCCCCGCCGGCGAGGCCGGGAACTCGTGCTGAGCGGCAATTCTGCCCTGTGCCATGATTTGCGCATGGAGGTGGTCGGCGCTCAGGAATAGCAGCAGCTTTACCATTAACGTGAACCTCGCGCAGCGATTCGTTTGCCTCCTCGCCCGCTTGCGGGAGAGGATTGAGGAGAGGGAACGGGCATGGTGAGTTCCATAATCAGGTGTGGTTGCTCGTCATGGCCGTTAGAATTGCACCTTGCCGATGATGTCGTAGATCGGCGAGAGCACCGACAGCATCACCCAGCCGAGCAAGACACCGAGAATGATGGTCATGGTCGGTTCGATCAGCGCCTGTATCTTGCCGATCGAGTCCTTTACGTCACGATCGTAAAAATAGCTGACATTGAGCAGCGCCTTGTCCAGCGAACCTGTCGCCTCGCCCACCCTGAGCATGCGTATCACCAGCGGAGGAAATATGCCGGTACGCTGGAAGCTTTGCGTGAGGTTTTTGCCGGACTCGATTTCACTGGTGACGTCGTCCAGGCTTTTTTCGATCACGCGATTGTTGACCACTTCGCGCGAATTGGCGATGCAGTTAAGGATGCTGATGCCGGAGCCGTACATCATCGCAAAGGTGTTGGCAAAGCGCGCCAGGATGATCTTGCGCAGGATCGGGCCGATCACCCAGAAATTGAGTTTCAGGTTGTCCCATTTGAATAGCATCTCCGGGCTGGAGGCGATGATCAGCCTGACTGCAGCCGGCAGTATCACCGGCAGGGCAATCAGCGCATACCAGTAATCCACGAAAAATGCCGATGTGGCCAGCAGTGCGCGCGTCTGGATCGGGATTTCCTGCCCCGTGCTCTTGATGAAACCGACCAGTTGCGGCACCAGGTAGATCATCAGGAAGAAGGTGATCGCCACCACGACCGTGCCGACGAAGGCCGGGTAGAGCATGATGGTCTTGGTATGCGACGCCATTTCATCCTGCCACTTCAGCGATTCGGTGATATGCAGGAACACTTCCGGCAGGCGTCCGCTTTCCTCGCCGGCATGGATGAGGCTGATGAATATCTTGTCGAATGCATCGGGATGATGCTCCATGGCCTGGGAAAGTTTCTTGCCGCCTTCGATGGTTTCGACCAGATTGGCGATGATTTCCCGGAAGTGCATGTCGGTCATGGTGTCGCGCAGGTCGGAGAGGCTTTCCAGCAAGGGCACGCCGGCACGGGTGAGCTGTTCGAGGTTGAAGAAGAAGGTGATCAGCTCGGGGCGTTTGATCCGGTTGTGTTTTGAACTGGTTTTGCCGCGATCTTCCCTGGCATCGATCAGATCCAGTCCGCCGCGCTTCAGGCGTAACTCCAGGTCCACGACGTTGGCGGCATCCTGGATGCCCTTGGTGGTTTTGCCGCGCTCGTTGATGGCGCGGTAGGAGTAGAGCGCCATATCAGCTTAACCTGTCGGTCAAGTCCACCACGCGGCTGACTTCCGCAAGCGAGGTGATGCCCTGCATGATGCGCCGGA
This sequence comes from uncultured Gallionella sp., assembly GCA_964401425.1. Taxonomy (GTDB): domain Bacteria; phylum Pseudomonadota; class Gammaproteobacteria; order Burkholderiales; family Gallionellaceae; genus Gallionella. The sequence continues at coordinate 640 of CAYNYH010000091.1, read as the reverse complement.
TGCCGTCGACGGCCAGCGGGCGGAATCCCTTGGCAAGCAAGGCTTCCTTGATTTTGCTGGTGCTGGCGCGGGAAGCGACGAGGTCGTCCAGGTCATGGTCCATCTTCAGCAGTTCCATGATGGCCATGCGCCCGTGGTAGCCCTGGTGATTGCAGATTTCGCAACCGGCGGCGCGATACAGGGAAACGTCCTGGTTGGCCGCAATGCCCAGCAGCTTGCGCTCCATCGCGTCCGGCTGATAGGGGTATTTGCATTCCTTGCACAGCACGCGTATCAGGCGCTGCGCCACGATGCCGATGATGTTGCCGGCCATGATGTCGGGCAGGATGCCGATGTCGAGCAGGCGCGGGATCGCACCGACGGCCGAATTGGTGTGCAGGGTCGAATAGACCTGGTGTCCGGTCATTGCGGCGCGGAACGCCATTTCGGCGGTCGGGTGGTCGCGGATTTCGCCGACCAGGATGATGTCCGGATCCTGGCGCATCATGGAGCGGATGCCGTTGGCGAAATCCAGTTTGGCGGATTCGTTGATCGAAGTCTGGCGGATCATGGCAATCGGGTATTCCACCGGGTCTTCGAGGGTCATGATGTTGACCGATTCGGTGTTGATGTGGTTCAGCACCGAATACAGCGTGGTGGT
>CAYNYH010000090.1:0-9162 GCA_964401425.1 uncultured Gallionella sp. | reverse complement strand
GGGTGCGGCGCATCTGGTGAGCGGGCACAGTGCCGCGCATCACCGTCTCGAACAGGCGTTGGCGGCCTTCGTTAATAAACCCGCCGCACTGCTGTTTTCCAACGGTTACATGGCAAACCTCGGCGCGGTGCAGGCACTGATCGGCAAGAGTGACACGGTGTTTGCCGACAAGCTCAATCACGCCTCACTGAACGACGCGATGCTGCTGTCGCGCACCGAAGCCAAGCGCTATCGCCACAACGACATGGCGCAGCTGGCGCAATTGCTCGAACAAACAAAAACCGGGCGCAAGCTCATTATTACCGATGCGGTGTTCAGCATGGACGGCGATCTTGCACCGCTGCCGGAATTGCTGGCGCTGTGCGAGCGGCACGATGCGTGGCTGCTGGTCGACGACGCGCACGGCTTCGGCGTGCTGGGTGAGCAGGGGCGCGGCTCGCTGGCGCACTTTGGCGTCGCTTCACCGCGTATCATCTACATGGCGACGCTGGGCAAGGCGGCCGGCGTGTTCGGCGCGTTCGTCGCGGCCGAACAGATCGTGATCGACACGCTCGTCAACCATGCGCGCAGCTATGTCTACACTACGGCCACCCCGCCTGCCCTGGCCGGCACGGTGCTGGAGAGCCTGCAACTCATCGGTGAAGGCGATGCGCTGCGTGAACATCTGCGTGAGTTGGTTGCACAGCTGCGCAGCGGGCTGGCTGGCTTGCCTTGGAAACTGATGGCGTCGGACACGGCGATCCAGCCCTTGCTGATCGGCGACAACCGGGCGGCGCTCGCGTTGAGCGAGGGGCTGCGCGAGCGCGGCATCTGGGTCGCGGCGATCCGCCCGCCCACCGTGCCGCAGGGCACGGCGCGGCTGCGCATCACCCTGTCTGCCGCACACAGTACCGCAGATGTGGCGCGTTTGATCGAGGTCTTGCATGAGCTTGCACATTGAGGCTCAAGGCAGCGGCACGCCGCTGCTGCTGATCCACGGCTGGGGCATGCACGGCGGGATGTGGGGCGGCGTTGCGGAGAAACTGGCGGAACATTTTCGTGTGCTGGCGGTGGATCTGCCGGGGCATGGGCGCAGTTCAGGGATCGAGGAGCGGGGATCGATGAGCGAGGCCGCCGATCCTTTTGCGCATCCGGCTTTGGACTCTATCGTTGACCAACTGTCGGCACAGTTCGACGAGCCGCTCAGCGTATGCGGCTGGTCGCTCGGCGGGCAGATCGCCTTGCGCTGGGCAATGCGCCACCCACAGCAGGTGGAACGCCTGGCGCTGGTGGCGAGCACGCCGTATTTCGTGCGCCGGCCGGGCTGGGAATGTGGAATGGCTGCTGAGACGCTGGCGGAATTTGCCGCCGCACTGCAACAGGATTACGCGCTGACACTGCGGCGTTTCCTCGCGCTGCAGGTGCGCGGCAGCGAGCGGGAGCGCGAGCTGCTCACGGCGCTGCGCAGCGCATTATCGAGCCGCGGCGAGCCGGATCTGGGGGCATTGCAAGCCGGGCTGGAAATCCTGCGCGATTGCGATCTGCGCGATGCATTGCCGGGTATCAAACAACCCGCGCTGGTGGTTTGTGGCGAACGTGATACGCTCACGCCGCCTCAGGCATCGCATTACCTGGCGGCGCAACTGCCGGATGCGCGGCTGGCAAAGATCAAGGGGGCGGCACATGCGCCGTTCCTGTCGCACCCGGATGAATTTATGAAACACCTGATGAGTTTTCTGCATGAATGATTTTCTGATCGATAAACGCCGGATGCGCCGCGCCTTTACCCGTGCGGCGGCGGACTACGATGCGGCAGCGGTGCTGCAGCGCGAGGTATGCGTGCGCATGCTGGAGCGGCTCGACTACATCAAGCTGCAACCGGCGCGCATCCTTGATGCGGGCAGCGGCACGGGCTGGGGCGGACGCCAGCTTGCGGAAAAATATCCGGCGGCGCAGCTCGTCTCGCTGGATATCGCCATCGGCATGTTGCAGGCCGCGCGCAGCCATTCCGGATGGTGGCGCAAGCTGTTCGGCGGCACGCAGCAAACGCAGGTATGCGCCGACATCGAGGCCTTGCCGCTGGCTCCCAACAGTGTCGAGATGGTCTGGTCGAACCTGGCGGTGCAGTGGTGCAACGACCTGCCCGCCGCCTTCGGCGGGCTGCATCGCGTGCTGAAGGCGGACGGGCTGCTGATGTTCAGCACCTTCGGGCCCGATACGCTGAAGGAATTGCGCCAGGCTTTCGGCGGTGTGGACAGCCACAATCACCTGAACCGCTTTGCCGACATGCACGATATCGGCGACATGCTGGTGCATGCCGGCTTTGCCGAGCCGGTGATGGACATGGAATACCTGACGCTGACCTATGGCGATGTGCGCGATCTGCTGCACGACCTGAAGCGCATCGGCGCACACAACGCCACGGCAGGACGCGGGGAGGGCCTGATGGGCAAAAACGCCTGGGCGCGCCTCACGGAAAATTACGAGCGGCTGCGCAGCGGCGGCAAGCTGCCAGCCACCTACGAGGTGGTGTACGGCCACGCCTGGAAGCCCCAACCGCGCGTGACTGAGGATGGTGCGGCGATCATCAAGACGCCATTCAAATTGAAATGAACTACTTCATCACCGGCACCGACACGGGAGTGGGCAAGACGCTGGTCAGCTGCGCGCTGCAGCACGCCTTTGCCGCGCAGGGCAAGAGCGTGGTCGGCATGAAGCCAGTCGCGGCGGGCTGCGCGGATAACGGCCTGCACGAGGATGTGCGGCAACTGCGCGCCGCCAGCAACATCTTGGCCAGCGGCGGGCAGATCAACCCGTATTGTTTCATGCAGCCCGTCGCACCGCTGCTGGCCGCGCGGTTCACCGGCGTCAGCATCAGCTTTGCGCGCATCGCGGAATCGTTTTCGGAGTTGAACTCGCAGGCCGATGTGGTGATCGTGGAAGGGGTGGGCGGCTTTCGCGTGCCGCTTGACGACGAGCAGGATAGCGCGGATCTGGCGCAGCAATTGGGACTGCCGGTTGTCCTCGTAGTGGGGATGCGGCTGGGCTGCCTGAACCACGCCTTGCTTACGGCGGAGGCAATTGCCGCGCGCGGGTTGGTGCTGGCGGGCTGGGTGGCGAATATGCTGGATGCGGACATGGCGATGCCGGATGAAAACATCGCCGCGCTGCAGCAGCGTATCCGCGCGCCGCTGCTGGGCGTGGTGCCACATCGGGTGCAACCGGATGCGCGTGAGGCTGCATCACTTCTGAATCTGGCATTGCTGGAGCAAACGGAAATACATGGCTGATTTCAGCATCGTTTCGGTGTTCTTCGTCGGGCTGCTGGGCGGCGTGCATTGCCTCGGCATGTGCGGTAGCATAGTCGGGATTTTCACCGCGCAGATACCCAGGGAAAATGCGCGCTGGCCGCTTCATCTGGCGTATAACGGCGGGCGGCTGGCGAGCTACATGGCCGCCGGTGCGCTGGCGGGCGCGATAGGGCAGGCCGGGTTGCTGCTGCGTGATGTGGCGCCGGTGCAGCATCTGCTGTTCGCCTTGTCCAGCCTGATGCTGATTGCGCTGGGGTTGTATCTCGCCGGCATCTGGAACGCGGTGCGGCGCATCGAACAGGCTGGCGGCATGTTGTGGCGGCACATCCAGCCGCTGGCGCGCGGCTTGCTGCCGGTCACCACGCCTGCCCGCGCCTTGCTGCTCGGCGCCTTGTGGGGCTGGCTGCCGTGCGGTCTGGTGTACAGCGTGCTGGTCACTGCGCTGGCGAGCGGCAATGTGCAGGATGGTGCGCTGGTGATGCTGGCGTTCGGCCTGGGCACCTTGCCGAATTTGCTGGCGATCGGGCTGTTCTGGGAAAACATCAGGCACTGGATTCAGGCGCCGCGCGTGCGGCTGATCGCCGGACTGCTGGTGGCCGGATTTGGCGTGTATGGCCTGGTTAAAGTGGGCTATACCTTTTACACATATGGATGGACGGAAAGTTGTCATGTGGCTGCGTAATTTATTTGTTTTGTTGTTGCTTGTGCTGTTGGCCGGTTGCGAAAAACCCACGCTGCCTTCTCCTTTCCATGCCAGCGATGTCAGCGCCATGTTCACCCAGGCGGATTTCCGTTTGACCGATCATGACGGCAAGACGCGCACGCTGGCGGATTTCCGCGGCAAGGCGGTGGCGCTGTTCTTTGGCTACACCCACTGCCCGGACGTGTGCGTCACCACGCTGGCCGATCTGGCGCAGACCATGCGACTGCTCGGCAGTGACGCCGACAGGGTGCAGGTGCTGTTCATCACCGTCGATCCGGAGCGCGACAAACCGGAGGTGCTGGCGGAATATACCCACGCTTTCCATCCCTCGTTCCTCGGGCTGTATGGTGACGCGCAAGCCACGGCGCAGGCCGCCAAGGCGTTTTATGTCGCATACAATAAGCGGCCGACCGCATCCGGCTACAATATGGATCATAGCGTCGGTACGTTCCTGGTCGATCCCGGCGGCAAGGTGCGATTGCGCGCGCCGCTCGCGCAACGCGCCGACTGGCTGGCCGACGATATCCGCAAGCTGCTCGGCGGGGCGTGATGCCGCGCCTTCGGATACAATGAATCCGGGGAAAACAGTTCAATCCGCAGATTAAGCAGGCAGTGTGCCTCGGGCCTTTGGTTTATCTGTGCTGATCTGTATTGCGGATGATGGCAGTCGTTAATAAAAAAGCTTTAGGGAGTACGCGCAATGAAGATTCTGCTGGTGGATGATCACGCGTTGTTTCGTGACGGGATGCGTTATGTGCTTCAGCAACTGCCCGAAGAGGTCGAGATACTGGAGGCGGGGAATTTCCAGGAAGGCCTGAGAATCGCCACTCAGCATCCAGAGCTCGACCTTGCATTGCTCGATCTGAATATGCCCGGCAGCGAAGGCCCCATCTCCATCCGCTTTTTCCACCAGCGTTACCCGCATATTCCGGTGGTGGTGGTCTCCGGCGAAGAGGGCCGCGGTTATATGGAGAAGGTGATGGGCTACGGCGCGATGGGTTTCGTCTGCAAGAGCTCGACCTCCCCGGTGATGCTGAGCGCGCTGAACCTGGTGCTTTCCGGCGGCGTGTATATCCCGCCGCAGATGCTGCGGGGGCACGATACGCTGGCCGAAAAGCCGCCGGAACTGGTTGACCGGCGCAGCATGAACACCAACGAGTATGGACTGACGCAACGCCAGATGCAGGTCTTGGCGCACTTGGCGGCAGGGTTGTCCAACAAGGAAATCGCCGAGGCGATCCACCTCGCCGAAGGAACCGTCAAGATCCACGTGGCGGCGGTCTACCAGACGCTGCGCGTCAATAACCGCATGGAAGCCGTGCGCATGGCAGAGAAGCTCGGGCTGGTCGGCAGTATGCCTCATGGCTGAAGCGGACAGCGCACTGCCCGGCGGCAAATTGCTCGGCTTGCTGCGCGAGTCGCGCTGGCTGTTGCTGGTTGCCTGCGCGCTGTATTTCACTGTCGCATTGTATGGCTATGACCGCGCCGACCCGGCGTGGTCGCATAGCGCCAGCGGCGCGCTGGTCAGCAACCCCGGCGGCACGCTGGGCGCCTATCTTTCCGACCTGCTGCTTTACCTGTTCGGCTTTTCCGCCTGGTGGTGGGTGCTGTTCATGCTGCACCGCGTGTGGGCGGGCTATCACAATTTGCGTGCCGACAGCCTCTTCAGCAAGCGGGCGTTGTGGGTTTCGGCCGCGGGGTTTGCGGTGCTGCTGCTGGCCAGCAGCGCGCTCGAAGCGATCCGGCTGTACACCCTGAAAGCCGCGCTGCCGCTGGCTCCCGGCGGAATGCTCGGTGCGCTGGCCGGCGATGCGCTGACGCGCCTGCTCGGCTTTACCGGCGCAACACTGTTGCTGCTGGCGCTGATCGCCACCGGCTTCAGCGTGTTCAGCGGGCTGTCCTGGCTGCGCTTCGTCGACTGGCTGGGGGCATTGCTGGATAACGCCTGGCAGCGTGCGCGCCAGGCCTGGCAGACGCGGCAGGACCGGCGCATCGGCGCGCAGGCGATGAGCGAGCGCGTCGCCGTCGTCGAGGAAGAAAAGAAGCGCGTCGAGGAGCACCAACCCATCCATATCGAAATGCCGCTGATGGAGGTGGCCAGGTCGGCACGGGTCATCGAGGAAAGGCAAGCTCCGCTGTTTTCCGAAATGCCGGATTCGCCGCTGCCGCCGCTGCACCTGCTGGATCAGGTGACGCAGCAGGTCGAGACGGTCGCCGCCGACACGCTGGAATTCACCTCGCGCCTCATCGAGCGCAAGCTCAAGGATTTCGGCGTGGAGGTGAAGGTGGTCGCCGCCTACCCGGGCCCGGTGATCACGCGCTACGAGATCGATCCGGCGGTCGGCGTGAAGGGCAGCCAGATCACCAACCTCGTGAAGGACCTGGCGCGCGCACTGTCGGTGGTGAGCATCCGCCTCGTGGAAACCATCCCCGGCAAGGCCTACATGGCGCTGGAACTGCCCAACCCGAAGCGCCAGATGGTGCACCTCTCGGAAATCCTCGGTTCGCAGGTGTATGCCGACATGGGCTCCGCGCTGACCATCGCGATGGGCAAGGACATCTCCGGCAAGCCGGTGGTCGCCGACCTCGCGAAGATGCCGCATGTGCTGGTTGCGGGCACCACCGGCTCCGGCAAGTCGGTGGCGATCAACGCGATGATCCTGAGTTTGCTGTACAAGAGCACGCCGCAGCAGGTGCGCCTGCTGCTGGTCGATCCCAAGATGCTGGAGCTTTCCGTGTACGAAGGCATTCCGCACCTGCTCTGCCCGGTGGTCACCGACATGCGCCAGGCCGCCTCGGGACTCAACTGGTGCGTGCAGGAAATGGACCGCCGCTACCGGCTGATGTCCGCGCTGGGCGTGCGCAATATCGCCGGCTACAACCAGAAGGTGCGCGACGCGGTCAAGGCCGGGGAGCCGCTGACCAATCCGTTCACGCTGACGCCCGAAAATCCGGAGGCGCTCGAGGAGTTGCCGCTGATCGTAGTGTTCATCGACGAGCTCGCCGACCTGATGATGGTGGTGGGCAAGAAGATCGAGGAGCTGATCGCGCGCCTTGCGCAGAAGGCACGCGCCTCCGGCATCCATCTGGTGCTGGCTACGCAGCGCCCGTCGGTGGACGTGATCACCGGACTGATCAAGGCCAACGTGCCGACGCGCGTGGCGTTCCAGGTGTCGAGCAAGATCGACTCGCGCACCATTCTCGACCAGATGGGCGCGGAGGCGCTGCTCGGACAGGGCGACATGCTCTACCTGCCGCCCGGCACCGGCTACCCGCAGCGCGTACACGGTGCATTCGTCTCCGACCAGGAGGTGCACCGCGTCGCCGAATACCTCAAGGCGCAGGGCGAGCCGAACTACATCGACGGCGTACTCGATTCGCCGGAAGAGGCGGAGGGAGGCGGCGAGGGCGGGCCGAGCCTGGATGCGGAGGCCGATCCGCTGTACGACCAGGCGGTGGAGATCGGCGTCAAGAACCGCCGTGCTTCGATCTCACTGGTGCAGCGCCACCTGCGCATCGGCTATAACCGCGCCGCGCGGCTCGTCGAGCAGATGGAAGCCGCGGGCATCGTCTCGGCGATGCAGAGCAACGGCAACCGCGAGGTGATCGCGCCTGCGCGATCGGAGTAAACCATTTTTGTCCACAGATTACGCAGATTGACGCAGATTAAAATGCGAAAAAATCTGTGTGAATCTGCGTAATCTGCGGACAGTTGCTTTTCTAAAATACAAAATGAAAAAACTTTTCATCCTGTTGTCCTTATTCTTGCCGCTTTCGGCCTACGCCGGTGGCATCGCCAAGCTCAAGGAATTCATCGCCGCGACGCATTCCGCGCAGGCGGATTTCACGCAGGTGGTGCTCGACCAGAACGGCAAGCGCATCCAGAGCGCCTCCGGCGTCATGCAGTTCCAGCGCCCCGGCAAGTTCCGCTGGACCTACCGCAAGCCCTATGAGCAGATCATCGTCGGCGACGGCGAGAAATTCTGGATGTACGACGTGGACCTGAATCAGGTGACGGTGAAGAAACTCGATGCGGCGCTGGGCAGCAGCCCCGCCGCGCTGCTCTCCGGCAGCAACGAGATCGAGCGCGGCTTTGTACTCAAGGAGAGCGGCAGCCAGGACGGGCTGGACTGGCTGCAGGCCATCGCCAAGACGCAGGACAGCAGCTTCGAGAAGATTCTCATGGCGTTCAACGCGCAGGCCGAACTGGTCGTCATGGAACTGAACGATGCGTTCGGCCACAGGACCGTGCTGCGCTTCTCCGGCATGAAACGCAACCCGCAGTTGTCTCCCTCACAGTTCAAGTTCGTGCCGCCCAAGGGCGCGGATGTGCTGAGCGATTAACGCCTCCACCCCTTGAGCAGGGGAAGCCGGGAGGGGTTTCGTATTATCATTGCCAAATCATGTCCCAGCCCCAGAACAGCCTGTTTGACTCGCCATCCCCAGCCGCGCCGCTGGCTGAACGCCTGCGCCCCAAACATATCGACGAGGTCATCGGGCAATCTCATTTATTAGGCGAGGGCAGGCCGCTGCGTCTGGCGTTCCAGTCCGGCAAGCTGCATTCGATGATCCTGTGGGGGCCGCCGGGGGTGGGCAAGACCACGCTGGCGCGGCTCATGGCGCAGGCCTTCGATGCCGAGTTTGTGCCGCTGTCCGCGGTGCTGTCTGGCGTGAAGGACATCCGCGAAGCCATCGCGCAGGCGCAGCAGGTGCTGCAGCAGCGCGGCCGCCACACCATCCTGTTCGTCGACGAAGTGCACCGCTTCAACAAGTCGCAGCAGGATGCCTTCCTGCCGTTCGTCGAACAGGGGCTGGTGACCTTCATCGGTGCGACCACCGAAAATCCGTCCTTCGAGGTGAACAACGCGCTGCTGTCGCGCGCCCAGGTGTACGTGCTGCACGCGCTGTCGGCGGAGGAATTGGCTGCTTTGTTCGAGCGTGCGCGGCAGGTTGCCCTGACGGATTTGCAGTTTGCCGACGACGCACGCGAGCGCCTCATCGGCTACGCCGACGGCGACGCGCGCCGTTTGCTGAACGTGCTGGAGCAGGTACAGACCGCGGCGCAGACCGCCGGCGTGGGCAGCATCGACAGCGCATTCCTCGACAACACCCTGGCGCAGAACCTGCGCCGCTTCGACAAGGGCGGCGAAGCGTTCTACGACCAGATTT
>CAYNYH010000089.1:0-9722 GCA_964401425.1 uncultured Gallionella sp. | reverse complement strand
CCAGCAGCCAAACGGGCAGCAGCTAAGCCAGCAGCCAAACGGGCAGCAGCTAAGCCAGCAGCCAAACGGGCAGCAACTAAGCCTGTAATCAAACGAGCGTCAACTGCTAAACAACTCTTGCATGTGCCTAATTGAACTAGGCTCTATCTTTGTGACTTGCTCAAATTGGGCGAGATATGAGCAATTCAAAGGGGTCGGGTTCGGATTTTTTTGGGATATTGGACCTAGGTAGATTACAGTTCTCTCCCTCCCTCCCTCCCTCCCTTCCTTCCTTCCTTCCTTCCTTCCTTCCTTCCTTCCTTCCTTCCTTCCTTCCTCGCCAGCTATGGCGCGCAGCGTTTCAGCATCCCCGCGGGTAGTTAATATGCCGAACGGCCTATTTTGTCCGCTGGACTGCAGCGAGCGGTACGATCAACAGGAAGCTTTCGCCACGTGGCAGGGCTTGCCGCCTGCGACAGCGCGGGCAAAGCCTGATAGAATTGCGGGTTGGAAATTCCTGATTAACTTTAACCGTTTGGAGAAATAGCATGGCTGTTGAACGTACCCTGTCGATTATCAAACCCGATGCCGTGGCCAAGAATGTCATCGGCCAGATTTACACCCGTTTCGAGAATGCCGGCCTGAAGGTTATTGCCGCGCGCATGATGCAGTTGTCGCGCGCCGAAGCGGAAGGTTTCTACGCCGTGCACCGCGCCCGCCCGTTCTTCAATGATCTGGTCAATTTCATGATTTCCGGCCCGGTGATGGTGCAGGCGCTGGAAGGCGAGGGCGCGATCCTGAAGAATCGCGACCTGATGGGGGCAACCGACCCGAAGAAGGCCGACAAGGGCACCATTCGCGCCGATTTCGCCGACAGCATCGACGCGAACGCAGTGCATGGTTCCGATGCGGCCGAGACGGCGGCGGTGGAAATCGCTTATTTCTTTCCCGCGCTGAACATTTATTCGCGTTAGTCTTTCGCAGATGCAACAGAACCTCCTCGACTTTGATGTGCAGCAATTGACTGCGTGGTTTGCGGAACACGGCGAGAAGCCGTTCCGCGCCAGGCAGGTGCTGCGCTGGATCTACAAGGCCGGGGAGTCCGATTTCGATGCGATGAGCGACCTTGCCGTGTCGCTGCGCGAAAAACTCAAACAGATCGCCTGCGTGGAAGCACCGAAGGTGATGCGCGAAGAGCTGTCCGACGACGGCACGCGCAAATGGCTGCTGGACATGGGCACCGGCAATGCGGTCGAGACCGTGTATATCCCGGAAGAGACGCGCGGCACGCTGTGCGTCTCGACGCAGGCCGGTTGCGCGCTGGACTGCGCGTTCTGCTCCACCGGCAAGCAGGGCTTCAGCCGCAACCTTTCGACCGCCGAGATCATCGGCCAGTTGTGGTGGGCGAACCATGAGCTTGGTAAAGACTTGGAAGGCAAGTGGCCGATCAGCAACGTGGTGCTGATGGGCATGGGCGAGCCGCTGCTGAATTACGACAACACCGTGAGCGCGCTGCGCCTGATGCTGGACGACCATGCCTATGGCCTGTCGCGCCGCCGCGTGACGGTGTCCACTTCCGGCATCGTGCCGGCGATGGACCGGCTGCGTGACGAATGTCCGGTCGCGCTGGCGGTGTCGCTGCACGCCCCGAACGACAAGCTGCGCGACGTGCTGGTGCCGATCAACCAGAAGTATCCGCTGAAGGAGCTGCTGGCGGCGTGCCGGCGCTACCTGGAAAAAGCGCCGCGCGATTTCATCACCTTCGAGTACGTGCTGCTCGACGGCGTGAACGACAGCGAGCAGCAGGCGCGCGAGCTGGTGCGGCTGGTGCGCGACGTGCCGTGCAAGTTCAACCTGATCCCGTTCAACCCGTTCCCGGAAACGCTTTACCGGCGCTCGAAGCCGGAGGCGATCCGCCGCTTCCGCGATGTGCTGATGGAGGCGGATATTGTGGCCACCACGCGCAAGACGCGCGGCGACGACATTGCGGCGGCATGCGGGCAGCTGGCCGGGGTGGTGCAGGATAAAACCAGACGAACCGTGCAGCGTCCGGTGGCATTGCACAGATAAATGAGCCGAGGTAAGCCGATGAAAAAACTGATTGCCCTTCTGTTTTCGTTGACCGTTCTGGCAGGCTGCGGCACGCCCTCCGGCGGCGGGCAGGCGTCCCCGGACCAGCTCAAGGCGCGCGCCAACGCCAGCGCAAAGGTGCATACCCAGCTGGCAGGCATGTATTACGAGCGCGCGCAGATGGGCGTTGCACTGGGCGAGATAGACATGGCGCTGGAGGCCGACCGCAACTACGCGCCGGCCTACAACGTGCGCGGCCTGATCCATATGGCCTTGCGCGAGTACAAGGAAGCCGAAGAGGATTTTCAGCAGAGCCTGAGCCTCGACAAGAACGATTCCGAAACGCATAACAACTATGGCTGGTTTTTGTGCGAGCGCGGCAAGGAAAAAGAGTCGATTCCGCATTTCATGGCGGCGTTGAAAAACCCCTTATACGGGACGCCGGAGCGCGCCTACTTGAATGCCGGCCTGTGCTATAAAAAAGCGGGTGAACGCAAGGATGCCGAGGAGTTCCTGCAACGCGCGCTGCAGGTGCAGCCCGACTTGCCGCAGGCGTTGCTGGCGATGGCGGAACTGAGCTTCGACAGCGGCAATTACGCCGCCGCCAAGCAATACCTTGTGAAATTTTCGGAGAAATCCGACAGCCTGACGGCGGAACAGCTCTGGCTTGCCGTGCGTATCGTGCGCAAGGTCGGTGACCGCAATGCCGAGGCAAGCTATGGCGCGCAGTTGCGCAAGCGCTACCCCGACGCGCGTGAAACCCAATTGCTCATGCGCGGAGAATGATGGAACAGCTTCCCGAAAACAGCGCCGGACAGGTCGATAGTCCTGCACCGACAGCGGCAATTCCATTGGGGAAGACGCTGCGCGAGGTGCGCGAGCGCCTCGGCCTGAGCGTCGCGGACGTAGCTCACCAGATTAAGCTTGCGCCGCGCCAGATCGAGGCGCTGGAAGCGGAAGATTTCCGGAATCTGCCCGAGATGCCGTTTGTGCGCGGTTTTGTGCGCAGTTACGCCAAGATATTGCAACTGGATGCGCAGCCGCTGCTGGCATCCCTGCCGCAGGCGAGTTCGGATATGGTGCGGCTGGTGCCGGCTTCCGTTGAGGCGCCGTTTCCCGTTGCATCTTCGCCGCAGCGGCAAAACCTGATCTGGCTGGGTGCGGCCTTGCTGCTGTCGGTGCTGGTCGTCGTGTTTGCGGTATGGAATTTCACGACACCGCCTGCGAAACCCGAAGCGGCGCAGGTTGAAACGCCGGTTGCCCTGCCCGAGAAGATGCAGGTCATTCCGGCATCGCCGGTTGCCGAGGCGGCTGTGCCGCCTGCGCCGCCTGTCGCAAAGACAGCGCGGCCTTCGGCAGAAGCGGTGCAGGCTCCGGCAGCGAAGACTGTAACGCCTCCGGCTGCGCAGCAGGCACAGGCGGAAAAGCCGGCGGCGCAGCCCGACATCCCGCTGCAGTCGGCCACGCTGCGCCTGACCTTCGGCGAAGAGTCATGGACGGAAATCAGGGGCAAGGATGACAAGATACTGTCGTCACAGGTCAATCTCCCCGGCAGCGAATTGCGCCTGAAGGGACAGGGGCCGTTCTCACTGGTGGTCGGCCATGCCTCATCGGCGCGGCTTTATTATCGCGGCAAGCAGATCGACCTGACGCCTCATATCAATTCGTCGAGCGATGTGGCGCGGCTGACGCTGGAATAGGCATGAGCGAAACCATTATCAGGCGCCACCCGTCGCAACGGGTGTTAGTCGGCAATCTGGCGTTGGGTGGCGGTGCACCGGTCGTGGTGCAGTCCATGACCAACACCGATACCGCGAACGTTGCGGCGACCATGCAGCAGGTTTACGAACTCGCGCAGGCCGGCTCGGAACTGGTGCGCGTCACGGTGAACACCCCGGAGGCCGCCGCAGCGGTGCCTGCCATCCGCAGGCGGCTCGACGCCATGGGCTGCGATGTGCCGCTGATCGGCGACTTCCATTACAACGGACACCGCCTGCTCACCGAATTTCCGGAATGCGCCGGGGTGCTGGCGAAATACCGCATCAATCCCGGCAATGTCGGGCGCAGCCGCAGCGACGAGGACCCGTTTGCGATCATGATCGGCGCCGCCGTGCGCAACGGCAAGCCGGTGCGCATCGGCGTGAACTGGGGCAGCCTCGACCAGAATCTGGTGGTGCGCATGATGGACGAGAATTCGCGCCTCGCCGAGCCAAAAGATGTGCGCGAAGTGACGCGCGCCGCGCTGATCGCCTCCGCGCTGCAGAGCGCGCAGCGCGCCGAAGAGCTTGGGCTGGCGCACGACCGTATCGTGCTGTCCTGCAAGGTCAGCGAGGTGCAGGATTTGATCGCAGTGTACCGCGCGCTGGCGCAGCAATGCGACTACGCGCTGCACTTGGGTTTGACCGAGGCGGGCATGGGCTCCAAGGGCATCGTGGCTTCCACGGCGGCGCTCGCGGTGCTGTTGCAGGAGGGCCTCGGCGACACGATACGAGTCTCGCTGACGCCGGAGCCGGGCGGCTCGCGCACCCAGGAAGTGGTGGTGGCGCAGGAGATTTTGCAGACCATGGGGTTGCGCGCCTTCGCGCCTATGGTCACCGCGTGCCCCGGCTGCGGACGTACCACCAGCACGGTGTTCCAGGAGCTGGCGCAGAGCATCCAGGCGCACCTGCGCGAACAGATGCCGGTCTGGCGCACGCAGTACGCAGGCGTGGAAAACATGACCGTCGCGGTGATGGGCTGCATCGTCAATGGCCCCGGCGAGAGCAAGATGGCGAATATCGGCATCAGCCTGCCGGGCACCGGCGAGAGCCCGTCCGCGCCGGTGTATATCGACGGCGAGAAGGCGATGACCCTGCGCGGCGACAACATCGCGGCGGAGTTCACGCGGATCGTGGACGAATATGTGGAGAAAAGATATGTGAAACGTGAAATGTGAAATGTGAAAAGTGATACCCACCCGGCGCTGTCGCGCCACCCTCTCTACCGGGAGGGTTACGTTTCACATTTCACATTTCACGTTTCACGATCCTGAATTATGAGCAACGAGACACTACAAGCCGTAAAAGGCATGAACGACATCCTCCCGGACGAGGCCGAGCTTTGGCTGTGGTTCGAGGAGGAGGTGCGCGACTGGCTGCACGGCTACGGCTACCGCAACATCCGCATGCCGCTGGTCGAACCGACCGCGCTGTTCAAGCGCGCGATCGGCGAGGTCACCGACATCGTCGAGAAGGAGATGTACAGCTTCGAGGACGCGCTCAACGGAGACCATCTGACGCTGCGTCCGGAAGGCACGGCCTCCTGCGTGCGCGCGGTGCTGCAGCACAATCTGCTGTACAACGCGCCGCAGCGCCTGTATTACAGCGGGCCGATGTTCCGCCACGAGCGGCCGCAGAAGGGGCGCTACCGCCAGTTCCACCAGGTCGGCGTGGAGGCGCTGGGCTTCGCCGGGCCGGACATCGATGCCGAGCAGATATTGATGTGCGCGCGGCTGTGGCGCAGGCTCGGGCTGCGCGATGTCGCGCTGCAGCTGAACACGCTGGGCGATGCGGCCTCGCGGCACCGCCACCGCGTGAAGCTGATCGCCTGGTTCGAGCAGCACCGGGAGACGCTGGATGCGGATGCCACGCGCCGTTTGTACACCAACCCGCTGCGCATCCTGGACAGCAAGAACCCGGCGATGCAGGAGCTGATCGCGGGCGCGCCCGGGCTGGCGGACGAGCTGGATGAGGAAGCGCTCAGGCATTTCGACGAAGTGCAGGCGATTTTGCGCCGCCACGATGTGGCGTTCGAGATCAATCCGCGCCTGGTGCGCGGGCTGGACTATTACAACCGCACCGTGTTTGAATGGGTGACCACGCGCCTCGGCGCGCAGGGTACGGTCTGCGCGGGCGGACGCTACGACGGGCTGGTCGAACAGATCGGCGGCAAACCGGCCCCGGCGATGGGTTTTGCGATGGGCGTGGAACGCCTGCTGGCGCTGCTGCAGGAAGACGGCATGGCGCTACCCAGGGCGGAAGTGGACGTGTATGTGGTGCATCAAGGCGAGCTGGCTGGTCAGCTCGCCAGCCGCGTGGCGGAGCAGTTGCGCGACGACCGGCTGCGTGTGCTGCTGCACTGCGGCGGCGGCAGTTTCAAGTCGCAGATGAAGAAGGCCGATGCCAGCGGCGCGCGCGTCGCGGTGGTGATCGGAGACGACGAGGCACAGGCTGACGAAGTCAGCGTCAAGCCGATGCAGGGCGGCGAACAGGTGCGGGTGGGCGTGCAGAGCCTCATCGCAACGGTTAACGGGATTATCAAGTAGGAGTGGATCATGGCGGCACTGGACTTGCAGGAACAGGAACAACTCGATGCGCTCAAGGCGTGGTGGAAAGAGAACGGCAACAAGCTGCTGGGGGTGCTGCTCGCCCTGGTCGTCGTGATGGGCGGCTGGCGCGGCTGGCAGTACTACCAGTACAAGCAGTCCAGTGAAGCGGCGACCCTGTTTGCCGAGTTCGTCAAGCAGCTGGGGAGCGGTGATGCCAAGCGCGTCAACGATGCCGCGACCATGGTGATGGAAAAATATGCCACCAGCGGATATGCCCCGCGCGCCGCATTGTGGGCGGCGCAGGTGAACGAACAGGGCAAGGATGCGGCGCGCGCCAAAACGCAGTTGCAATGGGTCATCGACCACTCCGGAGAGGACGGACTGAAAGGCGTGGCGCGCCTGCGCCTGGCCGCGGTGCTGCTGGACGAGAAAAAATATGACGATGCGCTGAAGCTGCTGGGAGACAAACATCCAGCCTCGTTCGACGGCCTGTATGCCGATCTGCGGGGCGATATATTGAGCGCACAGGGCAAGAAGGATGAGGCCCGTTCCGCCTACAAGCTGGCTTACGAAAAAACCGATGCCAGGAGCATGTACCGCAACCTGATCGAGATGAAGCTGGACGCGCTCGGGGAAGCGAAATGAGACTGAAGCTCCCGCATCTATCGTTGCTGTTTGCCCTGCTTGCGCTGGGTGGTTGCTCGTCCGTGCAGTCGACCATGAATGACTGGTTCGGCGATAAGGACGATGCAACGGGGCCGGCCAAGCTGGCGGAATTCGGCGAAACCGCCAGGTTCGAGGTACGCTGGCATGCCGACCTCGGCGATTCCGGCGCAAGCCTGTTGCAGCCCGCGCTGACCAGGGATGCCATCTATGGCGCGTCCGGCGATGGCACTCTGACGCGGCTGGATCGCGCCACCGGCAAACAGGTGTGGCGCGTCGAAACCGGTATTGCCATCAGCGGCGGCGTGGGTGCCGGCGAGGGGCTGGTGCTTGTCGGCAGCGACAAGGGCGAGGTGCAGGCTTATGGCGAAGATGGCAAGCTGCGCTGGAAAAGCAAGGTATCCAGCGAAGTGCTGAGCGCGCCGCAGGCGGCAGAAGGCGTGGTGATCGTGCGCAGCGGCGACGGGCGCATTGCCGGCCTGAACGCGGCGAGTGGCAAGCGCGAGTGGCTGTATGAGCGCAGCACGCCGGCCCTGGTGGTGCGCAGTCACGCCGGGGTGACGCTGCAGCGCGATGCGGCCTTTGCCGGGTTCGCCGGCGGCAAGCTGGTTGCGATCAGAATCAGGAACGGCTCGGTATTGTGGGAAGTTTCGGTATCGCAACCGCGCGGCGCGACCGAGCTGGAGCGCATCAGCGACATTACCAGCAATCCGGTGGCGGACGACGAACAGGTTTGCGCCATCGCCTTTCAGGGGCGCGTGGCGTGCTTCGATACGGCGCAGGGCAGCCCGTTGTGGAACCGCGACATCGGAAGCGACAAGGGCATGATGCTGTTGCGCAAGTATCTCTATCTCAGCGACGCGAAGGGAGCGGTGATTGCGCTGGACAAGACCAGCGGCAGCACGATATGGAAGAACGAGAAGCTGTTCCTGCGCAATACCGCCACACCCTATGCCATGGGCAATTTCGTGGTGGTAGGTGATTTCGAGGGCTATCTGCACGGCCTGAACCGCGAGGACGGCAGCTTTGCCGCGCGCATCAAGCTGGATGGCAGCGCGATCCAGGCCGCGCCGATCGAACTCGACAACGGGCTGCTGGTGCAGACGCGCGACGGCGGGCTGTATTCGCTGTCCATTCATTAATCTTAACCACGAAGCACACGAAGAGCACGAAGAAGGGCGGTCGATTTCAGAACTGGATTGCTTTTCGGCGATCGGGGCCTGTGTTATTCAAGCGCCATGAGAAATCTTCGTGCCACTTCGTGAGCTTCGTGGTTAAACGTTTCTCGGATTGATTCATTAGATATGCTACCTACACTTGTTTTAGTTGGCCGTCCGAACGTGGGTAAGTCCACCCTGTTCAACCGCCTCACGCGCAGCCGCGATGCGCTGGTCGCCGATCTGCCCGGCCTGACCCGCGACCGCCATTACGGGCGCGGCCGGGTGGGCGACCGCCCTTACCTGGTGGTGGATACCGGCGGGCTGGAGCCGGTCGCCAAGGAAGGCATCCTGTACGAGATGGCCAAGCAGAGCCGCCAGGCGGTGGACGAGGCCGACGTGGTGCTGTTCCTGGTCGACGGCCGCGCGGGATGCACGCCGCAGGACGCCCTCATCGCCGGGCAATTGCGCAAGACCGGCAAGCCGATCCTGCTGCTGGTCAACAAGGCGGAGGGCATGCAGCGCACCAGGGTGGCCGCCGATTTCTTCGAGCTGGGCTTGGGCGAACCACTGCCGATTTCCTCGGCGCACGGCGACAACGTGGAGGAAGTGGTCGAGATCGCGCTGGAGAATTTCCCTGCCGAAGTTGAAGAAGAAGCATCCGAAGAAAAACCGCCGAAGCTCGCCATCGTCGGGCGCCCGAATGTCGGCAAGTCCACCCTGGTCAACGCCATCCTCGGCGAGCAGCGCGTGATCGCGTTCGACCAGCCGGGCACCACGCGCGACTCCATCTACATCGACTTCGAGCGCGACGGCAAGCAGTACACCATCATCGATACCGCCGGGGTGCGCAGGCGTGGCAAGGTCGATGAGGCGGTGGAAAAATTCTCCGTGATCAAGACCATGCAGGCCATCGAAGACGCCAACGTGGTGGTGCTGGTGGTGGATGCGCGCGACCAGATCACCGAACAGGACGCGCATGTCGCCGATTTCGTGCTGCAGGCAGGGCGCGCACTGGTGCTGGCGGTCAACAAGTGGGACGGGCTGGATGAGCATCAGCGCGGCCAGGTCAAGAACGACATCGAGCGCAAGCTGCATTTCCTGAGCTTCGCCAAGATGCACTACATTTCCGCGCTGAACGGCAGCGGCGTCGACAAGGTGCTGAAGTCGGTGGACGAAGCCTATGCGGCGGCGATGGCGAAACTGCCGACGCCCAAGCTCACGCGCGTCCTGATCGCCGCGCTCGAGAAGCAGCAGCCGCCGAAAGGCTCGCGCTTCCGCCCCAAGATGCGCTATGCCCACCAGGGCGGCAGCAACCCGCCGCTGATCGTGATCCACGGCAGCGGGCTGGACGACGTGCCGGCCAGCTACACGCGCTACCTGGAGCGCACCTTCTGCGAGGCCTTCAAGCTGCAGGGCACGCCGCTCAGGATCCAGTTCAATTCCAGCAAGAACCCGTTCGAGGGCAAAAAGCCCAGGCCGCTCACCGAGGCCGAGCAGCGCAGGGCGCATCGCGCGCGCATCCGCGGGCGCAAGCTGTATGGATA
>CAYNYH010000088.1:0-9769 GCA_964401425.1 uncultured Gallionella sp. | reverse complement strand
GTCCAGTTCCTCGAACGAGGTCTCCTCGCTGCTCCAGGTCACGCGCGCCGTGAAGCTGCCCTTCATCTTGTCGCGCACCTTCTGGGAATTCTTGACCACCTGACGGTACACGCCCTGCCCGCGGAAGCCGTCGGTGATCGCCTCGCCGCCGTCGATGGAGATCAGGATGTTGGAGAGGTTCGACAGGACATGGTCCGGCAGGTTGTCGAGCAGCGTGCCGTTGGTCTGGAGCTGGAAGCGGAAGGTGGGGTAGCGCCCCATGATCTCCTCAATGAAGTCGAGGTTCAGGGTCGGTTCGCCGCCGTAGAAGGTGACGTAGACCTCATGGCTGGAGAGGTGCTTTTTGATGAAGGCATCCAGCACGTCGACGGTGTAGGAGACCTTGCCCTGCGAACCGACCATATCGCCCACGCCGAGCGAGCAGTAGCTGCACTTCAGGTTGCAGGTCAGGGTGGTGAGCAGTTGCAGCTCCACGCGGTCGCCCACGATGGGCGAGACGCCGGAATCGGCTTCGGTTGGCTGCTGGCTGCGCTGCGGAAAAAATGTTACCGGTGTATCCATCGTCTGCTTTATATTTATCTTATATATTCAAAATGTTAAAAGGCACGCCGGTAAGGGCGTGCCATCGGCCAGGCGTGCTCCTTACACGTCCAGGTTCTTCACGCCCAGGGCGTTTTTCTCGATGAATGCGCGGCGCGGCTCGACGATGTCGCCCATCAGGGTGGTGAAAATCTCGTCGGCGGCGATCGCGTCCTCAATGCGCACCCTGAGCAGGATGCGGTTGGTCACGTCCATGGTGGTTTCCCACAGCTGCTCCGGGTTCATCTCGCCCAGACCCTTGTAGCGCTGGATGTTGACGCCACGCTTGGCTTCCTCGAGCAGCCATTCGATGGCCTGCTTGAAGCTGGAGACGGCGCGCTTCTGCTCGCCGCGGGCGATATACGCGCCCGGCTTGATCAGGCCGTTAAGGATGTCCGCGGCCTGGCGGATCTGCACGTAGTCGCTGCCTTGCAGGAAGTCGCGGTCCATGTAGCTGAGCGAGTAGTTGCCGTGGTACAGCTTCTCCAGGCGCAGGCGTAGTTCGCCGGCTTCGTCGCTTTCCACCACGACCTTGATGTTGCCGCCGCAGGCCGCTTCAAGGAGCTGGGCGCTCTTCTGCGCCTGCTTGGCGTCGTCCAGCGACAGGGTGGGCAGGGCCAGCAGGGCATGGCTGGCCTCCGGTGCGGTGAAGCGCGACAGGCGGTCGATCACCGCCTCGGCGAGGAAGTACTGTTTGGCGATCTCTTCCAAGGCTTCCGCCTGGATCGGCGCGGCATCGGCGGCCGGATACAGCGCGGCATTGTTGAGCGCGGACTTGAGCATGTAGATTTTCATCTCCTGGTCGTCCTTGAGATAGCGCTCATCCTTGCCCTGCTTGATCTTGTACAGCGGCGGCTGCGCGATGTAGATATGGCCGCGCTCGACCAGCTCGGGCATCTGCCGGTAGAAGAAGGTGAGCAGCAGGGTGCGGATATGCGAGCCGTCCACGTCCGCGTCGGTCATGATAATGATGCGGTGGTAGCGCAGCTTGTCGGCGTTGTATTCGTCCTTGCCGATGCCGGTGCCGAGCACGGTGATCAGCGTCGCGATTTCCTGCGAGGCGATGAGCTTTTCGAAGCGCGCCTTCTCGACGTTGAGTATCTTGCCCTTGAGCGGCAGGATCGCCTGGAACTTGCGGTCGCGTCCCTGCTTGGCCGAGCCGCCCGCGGAATCTCCCTCCACCAGGTAGAGTTCGGAGAGAGCGGGGTCCTTTTCCTGACAGTCGGCCAGCTTGCCGGGCAGGCCCATGCCGTCCAGCACGCCCTTGCGCCGGGTCAGTTCGCGCGCCTTGCGCGCCGCTTCGCGGGCGCGGGCCGCGTCGATGATCTTGCCGCAGATGATCTTCGCGTCAATCGGGTTTTCCTGCAGGTAGTCGGCCAGCTTCTGCGCCACGACTTCCTGCACGGCCGGCTGCACTTCGCTGGAGACCAGCTTGTCCTTGGTCTGCGAGGAGAACTTCGGGTCAGGCACCTTGACCGACAGTACGCAGGTCAGGCCTTCGCGCATGTCGTCGCCGGTGGTGTCAACCTTGGCCTTTTTCGCCAACTCGTTCTCTTCGATGTACTTGTTGATGACGCGGGTCATCGCCATGCGCAAGCCGGTCATGTGCGTGCCGCCGTCGCGCTGCGGGATGTTGTTGGTGAAGCACTGCACGACTTCCGAATAACTGTCGTTCCACTGCATGGCGACGTCGACGGTGATATTGTCTTTTTCGCCGCAGGCCTGGAAGCTTCTGGGGTGCAGCACCGTCTTGCTCTTGTTCATGTACTCGACGAAGCCGCGCACGCCGCCGGAATAGGCAAAGTTCTCGCTCTTGCCGGTGCGCTGGTCAACCAGCTCGATCTTCACGCCGTTGTTAAGGAACGACAGTTCGCGCAGGCGCTTGGCGAGGATTTCGTAGTGGAACTCGACGTTGCCGAAGATTTCCTTGTCGGCGAGGAAGTGCACCTCGGTGCCGCGTTTCTTGGTTTCACCCAAGTCGTGCACCGGAGAAACCTCGACGCCGTTCTGCACTTCAACCAGGCGATCCTTGACCGCGCCGCGGTTGAATTCCAGGCCGTATTTCCTGCCGTCGCGGTAGATCACCAGCTTGAGCCACTCCGACAGGCCGTTGACGCAACTCACACCGACGCCGTGCAGGCCGCCCGATACCTTGTAGCTATTCTGGTTGAACTTGCCGCCGGCGTGCAGCACGGTCATCACGATCTCGGCTGCCGAGCGCTTCGGTTCGAACTTGTCGTCGAACTTGATGCCGACCGGGATACCGCGGCCGTTGTCCGCCACCGAGATCGAGTTGTCGCCATGAATGATGACCTTGATGTCGTCGCAGTGACCGGCCAGCGACTCGTCGATGGCGTTGTCCACCACCTCGAATACCATATGGTGCAGGCCGGTGCCATCGGAGGTGTCGCCGATGTACATGCCGGGACGTTTGCGCACTGCCTCCAGCCCTTCAAGTTGCTGGATGCTTGATTCGTCGTAATTGTCGCTCATTGAGTTTATTCTGCTTTCTGTTTCACGTGGAACATTTAAATACGCATCGGCATGACGACGTAGCGGAATTCCTGATTATCAGGGATGGTCATCAGGATGCTGCTGTTGGGGTCGCCAAACGAGAAGGTGGCGGTGCCGCTGCTGATGTTGTTCAGTCCGTCCATCAGGTAGTTGACATTGAAGCCGATATCCAGCGCCTCGCCGTGATAATCAGTTTCGATTTCTTCCTGCGCTTCTTCCTGTTCGCTGTTGCTGCTGATGATGCTGAGATTCTTCTCGGTCAGCACAAAGCGCACTCCCCTGAACTTCTCATTGGACAGAATTGCGGCGCGCTGCAAAGCCTGCTGGATGACGATCCGCTCCATGTTGAGGTGGTTGTCGTATTTCGGTATGACGCGCTCGTAATCGGGAAATTTACCCTCGATCACCTTTGTTATCAGGGTGATGCCGGAAAAGGTGGCCTTTACCTGCTGTTGGGAAAATTCCAGTTCGACGCTTTCGTCGCTGTCGGACAGCAGCTTGGACAATTCCGTGACCGCCTTGCGCGGGAGGATAATTTCCTGCTTCTCGTACTGCCCTTCGATGGTGCCGGCATTGTAGGCAAGCCGGTGCCCGTCGGTAGCCACCGCCTTGAGCTTGTTGCCGTCGACGATCAACAACACACCGTTAAGGTAATAACGCACATCCTGTTGCGCCATTGCGTATTGGACGGAAAGCAGCAGGCTTTTCAATTCCTTTTGCGGCAGCACTATCTTTTTTGCGTTTTCCAGCTGGTTACTCAGCTTGGGAAAATCCTGCGATGGCAATGTTTGCAGGCTGAAGCGGCTTTTGTTGGTCTTGATCTGGGCCTTGTTTTCCTTGGTATCGATGGTGATCTTGCTTTGATCAGGAAGAACCCTGAGTATTTCCTGGAGTTTTTTTCCTCCGACGGTGAAGGCCGCAGTCTGACCGTTCGATGCTTCGGTGTCGATGGTTGTGGTGATCTGTATTTCCAGATCCGTCGCGGTGAAGCGCATCTTGCCGTCCTGGTTTTCGATCAGTACATTCGACAAGATCGGCAGGGTCTGTTTTCGCTCTACGATGCCGATGACGACTTGCAGGGGTTTCAGTATGGTCTCTTTGTTTACTTCTTTAATAAACATAATATAAATCCTTAATAAAGACTAACTAAGTGGTCTCGATAGTGTGGATAACTAAAAAACTTATTTTTATACAAATAATTATCTAAAAACAAACTACATGGAACCATTGTGGATAAATGACATGGCTAATGTGGATAATTTATCTGCACACCGAAAAAGCCCAAGTTATCAACATTCGCTACACATTAATCCCATGGTTAACTGCACATAATTCCTTATCCGTTTTATCCCCGTAAAGTCTGAAGCAGGATTTTGTAATCAGCGTCTATCGTAGTATCCGAAGCCCGGAGATTTGCCATCATTTTGCACGCATGAATCACGGTCGAGTGATCCTTTCCGCCGAAAGCATTACCAATTTCAGGCAGGCTCATGGATGTCAACTCGCGAGCCAACGACATGGCTGTTTGTCTGGGCCTGGTCAAGTTACGCGTTCTTTTTTTCGAAAGCAGGTCAGCCATCTTGATATGGTAATAGTCGGCAACCGTTTTTTGTATATTATCGATGGAAATTTGCCGGCTTTGCGCAATCAGGATGTCTTTCAGGGCTTCCTTTGCCGTTTCAACAGAGATGGCGCGACGATGGAATTTGGCATACGCCTCGACGCGCTTCAAGGCGCCCTCGAGTTCGCGAATATTCGAGTTGACGTGTTTCGCGATAAAAAAAGCGACCGCCTCATCAAGCACGTAGCCACCCAAACCGGCTTTTTTAAGCAGGATGGCAACGCGCATTTCAAGTTCCGGCGGTTCGATGGCCACAGTAAGCCCCCACCCGAAACGTGAAACCAGGCGGCTATCGAGCCCGGCAATTTCCTTTGGGAAGGTGTCGCTGGTCATGATGACCTGCTTGTGCGAATCGATGAGCGTGTTGAAGGCGTAGAAAAATTCTTCCTGGGTTTTGGTCTTGCCGGCGAAAAACTGGATATCGTCGATCAGCAGGATATCGAGCGAATGGTAGTATTGTTTGAATTCCTCGAACTTGTTCGATTGGTAAGCGCGCACTACGTCTGAAACATATCGCTCGGCGTGCATGTAGCAAATTTTTGCCTGCGGATTATGAGCCTTGACTTGATTGCCTATCGCCTGGATCAAGTGGGTTTTGCCCAACCCCACTCCACCGTAAATAAACAGCGGGTTGTAAGAGGCGCCCGGCAACTCGGCGACCTGCGTGGCTGCGGCAAAAGCGAGTTGGTTGGCTTTGCCGATGACAAAGTTATCGAAAGTCAGGTTGGGGTTGAGCTTCACATAATTGCGAAATGAAGTCTCGACCTTCGGTTTGTTTTCATTGACCGGCGCCGCTGCTTTCTGGGGGGCAGCCTCGCGTGGTGTGGCAGCAAGGTCTGTTTCGAGGACGCGAAACTCGAACGGCGGGATTCGCGAATAAGCCAAGCCTGCTTGCCTGTTGATTTCGGGCAAGAATCGCTCCTGGACGAGCTTGAGGGTGAAGCTGTTCGGTGCGGTCAGCACCAGCGATCCATTCTCGCTCTTGAGGATCAACGGTTTTATCCAAGAGTTGTATTGTTGTGGCGGCAGGCTCTTTTCGAACGAGCGAAGACATGAATCCCAAAAAGAAATATCCTGCATGATTTAGTTGGAAGGAAAGACTTTGCGACAATGGAAGTGCCGCATTCTACCGCGCAAGCGAAAACTTATCCACAGGCAAAAAAGTAAAATATACTTGACACTTACGCCCCAAGGCTTTGTAATAGCACGTTTTACGAACACCTAGGAAAAGAACATGAAACGCACATATCAACCGTCAGTCACCAAAAGGAAGCGCACCCATGGCTTTTTGTCGCGCATGAAAACGCGCGGAGGCCGCGCCGTTATTAATGCACGCCGCGCCAAGGGTCGTGCAAGACTCGCAGTCTAATCTATCGGCGAAATTTACCGCCGCGTATCGCTTGTTGCGCGAAAACGGTTTTGATCATGTCGTTCGCGCCGAAAGCATATCCGACAGGCATTTCAAGGTTTTTTTTGTGCGCAATGGCAAAAAAATGCCAGATTTGGGATAATTGTTGGCAAAAAAACGCTAGCCCTTGCAACCGACCGAAATCGCATGAAAAGAGTCATCAGGGAGGTGTTCCGCCAACATAGCATTAAGCTGTGTGGGCTGGATCTGGTGGTGATGCTGAGGCGCAACGACCCCCAAGAAGGGGGTATGCAAGTTGGCAACTTGAAGATGCTGTTTAATCGGGTGGAAAGCAGATGCGCAGAATCATGATTAAGCTGATACATGGCTATCAATACCTGATCAGCCCGCTGAAACCGCCTACCTGCAGATTTACCCCCACCTGTTCCCACTACACCTGCGAAACACTGGCGAAATACGGTGTCATGAAAGGGGGATGGCTCGGCATCAAGAGATTGCTGCGCTGCAATCCCTGGAACCCCGGCGGATACGATCCCGCACCCTAACATCAGGCCTGATCATGGATTTTCAAAGACTCTTCCTGTTTCTAATTTTTGTGTTTTCGCTGGGATTGGTCTGGGATGGCTGGCAGCGCCATCAGCACCCAGAGCGGTATGTCCAGCAAGATGCGGCAGCAAATGAGGCGCAGCCGAAGTCTCAGGCAACCCCCCCTGCGGCATCCATTCCTGCTGCATTGCCCCAGATCGCTTCGGCGCATGCCCCTGCTGCCCAGCAACCCCTCCAGCAAGCCGCTGGAAAGACAATCCACGTCAAGACAGACGTTCTTGAGGCGGAAATCAGCACCATCGGCGGGGACATCAGCCGTCTGGCGCTGCTGAAACACCCCGACGGGCAGGACAAGAGCAAACCGCTGGTGCTTTTCCATCGTGGCGCCGGCACCCACAATTATGCCGCGCAAAGCGGCCTGCTCGGTGCGGGGCTGCCCAACCACAACAGCCAGTTTGTTCCGGAACAGGATCAATACACGCTTTCCGGGAATGCCGAACAGGTACAGGTGCGCCTGAAGGCGGAGAGTGATGCCGCGCTGAAGGCAACCAAGGTAATCACCTTCCACAAGGGTAGCTATCTGGTCGATGTCGCCTATGAACTGGAAAACACCGGGCAGCAGGCAGTAGCGGCAAGCAGCTACTATCAGTTGATTCGCGATAGCGCCGCGCTGGCCGGAAGTTCGATGTTTTTGCCCACTTATATTGGCGCTGCGGTCTACACCGGCAGTGAAAAATTCCAGAAGGTGGCCTTTCCTGATATAGAAAAGAGTAAGACAGACTATCCCAAGCAAGCCGATAACGGCTGGATCGGGATGCTGCAGCAGTATTTCGTCGCGGCATGGCTGCCCAAGGAAAAGACCAATCGCGAGTACTTCACGCGCAAACTGGACGGCGACCTGTATTCGGTGGGCGTGCTCCTGCCTGAGCAGGTGGTCAATCCCGGCCAGAAAGCGCTGATGGGCACTACCCTCTATGCCGGCCCGGCGCAATCCAACCTGGACAAGATCGCACCCGGGCTTGGATTGACGGTGGATTACGGCTGGCTAACCGTCCTCTCCGCCCCCCTGTTCTGGGTCATGGAACTGTTTCATCAATGGACGCATAACTGGGGCCTCGCCATCATTTTGCTGACGGTGCTGATCAAGCTGCTGTTTTTCCCGCTTTCCGCTGCAAGCTATCGCTCCATGGCCAAGATGCGCGTGGTCGCACCCAAGCTGGAAAAGATCAAACAGCAATGCGGCAGCGACCGCGAAAAGCTGAACCGCGCCATGATGGACCTGTACAAAACGGAGAAAATCAACCCGCTGGGCGGGTGTTTGCCGGTAGTGGTGCAAATCCCGGTGTTTATCGCCCTGTACTGGGCCATTCTGGCGAGCGTCGAGTTGCGCTATGCGCCGTTCTTCGGCTGGATTACCGACCTGTCGGCGGCGGATCCTTACTACATCCTGCCGATCATCATGGGTGCCAGCATGATTATCCAGATGCGCCTCAATCCCAAGCCGACCGACCCCATGCAGGCCAAGATCATGCAGATCATGCCGATTGCTTTCAGCGCGATTTTCTTCATTTTCCCCGCCGGACTGGTGTTGTACTCCATCGTGAACAACATCCTTTCCATCGGCCAGCAGTGGTACATCACCCGGGCTGCCGAGGATGCGAGCAAAGCCGCTACAGCCAAACGCTGACACCATCGCCGCCATCGCCACTGCACAAGGGCGCGGCGGCATCGGGGTGGTGAGGATATCCGGACCGCAACTCGAAACGCTGGCACGCGGCATCCTGGGCAAGTTGCCCGCCGCGCGGCATGCCACCTACGGCGAATTCCTCGATGAAAACGGCGACCCTCTGGATCAGGGGGTTGCCCTGTTTTTCCCCGCTCCGCATTCCTACACCGGCGAAGATGTGCTCGAACTACAGGGGCACGGCGGCCCTGCAGTGCTGCAACTGCTGCTGCAGCGCTGCCTCGATCTGGGCGCGCGGCTCGCGCAGCCCGGGGAGTTCACTCGGCGCGCCTTCCTGAACGACAAGCTCGACCTGGCTCAGGCGGAAAGCGTCGCTGACCTGATCGAGGCCAATACCACCGAGGCCGCGCGCAGCGCGATGCGCTCCCTGCACGGGGAATTTTCCGCCGCCATCCGCGGCATGGTCGACGAACTGATCCATCTGCGCATGCTGGTGGAGGCGATGCTGGACTTTCCGGAAGAGGAGGTGGACGCCGTCGACCTGGAGCGCCGCAACGCCTTGCTGGATAGCGTCCGGGCGCACCTGCAGCATACGCTGGGCACCGCAAAGCAGGGCAGCCTGCTGCGCGAGGGGGCGCATGTGGTCATTGCCGGACAGCCGAATGTCGGCAAATCCAGCCTGCTGAACCGTCTGGCCGGAGAGGAAGTGGCGCTGGTCAGCAACATCCCCGGCACCACCCGCGACGTGATCCGCCAAGCGATCCAGATCCGCGGGGTGCCTCTGCACATCATGGATACGGCGGGGCTGCGCGAATCGGAGGACGCGGTGGAAAGCATGGGCATCGCGCGCGCGCACCAGACATTGCACCGCGCCGACCTGATCCTGTTGTTGCTGGACGCGAGCCGGGGACTGACGGTGCAGGACGAGGTGATCCTTGCAGGTTTACCGGCCGACATTCCGCGCCTGCTGGTGTTCAACAAGGCCGACCTGCTGGGCGGCGGCGCTACGATATCCGCCGATGCCCCGTTTATCGCGGTGTCCGCCAAAACCGGCGCGGGAATGGAGGAGCTGCGTGCCAAGCTGCTGGAAGCGGTAGGCTGGCGTGAGCAGGAAAGCGGCGCCTTCATGGCGCGGGAGCGGCACCTGCGCGCCTTAGTGCTGGCTCAGACCCATCTGGAGCAGGCGCAGGCCGTGCTGGCGAGCGCGGAGCTGTTCGCCGAAGAGCTGCGTCTGGCGCAGCGCGCGCTGAACGAGATTACCGGCGAATTCACCCCAGATGACCTGCTCGGCGAGATATTCAGCCGCTTCTGCATCGGAAAATAGTTCCAACTGTTTCACGTGAAACAATGCGGTTAACGTAAAACTCGCGCAGCGATTCGTTAGCTCCTTCGCCCGCTCGCGGGATAACCAGCGACTTGGCTGCGGTTGTTTGCAGCCTAGTCGAATGGCTAGTTG
>CAYNYH010000087.1:0-9922 GCA_964401425.1 uncultured Gallionella sp. | reverse complement strand
GTGGAGCTGGCGCGCGAGCAGGTCGCCGCGCTGGTGAACTGCGACCCCAAGGAAATTGTTTGGACTTCCGGTGCGACCGAGTCGAACAACCTCGCCATCAAGGGTGCGGCGCATTTCTACGAGGGCAAGGGCAAGCACATCATCACCATGACCATCGAGCACAAGGCGGTGCTGGATACCGTGCGCGAACTGGAGCGCGAAGGCTACAGCGCGACTTACCTGAACCCGGAGCCGAGCGGCCTGCTCGACCTGGACAAGCTCAAGGCGGCGCTGCGCCCCGACACCGTGCTGGTGTCCGTCATGCTGGTGAACAACGAGGTCGGCGTGATCCAGGACATCGCCGCGATCGGCGAAATCTGCCGCGACAAGGGCATCCTGTTCCATGTGGACGCGGCGCAGGCGACCGGCAAGGTGGCGATCGACCTGCAGCAGTTGAAGGTCGACATGATGTCGTTTTCCGCGCACAAGACCTACGGGCCGAAAGGCATCGGCGCGCTGTACGTGCGGCGCAAGCCGCGCGTGCGCCTGGAGGCGCAGATGCACGGCGGTGGCCACGAGCGCGGCATGCGCTCCGGCACCTTGCCGACGCACCAGATCGTCGGCATGGGCGAGGCGTTCCGCATCGCCAGGGAAGAGATGGCGCAGGAGAACGAGCGCATCCGCATGCTGCGCGACCGCCTGCTGAACGGCCTGATGGCCATGGAAGAAGTGCATATCAACGGCGACATGGAGCATCGCGTGCCGCACAACCTCAACCTCAGCTTCAGCTTCGTCGAAGGCGAATCGCTGATGATGGCGATCAAGGACGTCGCGGTGTCCAGCGGCTCGGCCTGCACTTCGGCGAGCCTCGAGCCGTCCTACGTGCTGCGCGCGCTGGGGCGTAGCGACGAGCTCGCGCACAGCTCGATCCGCTTCAGCATCGGGCGTTTCACCACGGTCGAGGAAGTCGATTACGCGATCGAACTGCTGAAGAACAAGATCGGCAAGCTGCGCGAACTGTCGCCGCTGTGGGAGATGTACAAGGACGGCATCGACTTGAATTCGGTGCAGTGGGCGGCACATTAAGAGAGGAACTAGGATTTGGGATTCAGGATTTGGGGCCGCGTTTTTCCTCAATCCTGAATCCTAGTTCCTAAATCCTAAGGAGTTGAAAATGGCATATAGCGAAAAATTACTGGACCACTACGAACACCCGCGCAACGTGGGTTCCATGGACAAGGATGACGCGGAAGTCGGAACCGGCATGGTCGGCGCGCCGGCGTGCGGCGACGTGATGAAGCTGCAGATCAAGGTCGGCAAGGACGGCGTGATCGAGGACGCGAAGTTCAAAACATACGGCTGCGGCTCGGCGATCGCGTCCAGCTCGCTGGTCACCGAGTGGGTGAAGGGCAAGACGGTCGATCAGGCGCTGGAAATCAAAAATACGCAAATCGCCGAAGAGCTGGCGTTGCCGCCGGTGAAAATCCACTGCTCGATCCTGGCGGAGGACGCCATCAAGGCGGCGGTGGCGGATTACAAGAGCAAGCACGGCACGGTGGTGGAAGCGCCGGCCTGCGGCGAAAGCTGCAAGGGGTAGAACATGGCAATCACGCTGACGGAAAATGCGGCCAAACATGTGCAGAATTTCATCGCCAAGCGCGGCAAGGGCGTCGGCCTGCGCATCGGCGTGCGCACCAGCGGTTGCTCCGGTATGGCCTACAAGCTGGAGTTCGCCGACGAGGCGGCCAGCGACGATCACCAGTTCGTCAGCCATGGCGTCACGGTGCTGGTCGATCCGAAAAGCCTGCCCTATATCGACGGCATGGAGCTGGATTACACGCGCGAGGGGCTGAACGAGGGGTTCAAATTCAGCAATCCGAATGTGAAGAACCAGTGCGGTTGCGGTGAGAGTTTCGGCGTCTGATGCAGTCTCCCAGTTTCGATTCCCGGCACAATCACTTCCAGCTGTTCGGCCTTGCGCAGTCTTACCAGATAGACATCGCGCAGCTTGACCAGCAGTACCGCGCCCTGCAGGCGCAGGTCCATCCCGACAAATCCGCCCACCTGCCCGATGCCGAACAGCGCATGGCGATGCAGCGCGCCACGCTGGTGAACGAGGCCTACCAGACGCTGCGCAGCCCGCTGCGGCGTGCGCGCTACCTGCTGTCGCTGCACGGGGTGGACACCCAGGAAGAGAACAACACCGTGATGCCGCTGGATTTCCTGATGGTGCAGATGGAGTGGCGCGAATCGGTCGTCGAGGCGCAGCGGGTGAAAGATGCCGCAGCGCTCGATAAACTCGAAGCGCAGATGAAGCGCGAAACGCGCGAGCTTGAGGCGCAGCTTGCGGTTAAAATCGACGCCGAGCAGGATTACGCGGCCGCCGCCGGTGCGGTGCGCAAGCTGCGTTTCATGGAAAAACTCGCGGAAGAAATTCATGCCGCTTACGACGCGATAGATGTTTGATTCGTAGGGTGGGTACGGTTCTGTGCCCACGCTGCATAATTTTTTAACAATTTTCCCGCGTGGGCACAAAGGTGCCCACCCTACAATAATGGCTTTACTGCAAATTTCCGAACCCGGTCTAAGCACCCTGCCGCACCAGCACCGCTTGGCGGTGGGCATCGACCTCGGCACGACCAACTCGCTGGTGGCCACGGTGCGCAACGGCATCAGTGTGGTGCTCAACGATGAAGACGGGCGCTCCATGCTGCCTTCGGTGGTGCGCTATCTGGCCGACGGCAGCGTCACGGTGGGCGAGGCGGCGCAGGCCATGCAGAGCGAGGATGCAGCCAACACCATCGTCTCGGTTAAGCGCTTCATGGGGCGCGGCCTCAAGGATGTCGGCGAGATCAGCCGCCTGCCGTATCGCTTCGTCGATACGGCAGGCATGCTGCAACTGCGTACCATTGCCGGGGTGAAAAGCCCGGTCGAAGTGTCCGCGGAAATCCTCAGGGTGCTGCGCCAGCGCGCCGAAGCTGCATTGGGCGGCGAACTGGTCGGTGCGGTCATTACCGTGCCGGCCTATTTCGACGACGCGCAACGCCAGGCCACCAAGGATGCGGCGCGTCTCGCCGGGCTGAACGTGCTGCGCCTGCTCAACGAGCCGACCGCCGCGGCCATTGCCTACGGGCTGGATAACGCCGCCGAAGGCGTATATGCGGTGTACGACCTCGGCGGCGGCACCTTCGACATTTCCATCCTGCGCCTGTCGCGCGGCGTGTTCGAGGTGCTCGCGGCCAACGGCGATTCCGCGCTAGGCGGCGATGATTTCGATCAGCGCATCCATTGCTGGCTGCTGGAAAAAAACAACCTCTCCGCGCTCGGCCCGCAGGACACGCGCCTGCTCCTGACCCATGCGCGCGCCGCCAAGGAGCAGCTGACCGATCATGCCGAGACGCGCATCACCGCGGTGCTGTCGAACGGCATGCTGATCGACAGCGTGCTCACGCGCAGCGAGTTTCAGGCAATGTCGCAGAACCTGGTGCAGCGCACCCTGCAGCCGCTGCGCCGCGCCTTGCGCGATGCGAAGCTGAGCGTGGAGGACATCAAGGGCGTGGTGATGGTCGGCGGCGCGACGCGCATGCCGCAGGTGCAGCACGCGGTGGAGGAATTTTTCGGGCAGACGCCGCTGACCAATCTCGATCCGGACAAGGTCGTAGCACTCGGTGCGGCGATCCAGGCCAACCTGCTGGCGGGCAACCGCAGCGGCGACGAATGGCTGCTGCTCGACGTGATCCCGCTCAGCCTCGGCATCGAGACCATGGGCGGTCTCGCGGAGAAGATTGTGCCGCGCAACAGCACCATTCCCACCGCGAGGGCGCAGGAATTCACCACCTTCAAGGACGGGCAGACCGCGATGAGCATCCACGTGGTGCAGGGCGAACGCGAGCTGGTGAGCGATTGCCGCTCGCTGGCGAAGTTCGACCTGCGCGGCATCCCGGCGATGGTGGCGGGTGCGGCGCGTATCCGCGTGACCTTCCAGGTGGATGCCGACGGCCTGCTGAACGTGTCGGCGCGCGAGATGAGCAGCGGCATCGAGGCGGCGATCACGGTCAAGCCTTCCTACGGGCTGTCCGACGCCGAGATCACGCGCATGCTGCAGGATTCCACGCAACATGCGCAGGACGACATGCAGGCGCGCGCGCTGCGCGAGCAGCAGACCGAAGCGCAGCAGTTGCTCGAAGCGGTGCAGCATGCACTGGAGCTGGATGGCGACCTGCTCGACCAGGCCGAGCGTGCCCGGATCGAAAGCCAGATGGGCGCGTTGCGCGACACGCTGCAACTGACCGACCACCTCGCCATCAAACGCGCCGTCACCGCACTGAATGATGCCACGACCGTTTTTGCGCAGAGGCGCATGGACAAGAGCGTGGCGCATGTCCTCGCGGGCAGGAATATTTCCGAACTGGAGGTGAAGTAATGCCGCAGATTATCGTGTTGCCGCATGAGGAGCTGTGTCCGCAGGGCACGTTGTTTGAGGTTGAACCTGGGATTTCGATCTGCGACGCGCTGCTGCAGCATGGCGTGGAAATCGAGCATGCCTGCGAAAAATCCTGCGCCTGCACCACCTGCCATGTCATTCTGCGCGAGGGCTTCAATTCCCTGGAGCCTGCCGAGGAGATTGAAGAGGATATGCTCGACAAGGCCTGGGGGCTGGAGCCTACCTCGCGCTTGTCCTGCCAAGCCATCGTGGATAATCAGGACCTCGTGGTGGAGATTCCCAAGTACACCATCAACATGGCGAAGGAGGGGCACAAATGAAATGGACTGATGTCAGGCTGATCGCCATCGAGCTGGCGGAGGCGCACCCCGAGGTTGACCCGAAGGCTGTCCGCTTCACCGACCTGCACAACTGGGTGCTGGCCCTGGGGGATTTTCACGACGATCCGAAGCATGGCGGCGAGAAAGTCCTCGAGGCGATCCAGGCGGCGTGGATCGAAGAGGCGGAGTAGCGTGCCCGGCCTCTGGCAAAAAATCTCCAACCGCTGGCTATACCTGGCCGGCGCGCTGTTTTCCGGCGGCCTGATCGGCTTCGCGCTGTTCCTGCAATACGTCAAACACCAGGACCCCTGCCCGCTGTGCATGGTGCAGCGCGTGATTTTCATCGCCCTGCTGGCGGCGTTCGCCATAGCCGCGCTGCATGGCCCGAAGCGCACCGGCGAGCGCGTCTATGCGGCGCTGATTGCCATGCTGTCGCTGTCCGGCGTGGGTGTCGCGGCGCGCCACATCTGGATACAGCACCTGCCCGCAGATCAGGTTCCCGCCTGCGGCCCGGGCTTGGACTACATGCTGGAAACCATGCCGATGGCCGAGGTGCTGAAAGAGCTGATGCATGGCTCCGGCGAATGCGCGGCAAAGGGCTGGACTTTTCTCGCCTTGGGCATCCCGGAATGGTCGTTGCTGTGCTATCTCGCGCTGGGTGCCTGGGCGGTGCTGATCGCAGTCCGGAAAAATAGCCGTTGACCCCCTCATGATTCGCGGCGCACGCCTCTATGGCGTGTCGCCATTCCGTTGACTGATTCCCGGAAGCAACCGGCGAGCCTGCGCCGATCCTCCGCTCCAGCAGGCTTTCTCAATGTCGTGTAGGACAAACGCCGATAGCGTGGAGGAATCGTCCTATGCCGAATTATCTATGCATTTCGGCATATACACATTTGTGCTTTTCTCTGATACCTTCCGGCGGTTGCAATAAAATCAATAGGATATTCATTGAGATGGCGCAACCCAATCGTATTGGTGAATCAAAAGCATCCGGAATCTGGAGGGAACGCTGCAGGCCGATTCGCTGGGATGCGGTTAATGGTTTGTGCAATACATGGCTAGTGAGCATTCATGCATGTGATTCCCGCTTCCCTGCCTTGCTTGTTCTGAATCTCTGAACATCTTTCCGGAGCCGCCATGAAAGACCCGGATTCCCTCATTGTTTTCGCCCTTGACGATCGACGTTATGCACTGCCTTTGCCTGCGGCGAACAGGGTGGTGCGCATGGTGGCCATCACCCCGCTGCCCAAGGCGCCGGACATCGTTCTCGGCGTGGTCAATGTCCAGGGGCAGGTCATCCCGGTCATCAATATGCGCCGGCGTTTCCACCTGCAGGAACGGGAGATCGCACTGACCGACCAACTGGTCGTCGCGCACACGGCGCGGCGGCCCGTTGCGCTGGTCGCGGACGCGGTGCTGGATGTCATCGCATGTCCCGCGCAGGACATGATCGCGGCAGGGAAAGTTCTTCCAAATATTGAGTATGTGGAAGGAGTGATAAAGCTTGCGGACGGATTGATTCTCATTCACGACCTGGACAAGTTTCTTTCGCTGGAAGAAGAAAATTTCCTGGCCCATGCACTGGAAACTCCCTGAGGAAGCCATGCAGGCCACCCTTCCCGATTCGTTGTTGTCCAGCCTGAGCGAGCTTGTCGCCACACGAACAGGGCTGTCTTTCCCGCCGGAGCGCTGGAGTGACCTCGAGCGGGGCATCGCCGCAGCGGCACCGGATTTCAATTTTGCGGACGGGGAATCGTGCGCGCGCTGGCTGTTGTCGGCCCCGCTGACGCGCCGCATGAACGAGGTGCTCGCCAGCCGCCTGAGCGTCGGGGAGACCTATTTCTTCCGGGAGAAGCGCAGCCTGGAAATCCTCGGGGAGCAGGTGCTTCCGCAATTGTTGCAAGCGCGCCGCCAGGAGAAGCGTTTGCGCATCTGGAGCGCGGGCTGCAGCACGGGCGAGGAAGCCTATACCATCGCGATGCTGCTCGACGGACTGATTCCCGATCTCAAGGATTGGAACGTCACCATCCTGGCGACGGATTTCAATCCGGAATTCCTGCGCAAGGCGGCGCAGGGCGTGTATGGCGAATGGTCGTTCCGCGATGCGCCCGGCTGGCTGCGCGGGCGGTATTTCACCGCGAGGGGGGATGGGCGCTTCGAAATTCTTCCGCGCATCAGGAAGATGGTGACGTTTTCCTATCTCAATTTTGCCGACGATGTCTATCCGTCGCTGTCGAACAACACCGGCGCGATGGACATCATTTTTTGCCGCAATGTGCTGATGTATTTCACCGCGCAGCGCGCGAAACAGGTCACCGGCAATTTCCACCGTGCGCTGGTGAACGGCGGCTGGCTGGTCGTCAGCCCGGCGGAAGCATCGAACGCCTTGTTTTCGCCGTTCGCGCCGGTCGAGTTTCCGGGGGCGGTGCTGTACCGGAAGACGGCGGATATCGGGTCGCAGCCGCTCGTTGCCGGGTATCCGGTTCTGCCGTTGTTCGAAGCGGCCGAAGCCATGTCCTCGATGCCGCCGGTCGCGCTGGCGGAGCCTGTGTCCGCAATATTGCCGGAG
The DNA here is from genome assembly GCA_964401425.1 of uncultured Gallionella sp. GTDB lineage: Bacteria > Pseudomonadota > Gammaproteobacteria > Burkholderiales > Gallionellaceae > Gallionella. The sequence continues at coordinate 2,610 of CAYNYH010000087.1, read as the reverse complement.
TCACCCGATGCGGCAAACCCGGCCGAAAATCTTTCCACGGCGCAGGCCGGCCAGGTACAAGCCAGCCTGGAGGATGAGCGCGGGCTGCCGTTGCGCATGGCGCGCGACTGCGCCAACCAGGGCAGGCTAGGCGAGGCGCTGGAGTGGTGCGAGCAGGCGATCGCCGCCGACAAGCTGAATCCGGCGCACCATTATCTTTTGGCCACCATCTTGCAGGAGCAGGGTCAGTACGACACCGCCATCCAGTCATTGATGCGCGCGCTCTATCTCGATCCCGATTTTGTGCTCGCCCACTTTGCGCTGGGGAACCTGCACCACTCGCAGGGGCGCTACCGGCAGGCACAGCGCCATTTCGAAAATGTACTGCTGCTGTTGCGCCGGCATCCGCCGGACGAAACCCTGCCGGAAGCGGATGGGCTGACTGCCGGACGGCTGGCCGAAATCACCACGGCCTTGCTGGAAAGCCTGCCGCAGGCGGTTGCAGCATGAACATGAAAAGTACTCCACCACGAAGGACACAGAGACCACGAAGATTTCTGGAAGTAACTTGTTGCCCTTCTTCGCGGCCTTCGTGTTCTTCGTGGTTCAAATGCGGAATATCAGGATGAGGAAAATGCAGCCATGAGCCCACCGCAAAAAAACAGCAAGGCAATCGACTGGAGCGAAGTCAAACAGCGCCTGGAAACGGCGCGTGTCGCAATCGAGCATATCTGGGCGCCAACCGCCGGAAAGACCAAACAGGTATTGGAGGAAAGGGCGCGTGCGCTCGCACGGGAACCTGTACGTGCGGAATCGGCCGATGCGGGTATCGAGGTGGTGGAATTCACCCTCGCCCATGAGCGCTATGCCGTCGCATCGGAGCATGTGCGCGAAGTCTATCCGCTGGAAGAGCTTACGCCGCTCCCCTGCACGCCGCCGTTCGTGCTCGGTATCGTCAACCTGCGCGGCGAAATTCTCTCGGTCATCGATATCAAGAAATTTTTCGATCTCCCCGAGAAAGGGCTGACCGATCTCAACAAGGTGATCGTGCTCGAGCTCGAAGACATGGCGTTCGGCATTGTGGCCGACGCCATCAGCGGCGTGCGCCGTATTTCGCGCGCCGCCATCCAGCCTTCCCTGCCCACGCTGACCGGCATCCGCGAGGACTACCTGCAAGGGGTGACCGCGGAGCGCGTGGTTGTCCTGGATGCCGAAAAACTCTTGAACGACGAGAAGCTGATCGTGAATGAGCAGGTGTAGATCACAGACACCTTCCCCTTCAAGGGGAGGGAGCAGCACGGGCATTGCGATTCAACAAGGAGAACAAAATGAATTGGTTCTTGAATTTGACGACGCGCAACAAGCTCTTCCTTGGATTCGGGCTCATGACTGCGCTGCTGGCGGTCGCTATCCAGACCGCATACTTGGGAATTGCCACGATCCAGGAGTCCCAGAAAAACCTTTATGAGGAAGACTTTGCCGATGAGCGTGACCTGCTGGCTCTGCGCGTTAATTACAACGGAATGAGGGTTCTGATGCTCGAAGCGCAGTTGTTGGGCAAACGGGAGGAACAGGATCCCCTTTTGGCGGAAGCCGCAGAACGCTCAAAACAGATTGACCGGATTGTCCGCAACCTTCTGGAACGTGCGAGGGGCAATCCCAACCGGCTATCGCAGTTGGAGGAGCTTAAATCCGTCTGGGAGGCATTCGCCCAAACCAAGGATGCCGAAATCATCCCCTTGATTCTCGCCGGCAAGGTCGCCGAATCGCGAAAATTTGCGGTCGGCGTGCAGCAGGGGCGGGCGCAAAAAATTCGTGCCATTGCCGAGGAGCTGGGTAAGGCAGCCGAAGAAAACGCGCGGCGCGCCGTAGCAGAATCCGAGCGGGTAGCGGAACGGACGCTACGCCTGTTCGCCATGGCCGGCTCACTGGCGGCATTGCTGGCAGTTGCAATGGCGCTGCTGATCAGCCGGATTATCGCAGCCCCGCTCCAGATGATTTCCGGCATTGCCGGACGGGTTGCTTCCGGTGACCTCACCGTCAGCATACCAGCCGGGCAACGCACCGACGAAGTCGGGGAGCTGCTGCGCGCGTTCGGCGCGATGCTCGAAGGGCTGCGGAAATTGATGCACGAGATCAACGAAGGAGTCAACGTGCTTTCCTCGACCTCGGGCCAGATTTTAGCTACGACGACGCAGGTGGTCTCCGGCGCGGCCGAGACCGCGACGGCGGTGAGCGAGACGACGGCCACGGTGGAGGAAGTGAAGCAGACGGCGCAGGTCGCGAGCCAGAAGGCGCGCAACGTCTCCGACAGCGCGCAGAAAGCCGCGCAGGTCTCGCAGGGCGGTCGCAAATCGGTGGAAGAAGCGATGCAAGGCATGCAGCGCATCCAGGAGCAAATGGAATCCGTCGCCGAGAGCATCGTGCGGCTATCCGAGCAAAGCCAGGCCATCGGCGAAATCATCGCCACGGTCAACGACCTGGCCGAACAATCGAACCTGCTCGCGGTGAATGCCGCGATCGAAGCGAACAAGGCAGGCGAGCAGGGCAAGGGTTTCGCGGTCGTCGCGCAAGAGGTCAAGAGCCTCGCGGAGCAATCCAAACAGGCCACCGCCCAAGTGCGCACGATCC
>CAYNYH010000086.1:0-10208 GCA_964401425.1 uncultured Gallionella sp. | reverse complement strand
ACCGTTTTCCAGTTTGATCCGGAACGTCGCGTTCGGCAACGACTCCTCGATCTCACCCTGCATCTGAATCACGTCTTCTTTGGCCATTAGCGCGTAAACCCACCCTTGAAATTAGCTTTCTTCAGCAGGTTTTCATACTGATGCGTCATCAGGTATGACTGCACTTGCGACATAAAATCCATCGTTACCACCACCAGGATCAACAGCGATGTACCGCCAAAGTAAAACGGCACATTCCACTTCACCACCAGAAATTCCGGCAGCAGGCAGACCAAGGTGATATACACCGCGCCGATCAAAGTCAGGCGCAGCATAATCTTTTCAACATAGCGCGCGGTCTGTTCGCCGGGGCGTATGCCGGGCAGAAACGCGCCGCTCTTCTTCAAGTTATCTGCCGTTTCTTTCGGGCTGAACACCAGCGCCGTGTAAAAGAAACAGAAAAACATAATCGCCGCCGCATACGTCAGCACATAAACCGGCTGACCCGGAGACAGCATGGCGCTGATATCCTTCAGCCAATTCATACCGCTGCCGCTACCGAACCAGCCTGCGATCGTCGCCGGGAACAAAATAATGCTGGAGGCGAAAATCGGCGGGATCACGCCGGCCATATTCAACTTCAGCGGCAGATGGGAGCTTTGCCCGCCATATACCTTGTTACCCACTTGCCGCTTGGCATAGTTCACCAGAATCTTGCGCTGGCCGCGCTCGACAAACACCACCAGCGCCGTGACCGCAATCGCGCCGAAAAACAGGAACAGCACCAGCGGAATGGAGAAGGCTCCAGTGCGTGTCAGTTCCAGTGTACCGCCGATCGCGCTGGGCAAGCCCGCCGCGATACCGGCAAAAATAATCAGCGAAATACCGTTACCCAGCCCGCGTTCGGTGATCTGTTCGCCCAGCCACATCAGGAACATCGTACCGGTCACCAGGGTAATCACCGAGGTCAACTGGAACATCGCGCCTGGGTTCGGCACCAGCCCCGGCTGCGACTGTAGCGCTACCGAGATGCCAAACGCCTGAAACAGCGCCAAAGCCAATGTACCGTAGCGAGTGTACTGCGTAATCTTGCGGCGACCCGCCTCGCCTTCCTTCTTCAACTGCTCAAGATGCGGAACCGCTATCGCCGCCAGCTGCATGATGATCGACGCGGAGATGTACGGCATGATCCCCAGCGCAAAAATCGTGAAGCGTTCCAGCGCGCCACCCGAGAACATGTTGAACATGCCCAGGATGCCGTCCTTCTGCGACTTGAACAAATCCGCCAGAGCCGTCGGGTCGATCCCCGGCACCGGGATATGCGCACCGATGCGGAAGACCACCATCGCACCCAGCAAAAACCAGAGGCGCTGACCTAGATCGCCATACTTGCTCTTGCTTGCACCCTTGATCACTGTGCTCACTTACAACCTTACTCGGCGATGCTGCCGCCAGCAGTTTCAATCGCTGTGCGTGCACCCTTGGTTACCAGCAGCCCCTGCAACTTCACCGCACGGGAAATCTCACCGCACAGAATGACTTTCGCAGTCAACGCATTGGCATGAACCACACCCGCCTGCTTGAGCGCCAGCAGATCGATGCTATCCACCGGCATTTTCTGCAGGTCGGACAAACGTACTTGCGCCGTATCGTCGCGCGTCAGCGAAACAAAACCGCGCTTCGGCAAACGGCGTTGCAGCGGCATCTGGCCACCTTCAAAACCGACCTTATGAAAGCCGCCGGAACGGGATTTCTGCCCCTTGTGTCCGCGACCGCCTGTCTTGCCCAGGCCGGAGCCGATGCCGCGACCGACGCGGCGCTTGGCGTGCTTGGCGCCTTGTGCAGGCTGAATATTATTGAGTTGCATCTGTTATACCTCGCACTTAACCAGGTAATAAACCTTGTTGATCATGCCGCGCACGCAGGGAGTGTCTTCCAGTTGCACGGTATGGTTGATACGGCGCAGACCCAAGCCGCGAATCGTGTCACGATGCGACTTCTTCGTGCCGATCAGGCTTTTGATCTGCGTCACTTTGATGGTTTTGGTTTGTGCCATGTCTTACCCCAGGATCTCGTCGACACTCTTGCCGCGCTTCGCAGCAATCTCGGAGGGCGAATTCATCGCCTTCAGGCCGTTCAGCGTGGCACGCACCACGTTGTACGGATTGCTGGAGCCGATACACTTGGCCAGCACGTCACGCACGCCGACCGCCTCGAATACTGCGCGCATCGCGCCGCCGGCGATAATGCCGGTACCTTCGGAAGCGGGCTGCATCAGCACCTTGGCTGCGCCATGCTTGCCGATTACGGTATGGTGCAAGGTGCCGTTCTTCAGGCTGATCTTGACCAGGTTGCGGCGCGCCTCGTCCATCGCCTTTTGCACGGCGACTGGAACTTCCTTGGACTTGCCTTTACCCATCGCGATACGGCCATCTCCGTCACCAACCACCGTCAGTGCGGCGAACCCCATGATACGGCCACCCTTAACCACCTTGGTGACACGATTCACGGAGATCATCTTTTCGATCAGACCGTCATCACGCTCTTCTTGCTGCTGCATTTTTCCTTGCGGCTTAGCCATCGCTCAACTCCAATTAGAACTGCAGACCATGTTCGCGCGCGGCTTCAGCCAACGCCTTGACACGGCCATGATACCGGTTGCCGGAACGGTCGAACGCCACCTCGGTAATGCCCGCCGTCTTCGCCTTTTCAGCGATACGCTTACCAACCACGGCTGCGGCAGCCTTGTTGCCGCCATTCGCCAGATCCTTGCGTACATCAGCCTCGATGCTGGAGGCACTCGCCAGCACTTTACTGCCGCAGTCAGAAATTATCTGGGCATAGATGTGCAAGTTGGTACGGTGAATAGCCAGACGTACCGTCTTTTTCTCAGCAATGCGAGCACGGGTTTTGCGTGCCCTGCGCTGACGCGCTTCTTTCTTGTTCAACATATCCGCCTCAGTTATTTCTTCTTGGTTTCTTTCAGAACCACCACTTCATCGCTATAGCGCACACCCTTGCCCTTGTAAGGCTCGGGTTCGCGGAAGGCGCGAATCTCAGCGGCAACTTGTCCGACGCGCTGCTTGTCGGCGCCCTTCAACACGATTTCAGTTTGTGTCGGGGTTTCGACCTTGATACCGGCTGGCATCTTGTATGCGACCGGATGGGAAAAACCCAGGGTCAGGTTCAGCGTATCCCCGGCGGCTTGCGCACGGTAACCCACACCCACCAGCATCAGTTTGCGCTCAAAACCTTTGCTCACGCCTTTGACCATGTTGGCCAGCAAGGCACGAATCGTGCCAGACATTGCATGAGCCTGGGTGGAATCGTTCTGCGCCTTGCACAGCAGGCTATCGCCCTCACGCACCACACTGACATCACCCGACAATACTTGCTTCAAGGTGCCCAGCGGCCCCTTGATCGAAACTTCGCTCGCCGCCAGCGCAACTTCAACACCACTGGGCACGATAACTGGATTTTTGGCAACTCTAGACATATTTACCTCGCGTTACGCGACAACGCACAGCACTTCACCGCCAACACCATTGGCGCGCGCTTTGCGGTCGGTCATCAAACCCTTGGAAGTGGACACAATGGCGACACCCAGGCCATTCATCACCTTGGGTATATCGTCGGAACCCTTGTAAATACGCAAGCCGGGGCGACTGACGCGCTGGATTTTCTCGATCACCGGGCGCCCGCTGTAATATTTCAACCCGATTTCCAGCGTGGCCTTGCCACCCTCGCCTTTGATGACGCTGAAACCATCGATATAACCTTCATCCTTCAATACCTCAGCAATCGCCGCCTTCAACTTGGAAGAGGGCATCACCACTGTGGCTTTTTCCGCAAGCTGCGCATTGCGAATGCGCGTCAGCATATCGGAGATCGGATCACTCATACTCATATAATTGCTCCTACCAGCTTGCCTTAACGATACCGGGAATGTCGCCGCGCATCGCGAATTCACGCACCTTGATACGCCCCAAACCGAATTTCCTGAAAGTACCGCGTGGTCGTCCGGTCAAGGCACAACGATTACGCAGACGCACCGGGCTTGAATTGCGCGGCAGTGTTTGCAACTTCAGGCGCGCAGCAGCACGCTCTTCATCGCTCAACTTCATGTTGGAAATCATTGCCAGCAATTCCGCACGCTTGGCCGCAAATTTCTTCACAGTCTCGCGGCGTTTTTGTTCGCGGTTAATTAATGCCATCTTAGCCATCAGTGTTCCCTCATTTCTTTAATGGGAGTTTGAATGCCAACAGAAGCGCCTTGGCTTCTTCGTCCGTCTTCGCGGAGGTGGTGATGGTAATATTCATGCCACGCAACGCATCAATCTTTTCGTATTCGATCTCGGGGAAAATGATCTGCTCTTTCACGCCCATGTTGTAATTTCCGCGGCCGTCAAAGGACTTGCCGGAAATGCCGCGAAAATCGCGAATACGCGGAATCGCGACGGAAATCAGGCGATCCAGGAATTCATACATACGCTGCTTGCGCAACGTCACCTTGCAGCCGACCGGATAACCATCACGGATCTTGAAGCCCGCAATGGATTTCTTGGACAGCGTGACCACAGGCTTCTGGCCGGCAATCTTTTGCATGTCCCCAACCGCAAATTCCATCACCTTCTTGTCGGCAACCGCTTCGCCCACACCCATGTTCAGGGTGATTTTTTCGATGCGCGGCACTTCCATGACGGACTTGTAGCCGAATTGCTTCATCAGGTCCTTGGCGACCTTGTCTTTATAAAATTCGTACAAACGAGCCATGCCTTTACCCCTTAAGCGTCAATCATTTCGCCGCTGGACTTGAACACGCGCACCTTGCGCCCGTCTTCCAGCGTTTTAATACCGACCCGATCACCCTTGCTGGCCGCCGCGTTATAGACCGCCACATTCGAAATGTGAATCGGCAATTCCTTTTCCACGATGCCACCGGTCAAACCCTTTACCGGGTTGGGTTTTTGATGTTTCTTGACTTTATTGATGCCGCTCACCAGCAGGTACTCACCCAGCACGCGCAACACATTGCCGCGACTGCCCTTGTCTTTACCGGTGATTACGATAACGTCATCGTTTTTCTTGATCTTGCGCATGATTTTCCTCGACTCGATCTGTTGCCGCTTACAGCACTTCAGGTGCCAACGAAACGATCTTCATGAATTTTTCGGTACGCAACTCGCGTGTCACCGGCCCGAAGATACGCGTGCCGATCGGCTCCAGCTTGGCATTCAGCAACACCGCGGCATTACCGTCAAACCTGACCAGGGAACCATCTGTGCGGCGCACTCCTTTGGCAGTACGAACCACCACAGCGTTATACACTTCGCCTTTTTTTACGCGACCACGCGGCGCCGCATCCCTGATGCTGACCTTGATGACATCGCCGACAGAGGCATAACGGCGCTTGGAGCCGCCCAATACCTTGATGCACATCACTGAACGCGCACCGGTATTGTCAGCCACGTCTAAAACAGACTGCATTTGTATCATTATTTAATCTCCAACTTTTTCCGCCCAAGGCGGCCAGTTTTGGAACCCGTTCGGGTTAGGTCGCCGCAAGCGGCGATGAAACGAAGCCGCGCATTATATGCAAATTTGGAAAAGACGCAAGCTAAATTATGCTGCAGCAGCCTTTTCAACCAGCTTGGCAACGCGCCAGCTCTTTGTTTTTGCCATCGGGCGGCATTCTTCAATGGTCACCACGTCGCCGGTATGGAACTCGTTGGCCTCGTCGTGGGCGTGGTATTTCTTTGAAACGCGGATAATCTTGCCCAGCAACGGGTGTTTTACCTTGCGCTCGACCAGGACGGTTACGGTCTTGTCCATCTTGTCGCTTGTTACGGTACCGGTCAGGGTACGCTTCAGTTTGGATTCGCTCATTTCTGGGCACCCTTCTCTTTCAATACGGTCTTCACGCGGGCGATATCGCGGCGCACTTTGCGCAATTCGCTGGTATTGGTCATTTGCTGCGTCGCAACCTGCATACGCAGGCCAAATTGCGCCTTGGTCAGCGACAGTACTTCCTGTTGCAGATCCGCCTCGGACTTGATTCTCAATTCACTCGCCTTCATATCATGCACCTACCTGTCTGACCACGAAGGTGGTCGCAATCGGCAACTTCGCAGATGCCAGACGGAACGCTTCGCGCGCCAATGTTTCATCCACGCCGTCCATTTCGTACAGCATCTTGCCGGGTTGAATTTCGGCAACGTAGAACTCGGGATTGCCCTTGCCGTTACCCATGCGGACTTCGGCCGGCTTCTTGGAGATCGGCTTGTCCGGGAAAATGCGGATCCAGATACGTCCACCGCGTTTGATATGACGGGTCATCGCACGGCGTGCGGCCTCGATCTGACGCGCCGTCAAGCGACCGCGCGCAACCGCCTTCAGGCCAAATTCGCCGAAACTCACCTTGTTGCCACGGGTGGCAATGCCGGTATTGCGGCCTTTTTGTTCCTTGCGGTATTTTCTTCTAGCTGGCTGTAGCATGCTTTGCTCCCGACTTTCTTACTTTCTTTTCCGGTTCAGCGGCGACCGGCGCAGTAACTTCCTGTCCGGTGGTTTCACCCTTGAACACCCAAACCTTCACACCGATGATGCCATAGGTGGTCTTCGCTTCCGACGTGCCGTAATCGATATCGGCGCGCAGGGTATGCAACGGCACACGGCCTTCGCGATACCATTCGGTACGGGCGATTTCAATGCCGTTCAAACGGCCCGAACTCATGATCTTGATGCCTTGGGCGCCCAGGCGCATCGCATTCTGCATCGCACGCTTCATGGCGCGGCGGAACATGATGCGCTTTTCCAGTTGCGCGGTGATGCTGTCGGCGATCAGTTGCGCATCCACTTCCGGCTTGCGCACCTCTTCGATCGCCAGATCAACGGACTGCAGACCCATGCGCTTGCGCAATTCGGCGCGCAACGCCTCGATGTCCTCACCCTTCTTGCCGATCACCATGCCAGGGCGCGCGGTGTAAATGGTCACCTTGGCGTTCTTGGCCGGACGCTCGATAACCACCTTGGATACGCCGGCGGAAGCCAGCTTCTTCTTCAAGTATGCGCGGATTTCGATGTCCTTGAGTAGCAAATCGGAAAAATTCCCGCTGTTTGCATACCACTTGGAATCCCAGTTTTTACGAACGCACAACCGGAAACCGGTTGGATGAATTTTCTGTCCCATAATTTATCCTCAGTTCCCGACGCTGACCGTAATGTGGCAAGTTTGTTTCTCGATGCGCGCGCCACGGCCCTTGGCACGTGCCATGAAACGCTTCAGCGAAGTCGCCTTGTCGACGTAAATGGTTTTCACCTTCAATTCATCGATGTCTGCGCCATCATTATGCTCGGCATTCGCAATCGCGGATTCCAGGGCTTTCTTGATGATGCCTGCGCCCTTCTTCGGGCTGAAGTTCAGGATGTTGAGCGCTTGCGCAACCGGCAAACCGCGAATCTGATCGGCAACCAGGCGGCCTTTCTGTGCGGAAAGATGAATGTTCCTTGCAACTGCAATCGTCGTTTTCATCATGCCTCCTATTTCTTGACCGCTGCTTTTTTATCGGCAGCATGGCCCTTGAAGGTGCGCGTCAGTGAAAACTCGCCCAACTTGTGACCTACCATGTTCTCGGATACGTACACCGGGATATGCTGCTTGCCGTTGTGCACCGCAATCGTCAGGCCGACGAATTCCGGCAGCACCGTGGAGCGGCGCGACCAGGTTTTCACCGGGCGCTTATCGTTGGTCGCACGCACAGCCTCAACCTTCTTGAGCAGGTGCGCGTCGACAAATGGGCCTTTTTTAATGGAACGTGCCATGTTTGCTACTCCTTAAACCTGAAAGCGACGGCGCACAATCATGCCGCTGGTGCGCTTGTTGCGGCGCGTACGGAAACCCTTGGCCGGAACGCCCCATGGGCTGACCGGGTGACGGCCTGCTGCGGTCTTGCCCTCGCCACCACCGTGCGGGTGGTCGACCGGGTTCATCGCCACACCACGCACGGTCGGGCGGATGCCGCGCCAGCGTGTCGCACCGGCCTTGCCGATGGAACGCAGGCTGTGTTCGGCATTGCCCACTTCGCCCAGCGTCGCCTTGCAATCGATGTGTACCTTGCGGATTTCACCGGAGCGCAAACGCAATTGCGCGTAGCTGCCTTCGCGCGCCAGCAGTTGCACTGCGGTACCGGCGGAACGCGCCAGTTGCGCACCCTTGCCCGGCAGCATTTCTACGCAATGAATGGTCGAGCCGACCGGGATATTGCGCAGCGGCAGGGCATTGCCCGGCTTGATCGGCGCTTCCGACCCGCTCACCAGCGTGGTACCGGCTGCAATGCCTTTGGGGGCGATGATGTAGCGGCGCTCGCCATCGGCGTAGCACAGCAAAGCCAGGTTGGCGCTACGGTTCGGGTCGTATTCCAGGCGCTCAACCGTGGCCGGAATGCCGTCCTTGTTGCGCTTGAAGTCGACCAGGCGATAGTGCTGCTTGTGACCACCGCCCATGTGACGGGTCGTGATATGACCGTTGTGGTTACGACCGGCGGTCTTGGTCTTCTTTTCCAGCAGCGCAGCAACCGGCTTGCCCTTGTGCAGGTCAGGATTAACCACGCGCAATACCGCGCGCTGCCCCGGAGTTGTTGGTTTCAGTTTAATCAATGCCATGATGATTACCCCTGCTCGCTTGCAGCAAAATTGATTTCCTGTCCGGCGGCCAGGCAGACATAGGCTTTCTTCCAGTTGTTGCGGCGGCCGACATAACGGCCGGCACGCTTGACCTTGCCCTTGACGTTGGCCACTTGCACGGTATCCACGTTCACCTTGAACATCAGTTCAACGGCGGCCTTGATTTCCGGTTTGGTCGCATCCGGTGCGACGCGGAAGATCACCTGCTCGTTCTTGTCGGCAACGTAGGTTGCCTTTTCGGAGATTTGCGGAGCGAGCAACACCTTCATCAGGCGCTCCTGGCTGAATTGTTGCGTACTCATGCGAACATCTCCTCAATTTTTGCCACCGCATTGCGCGTGACGACCACGTTCGGGAAACGCACCAGACTGACCGGGTCGGCCTGATTGGCTTCCAGCACCAGCACGTTGGGCAGGTTGCGCGAAGACAGGTACAGGTTCTCATCCACGCTGTCGGTGATGATCAACAGGCGGCCATCCAGCCCCATCCCTTTGATCTTTTGCGCCAGCAGCTTGGTCTTGGGCGCTTCAACCGTGAGGCTGTCGACCACCACCAGGCGGTTTTCGCTGACCAGCTTGGACAGAATCGCAGCCAAGCCAGCGCGATACATCTTGCGGTTCACTTTTTGCGTGTAATTCTCTTCGCCGGTATTCGGGAATATCTTGCCACCACCACGCCACAACGGGCTGGACGCCATACCGGCGCGCGCACGGCCGGTGCCTTTTTGCGCAAACGGCTTGCGCGTGCTCTTGGCGATTTCGCTGCGGCCCTTTTGCTTGCTGTTAGCGCCGCGCGCATTGGCCATGTAGGCGGTGACCAGTTGATGCACCAGATCTTCGTTGTATTCGCGGCCGAACAACTCATCGGACGCGCTCAGATTGGCAGTCGCCTGGCCTTTATCGTTAATAACCTTGAGTTCCATTATGCACCTGCCTTCACTGCGGGACGCACGATCACGCTGCCATTCTGCGCGCCGGGAACGGCACCCTTGACCAGCAACAACTGACGTGCCACATCGACGCGCACGACCTGCAGGTTCTGCACGGTCTTCTGCACATCACCGAGATGACCAGTCATGCGCTTGCCGGGGAACACACGGCCCGGATCCTGCGCCATGCCGATGGAGCCGGGCACGTTATGCGACTTGGAGTTACCGTGCGAAGCGCGGCCGGATTTGAAGTTGTAGCGTTTGATGGTACCGGCGTAGCCCTTACCCTTGGAGATGCCCGTCACATCGACGAGCTGACCCACCTGAAAAATTTCCACGCTGACCGTGGAGCCTGCCTGCAGGCCGGCCAGTTGTTCAGGGGATACGGTGAATTCCTTGAGTGCGCTCCCGGCTTCGACACCCGCCTTGGCGTAATGCCCGGCAGCAGCCTTGCTGACACGTCCGGGGCGGCGCGTGCCGTGTGCCAATTGCACAGCGGCATAGCCGTCGGTGTCGACAGATTTAACCTGGGCGACACGATTATTGGACACTTCCAGCACAGTTACCGGCAACGAAGAACCGTCTTCGGTGAATACGCGGGTCATGCCAATCTTGCGAC
>CAYNYH010000085.1:1588-10331 GCA_964401425.1 uncultured Gallionella sp. | reverse complement strand
CCCCTTCAGCACCTTGACCCACCCGCCGTCGCTGTGGCCGTAATACAGCGGCAACACCACCTGATCGAGCTTGTCGTAAAGCACTTGCGCTTTGCCATCGGCCATTCCCGCCGCATCGCCGATTGCCCAGCCGGTCACGCCCTCAATGCAGCCCTCGATCCACCAGCCATCAAGCACCGACAGGTTGGGCACGCCGTTGAATGCGGCCTTCATGCCGCTGGTGCCGGAAGCCTCGAGCGGAGGCAGCGGCGTGTTGAGCCACACGTCCGCCCCCGCAGTCAGCATCTGGGCAAGCGCCAGGTCATAATCGGGCAGATAGACGACCGTTATCGCACCGGCAAGAGCACGTGCCTGCGCGCACAGTTGCTCAATCAGATGTTTGCCGTTTTCGTCGCCCGGGTGCGCCTTGCCGGCAAGCACGATCTGAAACGGGTATTTGCGTGCGATTTCCCGCAGGCGATCCAGGTCAGAGAACAACAGGTCCGGGCGCTTGTATGCCGTCATGCGCCGCGCAAAGCCGAAAATCGGGACATCGGGTTTAAGCGATACCCCTGTGAGTCCCTGCACTTTTCCGATGAGATGCTGTTTCGCCTGAAGATGTGCTTCCCAGATCGCCGCGTCGGGAATGCAGCAGTCGGCGCGCATCAGCAACTGCGGCTCGTGGCACCAGCCAGGGAGATAATGATCGTAAAGCTGGCGGAAACTTTCGGCAGCCCAGGTATAAGGGTGCACGCCATTGGTGATCGCATACACCTTGTAGCCCGGGAACATCGCATTGGATACCTCGGCATGCTTCTTGGCGACGCCGTTGACGTATTCGCTGAGGTTCAGCGCCAGCCGCGTCATATTGAGGCTTTCCTCCCCGGCCAGGCGCTTGATGGTCTCGATGTCGAAATCGTTGTCGAGTATGCGCTGCACCAGATCATAGGAAAAGCGGTCATGCCCGGCCTCGACCGGTGTGTGCGTGGTGAAGCTGCACAGGTCGCGCACGCGCGGCAGGTCATAGGGAGATTCGCCGGGGCGCAGGTGTTCGGTGGAATGGGTATAACGCCGCATCAGCTCCAGGCCGAGCAGCGCGGAATGCCCCTCGTTCATGTGGTAATGCCGGATGGTGAAGCCGATTGCCTGCAGCAGGCGCACGCCGCCCAGCCCGAGCACGATCTCCTGCTTGAGCCGGTAGACGTTGTCGCCACCGTAGAGATAGTGGGTGATTTCGCGGTCGCCGCTGTCGTTCTCGTTCAGGTCGGTGTCGAGCAGCAACACCGGTTGGCGGCCACCCATGTGGCCTTCGAGCACATAAAGCCAGGCACCGATCCACACCGTGCGACCGTCGATCTGCACGGCAATCTTGGCGTCGAGGGGTTGCGCCCAGCGCCTGATATCCCAGGTCGCCGCATGTTCCATCTGCCGGCCCTGCGCGTCGATCTCCTGGCGGAAATAGCCGGCATGGCTGAGCAGGCTGACCGCCACCATCGGCAGGCCGAGGTCGGCGGCCGAGCGCATGGTATCGCCGGCGAGCATCCCCAGCCCTCCGGCATAGGTCGGGATTTCATTGCGCAGCGCGATCTCCATCGAGAAGTACGCAATGCGCGGTTCGTGAATAAATTCGCTCAGCATGATTGCCGCACTCCTCATCACCGGCGATTCGGCTGCCGTATTTTGACCGAAGTTCCCTATTTACCCAAAATGCCGATGGGCATGCCTGCCCTCATACGCCTCCAGATTCCCTATCTTTCACCTCGACGAAAGGCCTCATAAAGAGACCCAATGTCATCCTTACGCACTTCCAGATTCCCCGCTTCGCACTCCTCTTCATAGTGCACGAATGCCCGGCGCAGACGCTCCGCAAAGCCTTCGCCGAGCTGGACGCCGATTTCAGCCAGCTTTCTCTCGATCTGTTCTTCCGTTGCCTGAAGCAGATCGTAGGTGATTACCACGCTGTCGCCTTCCGCCGATACGGCCTGGATGCCCATCATGGCCTGCAACGCATCCACCAAAACCTTCGCCTGGCTGGATGACAAGGATTGCGCCAAACGCAGGCGCCGTTGTTTGATTACCGAAAGCCCTTCCTGTTTCGGAGCTTTCTGTGCGGGTATGCCGACATACAGGTGAGGGTTGGCCTGAAAGCGCTCCTGGCATTGTTTGGAGCAGAAGGAATAAGCCTCTCCCCGGTACATAATCTGGTTATCGCCGGAGCTAACTTGCATTCCACACACGTAATCTTTGGTTAACATTTCATTTCCCCTTTAATTATTGCACAGCGCTATTGAACGCCGAATTCAATCCGCCGATCCCATTTGCGGGAAGAATGCGGGAGTCTTTTGGGCATACCGGACATAGGCATCTCCAAATTCCTTTACAGCTTCCCGCTCTTCCCGCCGCGCCAGGCGTACGTACATCCATACCAGCACCGGAAACATCAGCAGCGTCAGGAGGGTCGTCCACTGCAACAGGAAGCCAAACATAATGAGTACGAATGCATCGTACTGCGGATGGCGAACCCTGGCGTAAGGCCCGGTGATCGCCAGGCGGTGTACACGCTGCGCCTGATAGAGCACTTTCCACGCGGCTGACAGGAGGGCGAATCCACCGACGATGAACGCCATGCTGACCAGATGAAACGGTCCGAGATGCGGGTTTGTGCGCCAGCCGAACAACATTTCAAGCAGATGCCCGGAATCGTGCGCAAACCAGTCTACGCCCGGATAGCGACTTTGCAGCCAGCCGGAGAGCAGGTAGATGGTTAGCGGGAAGCCATACATCTCGGCGAACAGCGCCACAATGAAGGCCGAGAACGCGCTGAACGAACGCCAATCGCGCCGGCTTTGCGGCTTGGCAAAACTGAAGGCGAAGATGATGAACACCAGCGAGTTGATGATGACCAGTGACCAGAGCCCGTAATCGGAAAATGCGGCATTCATTTCGAGTCTCCTTCGGACGCATGGTCATGCGTGTGCCGGTCGTGGCCACCGTGTCCATGATGCATGAACAAGTGCATCAGCGGGCACGCGAGCAACAGCAAATAGGGCAATATCCCCAGCACATGTGCGCGGTGCTCCGTAAACAGCAAGAACCCGGCAACTGCAAGAAAACCATAGAACGCCCAGCGCCCTCTGGATAAATGCTGTGTTTCGTGTTGCTCAGACATGGCAGCCTCCTCGTTCTCCTCAACCGACGCCAAAATTCAAATTGGATTCCGGTCACCCTGTGGCGATCCGTGCTTGGCTGCCACCCAAAAAGTTAGCCATCGCGCCCAGCAGCCTTTAACTTGAACCGGATCGAATCCGGCGTCGCGCAGGTAGCTGGGAATCTCGCCCCGTATATTGATTGCGGCCGTCGGCATCATCAGCAACGGTCAGATAACCAGCCACCATAACGGGTTCGCGGGGCGGTTGATATCTACAACCACGAAGCGTCCGCCGGGCTTCAGCACCGCGTGGCGCAGCGTTTCGTCCCGGAAATTCCGCCCCAGGCCGATGGCGCGGCACCCCCAATCGTAAAAGGGTGCCTGCCAGTCCATGATCACGCCCCGCGTTACGGGAACGGCCTCATTTGCCGCTTCCGGATCAGCGCCACCAGTCGTGCCTTCTTTCATGACGGCCTCCTCAAGTTATCGCCATTCAAAGCCGCTGCTTGCGCAGCCGCAGCATCTTGGTATAGACAGTTTCCACTCAACCCAATCTAACTTCATTCAGTGTTTGCGCTCAATACGGATAATCACCCATGCCCCGCCGCACCCCGCCTGGCAGACGCAATTTCCCTTTGCTTGATCAATGCGTAAATCACCGGTATCACCACCAGCGTCAGCACCGTCGAAGAAATCATCCCGCCGATCATCGGCGCGGCGATGCGGCTCATCACTTCCGAGCCGGCGCCGCTGCTCCACATGATCGGCAGCAGCCCGGCCATGATCGCCGTCACGGTCATCATCTTCGGCCGCACCCGCTCCACCGCGCCTTCCATGATGGCGGCGTGCAGGTCGCCCGATACCGGTTGCCGCCCTTCGGCGGCGCAACGAGCCTGCGCTTCCTGCCAGGCGCGTTCCAGGTAGATCAGCATCACCACGCCGGTCTCCGCCGCCACGCCCGCCAGCGCGATGAAACCCACCGCCACCGCCACCGAAAGGTTGTAGCCGAGCAGCCACAGCAGCCAAACGCCGCCGACCAGCGCAAACGGCACGGAGAGCATCACGATCAGCGACTCCGTAACGCGTTTGAAATTCAGATACAGCAGCAGGAAAATCAGCAGCAGGGTGACCGGCACCACGATCTTCATCCTCGCGGCGGCGCGCTCCATGTATTCGAACTGCCCGCTCCAGATGGCGTAATAGCCGGGCGGGAATCTCACCTGTTCGGCCACCGCCTTGCGCGCCTCGGCCACGTAGGAGCCGATGTCGCGGTCGCGGATATCCACATAAATGTAGGCCGAGAGCAGAGCGTTCTCGGTGCGGATCGACGGCGCACCCTTGCCGATGCTGACCCTGGCGAGCTGGCCGAGCGGGATCATCGCCCCATCCATCGTCGGCACCAGCACCTCGCGCGCGATCTGCTCCGGCGTGCTGCGCAGTTCGCGCGGGTAACGCACGCTCACGCCGAAACGTTCCAACCCTTCCACCGTGGTAGTGACGGTTTCGCCGCCCAGCGCGCTGGCGATCACGTCCTGCGCCTCGCCCACCGTCAGCCCGTAGCGCGCCAGTGCCGCGCGATCCGGCTCGATGTTGAGATAGAAGCCGCCGGTGAGGCGTTCGGCAAAGGCACTGGTGGTACCCGGGATATTCCTGACCACGGCCTCGATCTCCTTGGCCACGCGTTCCATTTCCTCCAGGTTTTTGCCGAACACCTTGATACCGATCGGCGTGCGGATGCCGGTGGAAAGCATGTCGATGCGCGCCTTGATCGGCATGGTCCAGGAATTCGCCACACCGGGGATTTGCAACGCCTTGTCCATCTCGGCAATCAGCTTGTCGGTAGTCATGCCGCGCCGCCATTCATTTTGCGGCCTGAGGTTGATTACCGTCTCGAACATCTCCAGCGGCGCGGGATCGGTGGCGGTCTGCGCGCGGCCTGCCTTGCCGTACACCGACGCAACTTCGGGAAAGCTCTTGATGATCTTGTCCTGCGTCTGCAGCAGCTCCGCCGCCTTGGTGACCGACATGCCGGGCAGCGATGCAGGCATGTAGAGCAGCGTGCCCTCGTTGAGCGCCGGCATGAATTCGCTGCCCAGGCGCATAGCCGGATAGAGGGTCAAGGCCAGTGCCGCGAGCGCCGTGACGATGGCGGCTTTCCTGCGGCGCAGCACGGCGGCAATGACCGGGCGGTAGATGGCAATCAGCCAGCGGTTCAACGGGTTCTCCGCCTCCGGCTTGATGCGGCCGCGGATGAACAGCAGCATCAGCACCGGCACCAGCGTGACCGACAGCAAGGCCGCACCCGCCATCGCGAAGGTCTTGGTGAACGCCAGCGGCGCGAACAGCCGCCCCTCCTGCGCTTCCAGCGTAAACACCGGCAGGAACGAGATGGTGATGATCAGCAGCGAGAAGAACAGCGCGGGGCCGACTTCCTTGCAGGCCACAATCATTGCCTCCGTGCGCGACTCGCCTTCCTTGAGCCGCTCCAGATGCTTGTGCGCGTTCTCGATCATCACAATCGCCGCATCCACCATCGCGCCGATCGCGATCGCGATCCCGCCCAGGCTCATGATGTTGGAATTCATCCCCAGCGCGCGCATTGCGACGAAGGCGATCAGCACGCCGACGGGCAGCATCACGATGGCGACCAGCGCGCTGCGCGCGTGCATCAGGAACACGATGCACACCAGCGCGACGATCAGGCCTTCCTCGAACAGCGTGCGCTTGAGCGTGTCGATCGCGCGCCGGATCAGCTCGGAGCGGTCATACACGGCCTGGATGGTCACGCCTTCCGGCAGTCCGGGTGCGATCTCGGCGATCTTCCGTTTGACGTTCCCGATCACTTGCAAGGCGTTCTCGCCATAGCGCGCCATGGCGATGCCGGACACCACTTCGCCCTCGCCGTTCAACTCAGTCAGGCCGCGCCGCTCGTCCGGACCCAGCTCGACGCGCGCGATGTCGCGCAGCAGCACCGGAGTGCCGCGCTCCGCCTTGACCACCAGATTCTCGAGGTCGCCCTTGCCGCGCAGGTAGCCCTTGCCGCGCACCATGTATTCGGTCTCGGCCATTTCCACCACGCGCCCGCCGACATCGCGGTTGGAATCGCGGATCACCTGCGCGACTTTGCCCAGCGGAATGTTAAAGGCGCGCAGCTTCACCGGGTCGACCGTCACCTGATACTGCTGCACGAAGCCGCCGACGGACGCCACTTCGGCGACACCGTGCGCCTTGGTAAGCTGATAGCGCAGATACCAGTCCTGTATGGTGCGCAACTCGGCCAGGTTGTGCTTCTCGCTGAGCACCGCATACTGGTATACCCAGCCCACGCCGGTTGCATCCGGCCCCAACTGGGGCGCAACGTTTTTCGGCAGGCGTCCCGCAATGCTGCTGAGATATTCCAGCACCCGCGAACGCGCCCAGTAGATGTCGGTGCCATCCTCGAAAATCACGTACACGAACGATGCGCCGAAGAACGAGAAGCCGCGCACCACCCTGGATTTCGGCACGGACAGCATCGCGGTGGTGAGCGGATAGGTGACCTGGTCTTCCACCACCTGCGGCGCCTGACCGGGGTACTCGGTATAGACGATCACCTGCACGTCGGACAGGTCGGGCAAGGCATCCAGCGGAGTCTTGATTACGGCGTAAATGCCCGCCAGCGTGATGAACAACGTGGCGAGGATCACCAGGAAGCGGTTGCGCGCCGACCACTCAATGACTTTGCCCAGCATGTCAGTGTCCCTCATGACGGTTATCCGCCCTGACTTGCAGTCGGGTAATCACCCATTCGCCCGGTTTGCGTTCGACGATTTCGAACGTGATCGCGCTGCCGGTTTTGACGTTGTCCACCAGCGACGAATTGGCGAGCACAAAGCCCATCGTCATGCCCGGCCAATCCAATGCCTCGACTGGCTCATGGGTGATGTTGACCGTGCCGTCCGCGTTGATGGCATTCAGCGTGCCCTGCACCTGATGCCCTACTGCGGCGTGCCTGTTCTTGGTCTGCACTCGCGTATCCGGCTGTTTCTGTTCTGCTGGCGCACCGCCGCCATGCGCGGCATGCCCGCCCAGGCCGCTCAACGCCGCCTTGAGGTTACTCTCCGCATCGATCAGGAAATTCGCGGAAATCACCACCTGCTCGCCTTCCGCGATGCCCTCCAGCACCTCGACATAATTTTCGCCGCGGCTGCCCAGCCTGACCGCGCGCGGCTCGAAGCGTCCCGGCGCGAGCTGCACCAGCACGATCTGGCGCGTGCCGCTGTCGATCACGGCGGAAGCCGGCACGGTCAGCACATCCCCCTTGCCGGCCACCGGAATTTCCACGTTGGCAAACATGGCCGGCTTGAGCAGCCCCTTGGGGTTGGCGATTTCCATCCGCACCGGCACGGTGTGCGTGGCGGCATTCAGCGTCGGATAAACCAGGCTTACCACTCCCTCAAAGGGCTTGTCCGGATAAGCATTCAGTTTGACCTGCGCCTTGCTGCCGACCTGCACCAGCGCGATGTCCTGCTCGAAGACATCGGCGATCACCCACACCGAGGAGAGATCGGCAATCTGGTACAGCACTTCGCCGGGCATGAAACGCATCCCCTCCAGCGCCTTCTTCTCCAGCACGATGCCGTTCGCCGGCGTGTGGAAGGCATGAAAGGTCAGGCTGCGCCTGGCCGCCCCGGACATGGCCAGGTCTTTCACCTGCTGCCCGGAAATATCCCAGTTCTTGAGGCGCTGCAGGCTGGCCTCGGCGAGCTGTTGCATGCTCTGCCGGGTATCGCCATCCGCATCTTTCAGTGCCGCAATGCCTTGCACGGCAATCGCATACTCGCGCTGCGCCGAGACCAGCTCCGGGCTATACACGTCGAACAACGCCTGCCCTCTTTTTACCGCTTCCCCGGCGCTCTTCACATGCAGCTTTTCTATCCAGCCTTCGAATTTGGGAGCAATGTTGTGGATGTGGCGCTCATCGACTTCCACCTTGCCCACGACATGCACCGTTTTATCGAGCACACGCCGCGCCGCCCGCTCGGTTTTCACCCCCAGCTTCTGTACCTTTTCGACGCTGATGTTCACCTGTCCCGAACTTGCTGAAGCAGCGGAGGATGAGGCGGCTTGATCATCGCCGCCCTGCCCTTCCCCTCCTTCATATACCGGAACGTAGTCCATGCCCATGGCATCTTTTTTGGGCACCGGCGAGGTATCCGGCAAGCCCATCGGGTTGCGGTAATACAGTATCTTGCGGGAAGGTTCCTTCTGCACGGCGGTCGTTGCCTCCCTGCTCTCAGTCTTCTGCCCCCACCAATAGCCGCCCGCAGCGGACAGCGCCACAACCAGCGCCACGGCGATCATCGCGTTTGTCGGCTTCATATGAATACCTCTAGAAATTTGTTTGTCGGGATGAAGCGCAAGGAGCCGCGCAGCGAATGACGAGGCATATCGAATTGATAGACGAGGAATGAGCGAGCACGCGACACCGCGATTTGCCCGACAAACGAATTTATTGGGGTATTCATAATTCTTCTCCCAATAGCCGTTCGATCTCGGCCAGACGCATCTGCGCATCCGTTTGGGCTTTCAGCACTTCCAGTCTGGCATTCAGGATTTGCCGTGCCGCATCCAGCA
>CAYNYH010000085.1:0-1488 GCA_964401425.1 uncultured Gallionella sp. | reverse complement strand
TGGGCTTTCAGCACTTCCAGTCTGGCATTCAGGATTTGCCGTGCCGCATCCAGCAGGGCCGCAAAATCCACCTTGCCGGTCTGATAGCCGGCCAGCGCCGATTCAAAGGTGACGTTCGCCTGCGGCAACAGGCTGCCGGAACCCAGCGACTCCATGCGCTGCGCCGCTTCAAGGCCGGAAAGGTTCTCGGTCAGCGCGGACAGGATGCGGTTGGCGGTTGCCTCCCGGCGCGCCCTGGCCGCCGCCAGCATCGCCTCGGACTCGCGCTCCTGCGAGCGGCGCGCCTCCTGCTGCAGCGGGATATTGAGCTCGACCATCACGCCCCACTCGCGCACCGCATTGCCGGACTGGGTCGGGGAGATGCCCAAGGCGAGGTCCGGATAACGATTCCTGAAAACGAGGTCGCGATTTTTTTCGCCTGCACGAATCCCGGCCTCTTCCATGAACAGTTCCGGGTTGTGCTCGCGGATGCGGCTTTCCAGTGCCGCATGGTGGGCCAGGCTGGCCGTTGCGGGAATGCTGCGCAGGCTTTGCGGGGTGGCAAGCGGTGTGATTGACGGGCGCGACAACAAGGCATTCAGACGCGCCTCGACTTGCCGCCTGGAATTGTCCAGCGCGACCAGCCCGGTTTTCATGGAGGTCTGCTCGACTTGTGCGCGCACGGCATCCTGCTGGGCGGCAAGCCCGTTGGCATAACGAACCTGCGCAACCTTCTCCATCTGCATCACCAGATCGAGCAGATCGCGGGTGATTTTCTGGCTGCCCGCGACGTAGTAATACTGCGCGTAAGCCGACTTGATCTGCGCCGCCAGTTCCGCCCAGGTTGCGGCGGTCTGCCCGCGAGCCTGCTCCGCGCCCGCCTCGGCCGCCTCCCGCTTCAGGTCGCGCTTGCCGTACCACGGCACGCTCTGTATCAACGTGTAGCGCGTGCTGCCGACTTGCGACGGCAGCAGGCTCGCGCTCTTGGTCGTGCCCTGGTTGGTGATATCCATCAGCTCGGCGCGCAACACCGGGTCGGACAAGGCCGCCGCCGACTGCGCGCGCTGCGCCGCGGCGTCGGCGTCGAAGCGTGCCGCCGCCAGCTCGGGATTGTGCTCGCGCGCATACGCCAGCAGCCCCGCAAGACTGGAGCCCAGCATGCCATCCCCGGCAGCATGGGCAGGCCACGCGCCCATCAACCCGCAAATCGCCAACCAGACAACAAGACGTATCTTCATGACCGCTCCTGATGAGCCTATTTCAGCAGGTTTCATACCCCGCGCCGTTTGCCTGCGGGATGCAGTGCAAGGCGCGGGCTGCGCAGTGTAGTCATTCTCCACAAGCAGACCGCAACGCCGCAATGCGCCCGCAGGCAAACGGCCCTTCGGGTTGGGTCTGGGCGCGGCGTCTGCTGCGTTGCACCGCTTGCCAATGGAATAACCATTGGCTGCGCACTGCGCCTTGCATCCATCCACGCCCAGACCCAACGCGGGGTATGAAACCTGCTGA
>CAYNYH010000084.1:0-10722 GCA_964401425.1 uncultured Gallionella sp. | reverse complement strand
GGTTCTTTTTGATCTGCTCCACCACCTCGGCGATCTGGTCGATGGCGCGGCCATCGGTCGTGACCCAGGAGCGCCACTGCTTGCCGTACACCGGGCCGAGGTTGCCTTGCTCGTCCGCCCATTCGTCCCAGATCGAGACGCCGTTCTCCTTGAGGTAGCGGATGTTGGTGTCGCCCTGCAGGAACCACAGCAGCTCGTGGGCGATGGACTTCAGGTGGCACTTCTTGGTGGTCACCAAGGGAAAGCCCTGCGAGAGGTCGAAGCGCATCTGGTAGCCGAACACGCTGACCGTGCCGGTGCCGGTGCGGTCGGATTTTTTCGTGCCGTGGGTCAGCACATGTTGCATGAGGTCGAGATATTGGCGCATAGAGTCAAAAACCTTTTATCCGCAGATTGCACAGATTTACACAGATTAAAGTCGCTGTAACTACGGCAGGTTGAGGTGGGTAACTCCGATTTGAATCTGCGTCAATCTGCGTAATCTGCGGACAAGATGTTTTTACAGGATAATGGTGAAATACGTCATCTATCGAGGTCATAATGCTAGCACAACTCACCTATACCCAGACCCTGCCTGACGCCCAACATCTGCTGGTATTGCTGCCGAAGGCCAAGGCGCTGCCCAAGGATTTGCCGCACGGCGGTTTGCTTGCCGCGGTGCTCAAGCGGCGTGACATGAAGGCCGATGAACTGGCGAAATCGCCTGTGGCTGCGAATGCCGGAAACGGCGCACTGGTGGCATGGGGCATGCTGGATTTCGAAAAGGACACGTTCGCGCAGCAGGTGCAGGTGCGCAAGGCCTTGCAGCTGCTGCTGGCTGAAAGCCCGAAGAGTATCGCCATCGTCGTGCTCGGTGACGAGGCGCAGCGCAAGCGCGCCGCCGAGCTGGCGGTGTACGGCGCATGGGTGAACGGCGCGCTGTTGCCAGTGCACAAGAAAAAGGACGAGCGCAAGCCGTTGCAGAAGATCGAGCTGTACGGTTTTGCCGACAAGAAAATCTTCGCGCCGCTCAAGGCGCAGGCCGAGGGCAACCTGCTGTGCCGCGAACTGACCATCCTGCCGCCGAACGAACTGAACCCTGGGCAATACCGCGAGCGGATCAAAAAATTGGCGCAGCAGCACGGCTGGAAGCATGAAGAATTCGACATGAAGAAGTTGCGCAAGATCGGTGCAGGCGCGTTCGTCGCCGTCGCGCAGGGCAGCGATCCGGAAGACGCCGCCATCGTGCATCTGTCGTACCGGCATTCCAAGGCGAAACAGACCGTCGCGCTGGTCGGCAAGGGCATCTGCTTCGACACCGGCGGGCACAACCTCAAGCCTTCGCGCTACATGCACAACATGCACGAGGACATGAACGGTTCGGCGGTCGCGCTCGGCATCCTGCTCGCCGCGACGCAGAACAAGCTGGCGGTGAACATCGACTGCTGGCTCGCGCTGGCGCAGAACCACATCAGCCCCAAGGCCTACAAGCAGAACGATATCGTCAAGGCACTCAACGGCACCACCATCGAAATCATCCACACCGACGCCGAGGGCAGGATGGTGCTGGCCGATACGCTGACTCTCGCGGCGCGCGCCAAGCCCGATCTGATGATCGACTTCGCCACGCTCACCGGCAGCATGGCAACCGCCTTGGGCGCGCGCTACTCGGGCGTGCTCGGCAACCGCGGCGAGCTGGTGCAGCGCGCGGTTAGCGTCAGCAAGCAATGCGGCGAGCGCCTGTGCGCCTTCCCGATGGACGAGGACTACGAAGCCGGCCTGGATTCCAAGGTGGCCGACATCAAGCAATGCGCGCAGGCCGGGGAAGCCGACCATATCCTCGGCGCATGCTTCCTCAAGCGCTTCGTGGACGACACGCCGTGGCTGCATATCGACCTTTCCGCGAGCCGCTGCGAAGAGGGGCTGGGCATCGTCGCGAGCGATGTGACGGGGTTCGGCGTAGCCTGGGGGCTGGGGATGCTGAGCGGCAGCTAGCGGAAAAAATGGAAGCTGCTAAAAGCAGCTTTCGTAAACTTCTGCTTAGTGGCAAAAGATGCTGTTTGCTTGCAAGTTGGCACGTCCTGCGAGAATATGCAGCATACCCGCGGCACTATGCGGGCTATACTCGCGCCGGGTGACGCATGTTTCAGCAGTTTTACCCGATTCATTTCATGGCAGCATGCTTTTACCCGGCTTTCCAGACTGTGTTCGCCAACTTTTGGGAGAATGATCATGGATAGAAGAGAAATGCTTAAAGGGGTGGCCGGAGGCCTGATGCTTGCCGCCGCCGGGAGCACGGCGTTTGCCGCAGAAAAAACAAAACAATCCGCCGTTCATCAGCATGTGCATCATGGGCCGCACAAATACCAGAGCCTGATCGACGCTGCAGCTGATAGTGTGAAGAAAGGCCAGGCATGCCTTAGTCATGGCCTCTACATGTTGAGCGAGCGTGAGTACAAGGAGATGGCCATATGCGCCATGCGCGTCAGCGATATGGTCGCCGCATGCACCGCGCTTGGGCAACTCGCTACCTACAACTCGCCGAACCTTATCAAGATGGCAAAGGTGGTAATGGATGTTTGCAAAGATTGCGAAAAGGAATGCCGCAAGTTCGAGAAAGAGGAAGAAATTTGCAAACAGACGGCGGATTCCTGCGTTACCTGTTTCAATGAGTGCAAAAAAATAACGGCTTGATGTTAAGCCTGTCTTGATTATCAAGCCGGCATCGTTGTTGACCGCCCCGCATGGCCGCCATGCGGGGCGGTTTGCTTGGGGGGCGGCAAATGTCATCCGGTAATCTTGACGTATGGTGCACCAAGCCGTTCCTCTGCAGCCTGCTAAGGTGAAAATCGTATAGCGCCTTTGGCCTGCAAGGAACATTATTCACACCATGAGATTCGTAAACCGTTAGCGGATGATGAATGTTCGGAGTTGCAATCAGGCTTGGGATGTTCTGGTTTATGCGGCTGATTTTTGTGCGCCGAACCCGGGGAGATATCTATGAACCAGCTGAATAAAACCGTAAGTGGTGTAGTGATGATCGCGGCATCGTTTGCATTGGCGGCAAATGTCTGTGCCGCAACCGAATGGAAATGCCGCGCACTGCTCTGATATGGCTGAGCTGCCTTGCATTGGCTGGCTGCGCAAAATGCGCAGACGTGCGACCCGCCTCGCAAGCTTCTTCGGAAACTCCTGCGGAGACTGTTCCGATCATGATGCCCAGGGCAGCTCCCTTCTTCGATGATTAACGGCCTGCTGATTCGGCGCATCGCTCTATTGTTTGTCGCCATCGTCCTTGTCGCCGCTTGCGGGGGCAAGGCGAAGGAGGAATCGCTTCCTCCCGGCAGCAGGGTTGTGGCGCTGGGAGACAGCCTGACCGCTGGATTCGGCGTGGCTTCTGGAGAGGCGTGGCCCGACCTGCTGGCGAATAAAACGGAGTGGCTTGTCATCAACGGAGGCGTAAGCGGCGACACCAGCAGCGGTGCCTTGCAACGTTTGCCGGCGCTTCTTGAAGAGTACAACCCGGTTCTCGTGCTGGTGGGACTGGGGGGCAACGACATGCTGCGCCGCCTCCCGGAAGAAGAGA
Source organism: uncultured Gallionella sp. (assembly GCA_964401425.1). GTDB lineage: Bacteria > Pseudomonadota > Gammaproteobacteria > Burkholderiales > Gallionellaceae > Gallionella. The sequence continues at coordinate 7,157 of CAYNYH010000084.1, read as the reverse complement.
CTGTCGCCAATCTGGTGAAAATACTCGCCGCGATAAAGGCTCACGGGGCAAAGCCGGTGCTGCTCGCAACGCCGAAGCCGAGCGCCATGGGCGCCGTTTTCCAGAACCTGTCTGCGGCGGATTTTTATCGCAAGGTGGCCGAAGAGCAGCAGGTTCCGTTGATCGAAGACGCGATCGCCGAGGTGCTGTCCGATCCGCAACTGAAGGGCGATCCCCTGCATCCCAATGCCGCCGGTCACGTGCTGTTGGCACAGAAGATTTATGATGAGCTGAAGGCCATCGGCTACGTCCCCTAGATGACCTCGAACCCGGTGTAGCTGCCCTCATGCGGTTCGATCTCGATTTTCTCCACCTGCGCATGCGGCGGGCCGCGCCGTGCCCAGCGCACGATGGCGTCCACGTCGGTCGGGTTGCCCTGCACCGCGGCCTCCACAGTGCCGTCGCTGCGGTTGCGCACCCAGCCGGCAACCGCCAGGTTCTGCGCCTCGCGGCGCATCGAGTCGCGGAAGTACACGCCTTGCACGCGGCCATGAATCACGAGCCGGAGCGTTTTCCTGGGCATAGCCTGGATGGTCATGCTTTTCCTCCTGCAATAAATTAAATGGGATGGTGTCCGCCCATTAAGTTGATGGCATTACAACTTCTCCTGGTCGTATGCGGGTAATCGTTATCTTTAGTTGGAAAATATGCGGAGGGGGAGTAAATTGCCGATGTTGGTGTCTGCCCCGCGATATGCAAATGCCTGGGTCGTTAGTCTGCTGTTAAGAATATGAATGCTCATGAAGAAAATTGTGTTGCTTATGCTGTCAATCCTTGTTGTTGCAGCCTTTCCGAAAGCCACTATTGCAGGGGCATATTATCAAAACTGTCAGATGTGCCACGGACTGGACAGGAAGAGCAGTGTGGCGAAGTTGACATTGCCTGGCCTGCTAAAGAAATTTAAAACCAAGGATAAACTTATCGCGGGAGCAAAGGCTGCAAAAGATCCCGATATGGAATCTATCCGGAATGATGTAGAGCTTCTGAAGGAAGCCGCGGATGATCTCGGTTTAAAGTAATCTGGTTTCAATCCTGGCAGTATCGGCTGGGCGGCAAAGCTGGCAGCCACCAAAAAATCCAAAGCGTTTCCGGCTAGGTGTTATTCCCGATTTTCCGCTGAAACAGGCACCGCTACCATGTGGCTTGATAGTTCAGGGAGGACGCACATGAAAGCCCGGATTACTCTCATCACCGTCGGCGTGGACGATCTGGAGAGGTCGCTGCGCTTCTATCGCGACGGTCTTGGCCTGAAGACGGAAGGCATCATCGGCAAGGAGTTCGAATACGGAGCTGTGGCCTTTTTTGACTTGCAGGCCGGCCTGAAGCTTGCGGTCTGGCCGCGCAAGAGCATTTCCCGCGATACGGGCATTCCTCTGGCGGGCGCAAGCCCCACCGAATTCACGCTCGGGCATAACGTCTCGTCGAGGGCGGAAGTCGACGCGGTGATGGAGCAGGCGGAAAAAGCCGGTGCCGTCATCGTGAAGCCTGCCCAGGAGGCATTCTGGGGCGGTTATTCCGGTTACTTCCAGGATCCCGACGGACATCTGTGGGAGGTGGTGTGGAACCCCCAGTGGGCGATGCCGGAGTGAGACGATATTTCTTCCGGGCTCAGGTGACGGCGGCCGCAACCACCCAGTAGCGCGCGAATTTTCCGAGCGCCATGAACAGCGCGGCCTGCCACCAGTTGAGGCGCAGCCATCCCGCGGCGAGGCACAGCGCGTCGCCGATCAATGGAACCCAGGCCAGCAGCAGCGCGGGCGTGCCGTAGCGGCGCAGTTTGTCGACATGCTTGAGTTGCTGGGTCTGCGGCAGCAGCCAGCCCATGCCGAAGCTCACCATGCCGCCCAGTGTGTTGCCGAGCGTGGCGATGAGGAGTGCGGGCCAGAACGTTTCGGGGTAGGCATTGAGCACGCCGAACAGCACGGCTTCCGAGCCGCCGGGCAGCAGCGTCGCGGCGAAGAAGCTGCCGAGGAACAGCGACAGGAGGCTGGCGGTGTCGCTCATGCGAAGGTCGAGCGAAGTCGCCGGGGCTAGAACTTGATCGCCGAGAAAACTTTTTTCGCGAGGCTGCCGGTTGCCTGCAGCGGGTTCGCGCGGATCGCTTTTTCCTCTTCCGCCATCGTCAGAAATAATCCATCCAGCGCCTTGCGCGTGATGTAATCGTCGAGCTTGGCGTCGCGCTCGTCCACCAGACCGAACTTCGCGCCCTTGCCGGCGAACTGGTCGTATTTTTCCGCGACCTTCACCTTCAGCATCGCCTTGTCGATGATGGGTTTGAACTTGCCCGCCAGCGCGGTCTCGGTGTTCTTGCGGAAATATTGCGTGGCGGCGTCATCGCCGCCGGTGCGGATGCCCTTGGCGTCTTCTACGGACATCTTCTTGACCGCGCCGACCAGCAGAGTTTTCGCTTCCGGCACGGCGGCCTCGGCGGCGCGATTCATCGAGGTGACCAGCTCGTCCGCATACTTGCCCATGCCGAACTTGCGCAGCGCGCCATCCACTTTTTGCAGGCTTTCCGGCAGGGGGATGCGCACCTTGTCGTTGCCGAGGTAACCGTTCTCTTTGGCCAGGTTCTTGACCGCGGTCTCCGCGCCCTGGGTCAGCGCCTGTTTCAGGCTGGCAACCTGATCCTTGTTGCTGAAGCCGGAAAGATCGACGGCCGATGCGCAGGTTGCGGCAAACAGAAGCGAGGCAATGAAAATGGTGCGAATGTGTGCTTGCATGGCAAGGCTCCTTGAATGATCCTGAAAAAACTTCCACCGCGAAGGACAGGGAGATCACGAAGATGTTTCATGGGTTGCATATCGTTTGGCACTTACCCGCCAATAGTCTTGCGTTTTTCTTCGCGCTCTTCGTGCCCTTCGTGGCTCAGCCTATTTTTTGCGTGGCGGTAACATATCCGTGATCGTGCCTTCGGCCAGTTCCGCCGCGAAGCCGAGTGTCTCCGACAGGGTCGGGTGCGGGTGGATGGTCAGGCCGATGTCCTCCATGTCGGCGCCCATTTCCAGCGCGAGCACCGCCTCGGCGACCAGTTCGCCCGCGTTGGCGCCGACGATACCCGCGCCGAGGATGCGGCGCGTCTGCGGATCGAGCAATACCTTGGTTGCTCCTTCCTCGCGGCCGATGGACAGCGCGCGCCCCGAGGCCGCCCAGGGGAAGCTGGCCTTCTCGTAGGCGATGCCCTGCGCCTTGGCCTGCGTCTCGGTCAGGCCCATCCACGCGATCTCGGGATCGGTGTAGGCCACCGACGGAACCGTCAGCGGCTCGAAGTAGGCTTTGTGCCCGGCGATGACTTCCGCCGCGACCTTGCCTTCGTGGCTCGCCTTGTGCGCCAGCATCGGTTCGCCGACGATGTCGCCGATCGCGAAGATGTGCGGCACGCTGGTGCGCATCTGCTTGTCCACTTGAATGAAACCGCGCTCGTCGACTGTTACTCCGGCTGCTTCTGCTCCGATGTTGCGTCCGTTGGGGCGGCGGCCGACGGCCAGCAACACCTTGTCGTAGAGTTGCGGCTCGGGCGCCTGTTCACCTTCGAAGGTCACCATCAGGCCACCCGGTTGCGCCTCGATCTTGCTGACCCTGGTCTTGAGGTAGATCGCCTCGTAGCGTTTCTCGATGCGCTTGTGCAGCGGGCGCACCAGGTCGCGATCCGCGCCGGGAATCAGGCCGTCGGCCAGTTCCACCACGCTGATCTTGCTGCCGAGCGCGTCGTACACGGTAGCCATTTCCAGCCCGATGATGCCGCCACCGACGATCAGCATGCGCTTCGGCACGTCCTGAAGTTTCAGCGCGCCGGTGGAGTCGATGAGGCGCGGGTCGTCGTAGGGGAGGCCGGGGATGCGCACCGCGCTGGAGCCCGCCGCGATGATGGCGTGGTCGAAGCTGACGGTCTTGCTGCCTTCGGCGGTTGCGACGGTGAGGCTGTTGGGGGTGATGAATTTCGCTTCGCCCTGCATTACCTGCACCTTGCGCTGTTTGGCGAGCTGCTTCAGGCCGCCGGTAAGCTTGGCGACGACGCCGTCTTTCCAGGCGCGGACTTGGTCGATGTCGATCTGCGGCTTGCCGAAAGTCACGCCGTGCTGCGCAACTTCCCCGGCTTCGTTGATGACCCTGGCGACATGCAACAAGGCCTTGGACGGGATGCAGCCGACGTTCAGGCACACGCCACCCAATGCAGAATATTTTTCGATCAGCACCACCTGCTTGCCCAGGTCGGCGGCGCGGAACGCGGCGGTGTAGCCGCCGGGGCCGGCGCCGAGCACCAGCACTTCGGCATGCAGGTCGCCCTTGACTACATTCACCGGAACATGCGCCTCGTGAACGGGTTGAGGGGGTTGTGCTGGAGGGGTTGGATACTGAATCCTGGTTCCTGCATTCTGGGTTGCGCTTTCCAGCAGCAGGATTGAACTGCCCATGCTGACCCGGTCGCCGACCTTCAGCCTCAGTTCCTTCACCACGCCCGCCGCCGGGCTCGGCACGTCCATCGTGGCCTTATCGGTCTCCATCGTGATCAGCGATTGCTCCGGCTCGACGGAGTCGCCCGCCTTGACCAGCACTTCGATGACGGCGACATCCTTGAAGTCGCCGATGTCCGGTACTTTGACTTCGATGGTCTGGCTCATGTTTTTCTCCTGCAATTTTTCAGGAAGGGCGCATGAAGCGCACCCCGTTAGCTTCTTATCTGGCCATTGCCCAGCACGATGAATTTCTGCGAAGTCAGCCCCTCCAGCCCGACCGGGCCGCGCGCGTGGATCTTGTCGGTGGAGATGCCGATCTCCGCGCCGAGGCCGTATTCGAAGCCGTCGGCGAAGCGCGTCGAGGCGTTCACCATCACCGAACTGGAATCCACCTCGCGCAGGAAGCGCATTGCCTTCGTGTAGTTCTCGGTGACGATGCTGTCGGTGTGCAGCGAGCCGTAGGTGTTGATGTGCTCGATCGCCTCGTCGAGATTCGCGACCACGCGCACCGCGAGGATAGGTGCGAGGTATTCGGTGAGCCAGTCTTCCTCGGTGGCGGCCTTCATCTGCGGAATGATCGCGTGCGCCGCCGCGTCGCCGCGCAGCTCGACGTTCTTTTCGAGATAAATTTTGCACAGCGGCGGCAGCAGCTTCGCGGCCACGCCCTCTGCGACGAGCAGCGTCTCCATCGCGTTGCACACGCCGTAGCGGTGCGTCTTGGCGTTGTCGGCGATGCGGATCGCCTTGTCGAGGTCGGCCTCGTCGTCGATGTACACATGGCAGATGCCGTCGAGATGCTTGATCACCGGGATACGCGCCTCCTCGGAGATGCGCGCGATCAGGCTCTTGCCGCCGCGCGGCACGATCACGTCAACGTAATCCTTCATGGTGATGAGCTCGCCGACCGCGGCGCGGTCGGTGGTGCTCACGACCTGCACGGCAGTCTCCGGCAGCCCCGCGGCGCGCAGCCCGGCATGCACGCAGGCCGCGATTGCCTGGTTGGAATGAATTGCCTCCGAGCCGCCGCGCAGGATTGCCGCATTGCCGGATTTCAGGCACAGCCCGGCGGCGTCCGCCGTGACGTTGGGGCGCGACTCGTAGATGATGCCGATCACGCCGAGCGGTACGCGCATTTTGCCGACCTGGATGCCGGAGGGGCGGTAGCTCATGCCGCTGATTTCGCCGATCGGATCGGCCAGTTGCGCGATCTGCCGCAGCCCTTCGGCCATGCTCTTGATGGTCTTTTCGGTCAGCGTGAGGCGGTCCACCGAAGCAGCGTCCAGCCCGTTGGCGCGCGCCGCGGCGACATCCTTGGCATTCTCGGCGATGAGTTGCGCGGACTGGTTCTGCAGCGCTGCGGCGATTTCCGTCAGCGCGCGATCCTTCGCGGCGGTATCGGCCTGCGCCATGACGCGCGAAGCCTTGCGTGCTGCCTGCCCGACGGACTTCATGTATTGTTTGATGTCTTCCATGATGTTTCCCTGAAGCGAGTGGGGCGCATTTTAGCACTTGGGGTAAAATGCGCGCCTTTCTTGAATGCAGGCGCAGCAATGTCCGACATCCTTAAAAAAATCCTCGCGGTGAAGGCGCAGGAAGTGAACGCCGCCCTTGCTGCGAAGCCGCTCGCAGCCGTGCGTGCCGAGGCGGAGCAGGCCGCGCCGACGCGCGATTTCACCGGCAGCATCCGCGCCAAGATCGCCGCCGGCCAGGCGGCCGTGATCGCCGAGATCAAGAAGGCCAGCCCGAGCAAGGGCGTGCTGCGCGCCGATTTCCGCCCCGCCGAAATCGCCGTCAGCTACGCGCGGCATGGTGCGGCATGCCTGTCGGTGCTGACCGACGTGCAATTCTTCCAGGGCAGTGCGGAGTACCTGAAACAGGCGCGTGCCGCCTGTGCGCTGCCGGTGCTGCGCAAGGATTTCATGGTGGATGAATATCAGATATACGAGGCGCGCGCGATGGGTGCGGATGCGATCCTGCTGATCGCTGCGGCGCTGGATGTCGCGCAGATGCGCGCATTCGAGGCGCTGGCGCACGGCCTCGGCATGGCGGTGCTGGTGGAGGTGCACGACGGCGCGGAGCTGGAGGCCGCGCTGCAACTGACTACGCCGCTGATCGGCGTGAACAACCGCAACCTGCGCAGCTTCGAGGTGAGCCTGCAAACCACGCTGGATCTGTTGCCGCGCATTCCGGCCGGGCGCATCGTGGTCACCGAAAGCGGCATCCTCGGGGCGGAGGACGCGAGGCTGATGCGCGGGAACGGCGTGCATGCCTTCCTGGTCGGCGAGGCCTTCATGCGCGCGGACGATCCGGGTGCGGAGCTGGCAAAGGTTTTTGCTCTTTAGTTAATCTATTCCTGGATCACCTCAAAATCATGCGTGATCGCGGCGGTCGCGCCGAGCATGATGGAGGCCGAGCAGTATTTTTCGGCCGACAGCTTGATGGCTTTTTCGACTGCCTCGGGCTTGATGTCCTTGCCCTTGACGACGAAGTGCATGTGGATCTTGGTGAACACCTTGGGGTCGGTCTCGGCGCGCTCCGCTTCGAGTTCCACATAGCAGTCGGAAATTGCCTGGCGGCTTTTCTTCAGGATGGAAATCACGTCGAAGCTGGTGCAGCCGCCCGCACCGAGCAGCAGCATTTCCATCGGGCGCGGGCCGAGGT
>CAYNYH010000083.1:0-10911 GCA_964401425.1 uncultured Gallionella sp. | reverse complement strand
GACCCTCACGGCGAGCCAGTTCGTTCAGCACGTCGTCCGCGCTCAAGCCATGTTTGGCCAGCAGCACCATGCAATGAAACCACAAATCGGCGGTTTCATACACCAAGTGGGTCCGGTCGCCCCCCTTGCTGGCTAAGATCATCTCCGTCGCCTCCTCGCCGATCTTCTTCAGGATGGCGTCCTCGCCCTTGCTGAACAGCTTGGCGACATAGGAACTCTCCGGCGATGCCTGCTTGCGCGCCTCCAGCGTTTCGGTCAGCCGCTGCAAAATATCCTGGTTCATGTTTTCCGTGCTCATTTTTTGTAAATCTCGTCGGGAGATTTCAGCACCGCATCCGTTTCCACCCACTGGCCTTTTTCCAGATGGCTGAAGAAGCAGCTCTCGCGCCCGGTATGACAGGCGATGCCGCCCTGTTGTTCAATCTGCAGCAGAATCGCATCGCCATCACAATCCAGCCGGATCTCCTTCACCCTCTGGACATGCCCGGATTCCTCGCCCTTGTGCCACAGCTTCCTGCGCGAGCGCGACCAGTACACCGCCTCGCCCTTCTGCCAGGTCAGCTTCAATGCCTCGCGGTTCATCCACGCCACCATCAGCACCCGCCCGCTCGCCGCATCCTGCGCGATGGCCGTCACCAGTCCGTCTGCTGACCAGTTCACCTTGTTTAACCACGCTTCAGTCATAGCCGCACCTCCGACACGTTACTGGCGCAGCCAGCCGTTTGCGGGATAACCAGCCACTTGCCAGCTTGCTGGCTTAGTGGAATGGCTAGTAGTTCCATCAGGAGGTGCGATGCGGTTATTGGCTCCGGCATCACGCGCTGCGCACATGAGCCTGCACCGCAACTTCGTTGTCCCGCACCCGTCGCTTTCGCGCACCGTGTCATAACCGCACCTCGATTCCTTGCTGCGCCATAAACTGCTTGGCCTGCTGCACGGTGTATTCACCGAAGTGGAAGATGCTCGCCGCGAGCACCGCGTCCGCCCCGCCGAGTTTCACGCCGTCGGCCAGGTGCTGCAGGTTGCCCACGCCGCCGCTGGCGATCACCGGGATTTCCAGCGCATCGGTCACCGCGCGCGTCAGCGCGAGGTCGAAGCCGTTTTTCTGCCCGTCCCGGTCCATGCTGGTCAGCAGGATCTCGCCCGCGCCCAGCCCCTGCATTTTCTTCGCCCACTCCACCACATCCAGGCCGGTGGCCTTGCGCCCGCCGTGAGTGAACACTTCCCAGCGATCCGTTCCGGTCTGCTTGGCGTCGATCGCCACCACGATGCACTGCGAACCGTAGCGCCCCGCGGCGTCCGCAACCAGCTGCGGATTCAGCACCGCGGAGGTGTTGATGCTGACCTTGTCCGCGCCGGCATTCAGCAGGTTGCGCACGTCGCCGACCTCGCGCACCCCGCCGCCGACGGTCAGGGGAATAAACACCTGCGAGGCGACGTCTTCGATGATGCGAAAGATGATGCCCCGGTCATCCGAGCTCGCGGTGATGTCGAGAAAAGTCAGTTCGTCCGCGCCCTGCTCGTCGTAGCGGCGCGCGATCTCCACCGGGTCTCCCGCATCGCGCAGTTCGACGAAGCTCACGCCCTTGACCACGCGCCCCGCCGTGACATCGAGACAGGGAATGATACGCTTCGCCAGCATGAAATTACTGCTTCGCTCCGGTCAATTCGTCGGCCAGCGCCTGCGCCGCCCTGAAATCCAGCGTGCCTTCGTAGATCGCGCGGCCGGTGATCGCGCCGGTGATGCCCTCGGGTTGCACCGCGCACAGGGCGCGCACATCATCCAGGTTGGTGATCCCGCCGCTGGCGATCACCGGCACATGCAGCGGGCCGGCGAGCTCGACGGTGGCCGGGATGTTCACGCCGGAGAGCATGCCGTCGCGGCCGATGTCAGTGTAAATGATCGCTTCCACGCCGTAGCCCTCGAAGCGCTGCGCCAAGTCCGCCACGTCGTGCCCGGTGAGCTTCGACCAGCCGTCCACCGCCACTTTGCCGCCCTTGGCGTCCAGCCCGACCATGATGTGGCCGGGGAAGGCGTCGCAGGCCTCGTGCAGGAAGCCGGGCACCTTGACCGCGGCCGTGCCGATGATGACGTAGGTCACGCCGATGTCGAGGTAGCGCTCGATGGTTTCCAGGTCGCGGATGCCGCCGCCCAGCTGCACCGGCACGTCGCTGTCGCCCATCGCCTCGATGATGCTGCGCACCGCAGCCTCGTTCTTCGGCTTGCCGGCAAAGGCGCCGTTCAGGTCCACCAGGTGCAGGCGGCGCGCACCCTGTTCCAGCCAGTGCCGCGCCATCGCGGCGGGATCTTCGGAAAACACCGTGGCATTTTCCATCACGCCCTGTTTGAGGCGCACACAATGACCGTCTTTCAAATCAATCGCGGGAATAATCAGCATGGCTTCACTAATCAAACAAAAAAGTTAATCAATCACAAAAATAGTTAATCTGCGGACGCAGCCCTTACCCCGGGTGCCACTCCACGAAATTCTTCAACAACTGCAACCCGTCGCACGCGCTCTTTTCCGGATGGAATTGCACCGCAAACAGATTGTCCCGCGCCACCGCGCAGACAAAAGGCTGCGGATAGTCGCTGGTCGCCTGTACCAGCGCCGCATCCCGCGGGCATACATAATAGCTGTGCACGAAGTAGAAGCGCGCATCCTGGCCGATGCCCTGCCACAGCGCATGGTCACCGTGATGCACGCGGTTCCAGCCCATGTGCGGCACCTTAAGCCGGTTGCCCTGCTCATCCCTCAGGTCTGAAGCGAAGCGCACGACCTCGCCGCGCAGCACGCCCAGCCCCGCCACGTTGCCCTCGGTGCTGTGCTCGAAGAGCATTTGCAGGCCGATGCAGATGCCGAGAAAAGGTTTGTCGCGCGCGGCCTGCAGCACGGCATTGCGCAGGCCGCGTGCGTCCATTTCGCGCATACAGTCCGGCATCGCGCCCTGGCCGGGGAACACCACGCGCCGGGCGTTTGCAATCACATCCGCATTATCGCTGACGGCAATTTCGGCATCGGGCGCCACCTTGCGCAAGGCCTGTTCGACCGAGCGCAGGTTGCCCATCCCGTAATCTACAACGGCAACATCTACCATTTCAACCTATAGTGTTCCCTTGGTGGAAGGCGTCACGCCGGCCATGCGCGGATCGAGTTCCAGCGCCATGCGCAGCGCGCGGCCGAAAGCCTTGAAGATGGTCTCGGCCTGATGGTGGGCATTGCTGCCCGCCAGGTTGTCGATATGCAGCGTGACCAGGGCGTGATTGACGAAGCCCTGGAAGAACTCGTTGACCAGGTCCACCTCGAACTCGCCGATGCTGCCGCGCACGAAGTCGCAGTTGAACACCAGGCCGGGGCGGCCGGAGATATCCAGCACCGCGCGCGACAGTGCTTCGTCCAGCGGCACATAGGCATGGCCGTAGCGGCGCAGGCCTTTCTTGTCGCCGATTGCCTGATTGAATGCCTGACCGAGCGTGATGCCGATGTCTTCCACGGTGTGGTGCGCATCGATGTGCAGATCGCCCTTGGCGAGGATGTTGATGTCCAGCAGGCCATGCCGGGCGACCTGGTCGAGCATGTGCTCGAGGAACGGCAGGCCGGTGTCGAATTTGGCCTGGCCGCTGCCGTCGAGGTTCAGCTCGACGGTGATCCTGGTTTCCAGGGTGTTGCGTGAAACATTCGCGCTACGCATGATTTTCGCCTTGTGCGATTTGATTAAGGGTATCCTGCAATGCAGCCATAAACTTCGCGCATTCATCGGGTGTGCCGACCGTCACGCGCAGGCAGTCATTCAGCATCGGATGCCCGCCGTGCAGGTTCTTGATCAGCACGCCGCGCCGCTTCAGGCCGTCGAATACCTGCGCGGCGTTCGCGACGCGGAACAGCAGGAAGTTTGCTTCGCTGGGATAAACACGCACCCCGGCAATCCCGCCCAACTGCCGGTACAGCGCAGTGCGCGCCAGCTTGATCTGTTCCGCCTGCTGCAACAGCACTTCGTGATGCTCCAGTAATTTTTCGGCGATCAATTGCGGCAAAACGCCGACATTATACGGCAAGCGCAGCTTTTCCAGCTGCCCGAGCCACGCCGCATCACCCGCCAGAAAGCCCAGGCGCAGCCCCGCCATGCCGAGCTTGGAGAAGGTGCGCATCACCAGCAGATTCGGATACTGCGCGAGGCGCGGGATGAAACTGTCGGCGGCAAAGGCATAGTAGGCCTCGTCCACCACCACCAGGCCGGGCGCCGCCTCGATGATCCGCGCCACGGCGTCTGCCGGAAACAGGTTGCCGGTGGGATTGTTCGGGTAGGCGAGGAAAATCAGCGCGGGCTGTTCGCGCCGGATCGCATCGAGGATCGCCGGCAGGTCCAGCGAAAAATCCGCCTCCAGCAAGGGGATGCCCACATAGCGCATCCCGGTGAAGGTCGCGATCATCCGGTACATCACGAACGATGGCTCCACGCCCAGCAGCGTTGCACCGGGCTTGTTCAGCGCCAGCGCCAGCAACTGGATCAACTCGTCCGAGCCGTTGCCGAGCAACACCTCCATGCCGTCCGGCAGGCCGAGCAGGGCGCGGATTTTTTCCTTGAGCGAGGCGGCGCCGGGATCGGGATAGCGGTTGATGGCGGCGGAGGCAGCGGTATCGGCGATCTCGCGGCGCAGCGCGGGCGGCAAGGGATAGGGGTTCTCCATCGCGTCCAGCTTGATATAGCCTGAGCTGTCGGGCACATGGTAAGCATGCAAATCTAGGATTTCGCGGCGCAGCAGGGCGCCGGCGAGAGAAGCAGCGGAGGGCATGAAATGAATCGCTCAATAAACGAGTGGCATCACGATGGCGCGCAGCTTATCACAAACTTCAGGGCGAATACGCGCCGGGGCTGGTCTCTTATCAAACGGAGCTTTGATTATTGCCCACGCCAATCCTGATATAGTAAGCTGCCGTTACGTCAAGAACCCCGCTTAACCGAACGAAACAGATGCCCCCAAGCTCCCACAATCCACCGGCCAGCCCGTCTCCCGACAAACTGCAGGGTTTCATCGCCAATCTGCCGGGAATGGCCTGCCAGATTGAATTGCAGGAAGACGGCTCCTTCACCTTCCCCTATGTCAGCGAAGGCTGCCTGGCGCTGTTCGATATCCCGCCGCATGAGCTGCAAAACGATGCCTCCAGTTTCCTGAGGCTCATCCATGCTGATGACACTCCCTCGCTGCTGGACTCCCTGAAAAAATCGGCGCAGACCCTGTGCTTCTGGAACTGGGAGGGACGCATCACCTTGCCGGGCGGCGAGTTCAAGTGGATCAGCCTGGGCGCCACACCGCAGAGCATGCCGAACGGTTTGCCGCGCTGGGAAGGCATCATCCTCGACACCACGCAGAGCAAGCTCGGCGAACTCGAGGTCAGACGGGTACAGCAACAGTTGCTGGAACTCTCCTCGCATATCCAGGACGCCAAGGAACAGGAGCGCCTGCGCATCGCGCGCGAAGTTCACGACGAGATCGGCAGCCTGCTCACCGCGATGAAAATGGACCTGTCCTGGCTGATCCAGCGCCTCCCCAAGGACACGCCCAAACTCACCGAGAAGGCCAAGACCATAGAGGAACTGGTCAACCGCGCGATCAACTCGGCCAGCCATCTGGCGCACCGGTTGCGCCCCGGCTTTCTCGACTGCTTCGGCATCATCGCCGCGATCGAGATCGAGGCGCAGGAGTTCAGCAAGCGCAGCGGCATCCCCTGCACCATCGTCAAATCGCAGGACAACATCGAACTGCCCGAGGCATATTCGATCACCCTGTTCCGCATCTGCCAGGAGGCGCTGAACAACATCCTGAAACACGCCCATGCCAAACATGTGCAGATCGAGATCGTCAAGGGCACCGACCATCTCGAGCTGATCATCTCCGACGACGGGGTGGGATTCAGCGAGGCGGCGCGCAACAAGCCGCGTTCCTTCGGCCTGCGCGGCGTCCAGGAGCGCGTCGCGCACCTCGGCGGCACGGTCAAGATAGCCAGCACGCTGGGCGTGGGGACGCAGATCGCCATCTTCGTCCCGCTCATGGAAGAGACCCCGCAACAGGCACTCTTCGGGGATGCGTCGATATGATCAACATCCTCGTGGTGGACGATCACGCACTGATCCGCAAGGGGCTGAAGATGCTGCTCGAGGAGGGCCCGGACTTCCACATCGCCGGCGAGGCAGAAACCGGCCAGCAGGCTATCAGCATGGTGCGCAAGCAGCATTTCGACCTGATCCTGCTGGACATCTCCCTGTCGGACAAGCACGGCATCGACGTGCTCAAGCAGCTCAAATCGGAACAGCCGGACGTCAAGATCATCGTACTGAGCATGTACCCCGAGGAGCAATACGGCGTGCGCGCGCTGAAGGCGGGCGCGATGGGCTACATCAACAAGCAGAGCGCCCCGGAAAAGCTGGTCGGCGCGATCCAGCAGGTCATCGGCGGCAAGAAATACATCAGCGCGCCGCTGGCCGAACAGTTGCTGAGCAACCTGATCGGCGAGTCGCAGGAGCTGATGCACCAGAGCCTGTCCAACCGTGAATACCAGACGCTCTGCCTGATGGCCTCCGGCAAGTCGCTCACCGAAATTTCAGAGATCATGGCGCTCAGCCCCAAAACGGTGAGCGTCTACCGCGCGCGCATGCTGGAAAAAATGGGCTTCAAGAACAACGCCGAGGCAGTTCACTACGCCATCGCGCACAACCTGGTGGAAGCCAAGAAATGATAGCTTATGAATAAGCACAACCCATCCGAACTGGCCCGCGAAACGCTGAAAATGCTCGCGGCGCGCAAGATGCCGCCGACACCGGACAACTACGCGAAAATTTACGCCGAAATCGGCGGCATCCCCGCTGAAGGGGAGCACGGTGCGGAAAAAGTCCTGCGCGGCATTGCCGACCGCCTTGCGCAAACGCCCAAATCCGCGCCTGCCGCCCTCGCATTGAACAAGGTGATCGGTACCGAAGACTGGGACCAGTGCCTCAGGGAAATCGAAAAACTCCTGCCCAAGCCGGGCGTAGAAACCACCCAGTCGTGGTCAGACTTGATCCGCGATTTGCTGCGCCAACTGGAAACCCCGCATAAAGGCCTGACCATCACGCGCAAAAAAGAAGGCCTGGAAACCGTGTTGAAGCGCTTTGCCACAAACCCGGAAGCCTTGTTCGACAAGCTGAACGGGCTGATGCGTTCCTGGGCGGAATCCCCGGTTGCGCCCGGCACCGAGATTGAAGCCGAACCGTCTGCGGCACTTGCCGCAAGCGGCATAACACCAGTCACCCTGCCCAGCACCCCGGCCGCCTCGCACATCCCCGACGAAGAAGCGGGCATGCCCGCCAGACTCGCGGAATTGCTGGCGCAGACGCTGGAAAGCTTCCTGGGCACACTACCGGAATTGGCACAGGAAGTGCGAACCCTCGTCCAGCAGGCGCGCAACATCAGGACGCACGATCAGGTCGCCGCCTTTGCCAAGCAACAGCGCCAATTCCTGATAAGAGTCGAATTGCGCGCCGAGGATAAAGCCAAAGTACACGAAGGCCTGATCCGCCTGCTGCGCCTGCTGGTGGAAAACATCGGCGAAATGGTCGAAGACGAAGAATGGCTGCACGGGCAAATCGCCATCCTCCAGGAAATCATCGCCAAGCCGGTCGACCGGCGCGCCATCGCCGATGCCGAGCGCGGCCTGCGCGACGCCATCATCAAGCAGGGCCTGCTCAAGCAGAGCCTCAGCGAAGCCAAGGCCACGCTCAAGACCCTGATGTCCAACTTCATCGACCGGCTCGGCGAAATTACCGCGAGCACCGGCGACTACCACCAGAAGATCGAGGGCTACAGCAAGAAGATCAGCAAGTCCAACAACATCACCGAGCTGAGCCACCTGCTGGAAGACATCATGCAGGACACGCGCGTCATCCAGGCCAGCGCACTGCGCTCGCACGAAGAGCTGGTCGGCACCCGCAAGCAGGTCCAGGAAGCCGAGGGCAAAATCAGGAAGCTGGAGCAGGAACTCGCGCAGGTCAGCGAACTGGTGCACCAGGACCAGCTCACCGGCGCGCTCAACCGCCGCGGCTTCGACGATGCGTTCGACCGCGAAGCCACGCGCGCCGACCGCAGCCACACGCCCGTTTGCATCGCGCTGCTCGACATCGACAACTTCAAGCGGCTCAACGACACCATGGGGCACCAGGCCGGCGACCAGGCGCTCGTCCACCTGAGCCATGTCGTCAAGGAGGCGCTGCGCCCCAGCGATTCGGTGGCGCGCTACGGCGGCGAGGAATTCATCATCATGCTGCCCGGCATCGGCATCGAGGAGGCTGCCGCAACCGTCGAACGCCTGCAGCGCGAACTGACCAAGAAATTCTTCATGCACGGAAACGAGCGCGTCCTGATCACCTTCAGCGCGGGTGTCGCGCTGCGCGGCGCGCAGGAGCCCCAGGACGATGTCATCGGGCGCGCCGACAAGGCCATGTACCAGGCCAAGCATACCGGCAAGAACCGCGTGGTCGTGGCGGAATAAATACGGAAACCAAGTCCGATCCGCAGATTTAGAAACCCTTGCCGGTGATGGTGCATCACGCGTATGGTTATCTGATCCCTGTCAATGATTCCTTGTTTAATTTTGCGTAATCTGTGTAATCTGCGGACACCGGTTTTATTCGACCCACCGTCATTTTGACTACCCCTTGGGATGAACATGAATAACGCCCACAGCGCCGGCCACTGTTTCCACTGCGGCCTGCCCATCCCCGCCGATGCGGATTACCGCGCACGGCTGGACGGCGCGGAGCGGCGCTTCTGCTGTTTCGGCTGCCAGTCGGTGTGCAGCGCCATCTTCGAGGCCGGGCTGCAGGGCTATTACCAGCGCACCCCGGAAGGCGCGCTGCTCGGCCCGCCGCCCGAGCCGCCCAAGGACATCGAGATCTACGACTTCGACGAGGTGCAGCAGGAATTCGCCACCTGCTCCGGCGATATGCGCGACATCCACCTGCTCGTCGAGGGCATCCACTGCGCCGCCTGCGTGTGGCTGATCGAGCGCGGCCTGCAGCGCGTGCCCGGCGTGCTGTCGGCCAACGTCAACCTGGCCGCCAAGCGGCTGCACCTGCGCTGGGACAACCGGCGCAGCAAGCTCTCCGACGTGCTGCGCGCGCTCGCCAGAATAGGCTATTCCGCCGTGCCCTACGATCCGGAAAGCGCCGAAGGGGTCATCAAAAAAGCCAATCGCGCGATGCTCTACCGGCTGTTCTTCGCCGGCTTCGCAATGATGAACATGTTGTGGGTTTCGATCGCTCTGTACAGCGGCGCGAGCCGCGACGAGTTCCGCGACTTTTTCCACTGGATCGGCCTGATCCTCGCCACGCCGACCCTGCTGTATGCGGGCTACCCTTTCTATCGCGGCGCCATCGGCGGGCTGCGCGGCGGCCGCCTGACCATGGACTTGCCGATCGCCATCGGCCTCTCCGTCACCTATGCCTATTCGCTGTACGTCACGGTCAGCGGGAGCAAGACCGGCGAGGTGTATTTCGATACCGTCACCAACCTGATTTTCGTGATCCTGGTCGGCCGCTACATGGAAGGCATGTTCCGCCACCAGGCGATTTCCGCGACCAAACGGCTGATGGAGCTGCAGCCGCGCGTCGCGATCGTGATGCGCGAGGGCGAGGAGCAGATGACGCCGATCCGCGGCGTGAAGCCCGGCGACCGGGTATTGATCAAACCCGGCTACAAGGTGCCGGTGGACGGCGTCGTGATCGAGGGGCACAGCGCGGTGGACGAATCCATGCTGAGCGGCGAGTCCACACCTGTGAGCAAATCGGTCGGTGCGCAGGTCTCCGCCGGCACGTTGAACACCAGCGGCGCGCTGCTGGTGGAAGTGCGCACCCTGCTGCAGGACACGACACTGGCGAAGATCATCCGCCTGGTCGAAGAAGCGCAATCTTCCAAGGCGCCGATCCAGCGCCTCGCCGACACCATCGTACCCTGGTTCGTGCTGGTCACGCTGGTGTGCGCGACGCTGACCTTCTTCATCTGGAACACCAGGGATTTCGAGGTCGCGCTGATGGCAGCGACCTCGGTGCTCATCATCACCTGCCCTTGCGCGCTGGGCATGGCAACACCGATGTCGATCGCGGTGGCCTCGGGCCTCGGTGCCAAGCACGGTATCCTGATCAAGAACGGGCTGGTGCTGGAGACCCTCTCGCGGGTGAACCATTTCGTGTTCGACAAGACCGGCACGCTGACCGAGGGCAGGATGGGCGTCGCGCAACTGCACGTCGCGCCCGGGGTAGCGAAGGAAGATGTGCTGCGCCATGCGGCGGCAGTGGAGCGCCTGAGCGAACACAGCGTGGCCAAGGCCATCGTCACCGAGGCGGAGGCGCAGCAACTGGGCTATCGCGACATCGCCGCGGAAGGCTTCCATGCCACGGCGGGGCTCGGGGTGGAGGCAATGGTAGAGGGGAAGGCCGTCTTGCTCGGCAGCGCCGAATGGCTGAAGCGGCACGGCATCACGCTCGATGAAAAACTGCAGGCGCAGGCGCACGGGCTGGAAGCGCAGGCGATGAGCTGCGTGCATGCCGCGATCGGCGGCGCGCACCTGGCCGTGTTCGCGCTCGCGGACCGGCTGCGCGGCGATGCGCAGCAACTGGTGAACGAATTGCGCGCGGCGGGCATCGCCATGACCCTGCTCTCCGGCGACCGCAAGCCGGTCGCCGAGGCGATCGCGAAGCAACTGGGCGGCATGGAAGTCATCGCCGAGGTGCTGCCGCAGGACAAGGATCAGGTGATCCGGCAGTTGCAGCAGAAGGGCGCGGTGGTCGCGATGGTGGGCGACGGCATCAACGACGCGCCCGCGCTGATCCGCGCCGATGTCGGCATCGCGCTCGGCTCGGGCACCGACGTCTCGGTGG
>CAYNYH010000082.1:0-11069 GCA_964401425.1 uncultured Gallionella sp. | reverse complement strand
ACTGCTGGGGGTGTCGGTCTATGTGGTGCTGGTATGGGGTTTCAGCCCCTATTTTGCGCATCGCGAAGTGCAGCCGATCCTGCTGCTGGCTGCCTGGTGGTGGACGGGGCTGGCGGTGATCGGCGACCTGTTCGAATCGGCGGTCAAGCGCCAGGCGGGGGTCAAGGACAGCGGCGCGTTGCTGCCGGGGCACGGCGGATTGCTGGACCGCATCGATGCCCTGACCTCGACCCTGCCGCTTGCCGCGATGGCGATGCTGCTGCAGAAACTGGGTTAATGCCGTGAAACGTGAAGATAAAACTGTGAAACGTGAAACGGAGAAGCGGCTCTACGTTTCACTTTTCACCTTTCACCTTTCACGTTTCACGTTTCACGTTTCACAATCTTAACCATGCAGAATCTGGTCATCCTCGGCTCCACCGGCAGTATCGGCACCAGCACGCTGGACGTGGTGGCGCGCCATCCCGGCAGGTTCCGGGTCGTTGCGCTGACGGCGAACAGCCAGGCCGACTTGCTGTTCCGGCAATGCGTGCAGTTCAAACCGCGCTATGCGGTACTGCTGGATGAGGATGCCGCGCCGCGGCTGCGCGAGCGTGTGCGCGATGCGGGGCTGGCTATCGAGGTGCTGAGCGGTACGGCGGCACTGGAGCAGGTCTGCGTGTTGCCCGAGGCCGACACGGTGATGGCGGCCATCGTCGGCGCGGCGGGCTTGCGCCCGACGCTGGCGGCAGCGCGCGCCGGCAAGAAAATCCTGCTGGCGAACAAGGAAACGCTGGTCATGGCGGGCAACGTGTTCATGGATGCGGTGCATGCCAGCGGCTCGGCGCTGTTGCCCATCGACAGCGAGCACAACGCGATCTTCCAGGCGCTGCCGGGCGGCTATGACGGCGATCTGGCGAAAAACGGCATACGCCGTATCCTGCTCACCGCCTCCGGCGGGCCGTTCCGTAACACGCCGCTCAACGAGCTGCAGCATGTCACGCCGGAACAGGCGTGTGCGCATCCCAACTGGGTGATGGGGCGCAAGATTTCGGTCGACTCGGCGAGCATGATGAACAAGGGGCTGGAGGTCATCGAGGCGCATTGGCTGTTCAATGCAGGTGCCGACGACATCCAGGTGGTGGTGCATCCGCAGAGCGTGATCCATTCGCTGGTCGAATATGTGGACGGCTCGGTGCTGGCGCAGCTCGGCAACCCCGATATGCGCACGCCGATCGCCTATGGCTTGGCCTGGCCCGAGCGCATCGATTCCGGCGTGGCGCCGCTGGACCTGTTCAAGGTGGCGACGATGAATTTCGAAGCGCCCGACTTCGGGCGTTTCCCCTGCCTGGCGCTGGCCTACCAGGCATTGCGCGCGGCAGGCACCGCCCCGGCGATGCTGAATGCCGCGAACGAGGTGGCGGTGGCAGCCTTCCTCGATAAGCGGATTCCCTTCCTGTCGATCCCACACGTCATCGAGGCGGTGCTGGACGCGCTGCCGGCCGGCAAGGTCGGCAGCCTGGACGATGTGCTGGGCGCGGACGCCGAAGCGCGCCGGGCCGCAAAACAGCAAATCGGGATAGCATGATCACCCTGCTCGCGTTTGTCGGTGCGATCGCGCTGCTGGTCGTGTTCCATGAGCTGGGGCATTACTGGGTGGCGCGCCGCTGCGGGGTGAAGGTGCTGCGCTTCTCGGTCGGTTTCGGCAAGGTAATTTACAGCAAGCGCTTCGTTGACGGGGGCACCGAGTGGGTGATCTCTGCGATTCCTCTGGGCGGCTACGTCAAGATGGTGGACGAGCGCGAGGGCGATGTCGCTCCGGAAGACCTGCCATACGCCTTCAACCGCCAGCCGGTATTGCGGCGCATGGCGATCGTGGTATCCGGGCCGCTGGCGAATTTCATGCTGGCCATCGCGCTGTACTGGGTGATGTTCGTGTATGGCGTGCCGGGATTGAAGCCGATGGTGGGCGAGGTGCCGCCGGGTTCTCCGGCTGCCGTCGCGCAGTTGCATGAAGGCGAAACCATCCTCGGCATCAACGGCGAGGCGATTCCGAACTGGGAGGAGCTGCGCTGGATGCTGCTGGAACTGACCCTTCGACAGGGCCCGGGGCAGGCGGCACAGCACGGTGAAGTGAGAATCGAGGCGCAGGATGCCAGCGGCGCAAGGATGTTTCACCTGCTGGATATCAGCAGGCTGGAAGCGAAGGATCTGGACGGCGAGTTTCTCGACAAGCTCGGGCTGCATCCCTACCGGCCGCCCATTCTGCCGGTTATAGGCAAGGTTGCCGAAAACAGCGTGGCGCAACGCGCCGGCCTGCAGGAAGGCGACCGTATCCTGCAAGCCGACGGCGTGGAAATGCGGCGCTGGAACGAGGTGGTGGAAGTGGTGCGCACGCATCCCGGCAAGACAGTACAACTCGGGATCAGGCGCGGCGAAAAAACCTTGAGCATAGCGGTAGTGCCGCAGGCCGTTGCCGAATCCGGCCATACGGTGGGCAAAATAGGCGCTGCTCCGCAGGTGGATCGGGCAGCATGGCAGGCGCTGCTCACCGAAGTAAGCTATGGCCCAATTGAGGCATTCGAACGGTCCTTGCGCAAGACATGGGAAACTACCGTCATCAGCCTGAAAATGATGGGCAAGATGGTGCTGGGCGAGGTGTCGATGAAGAACCTCAGCGGCCCGATCACCATCGCCGACTACGCCGGCCAGTCTGCCGAAATGGGCATGTCAGCCTACCTCGGTTTCCTGGCCTTGATCAGCATCAGCCTCGGGGTGCTGAATTTGCTGCCTATCCCCTTATTGGATGGGGGGCACTTGCTGTATTATGTCGCCGAATTGATCAAGGGAGGTCCGGTTTCCGAAGGGACTTGGGAAATCGGTCAGAAAATCGGCATCGCACTGCTCGGCATGCTGATGGTCTTTGCCATTTATAACGATATTTATCGCCTTATCGCAGGTTAGAAAATGAAATTAAGAAAACTGGCGGGGTTGATTTCCCTGCTCTGCATGTCCCCCGCTTGGGCAATTGAACCGTTCACTGTCAAGGATATCCGCGTCGAGGGTGTTCAGCGTACCGAAGCCGGCACGGTGTTCAGCTACCTGCCGGTCAAGGTAGGCGATACCATGGACGACCAGCAAGCCGCAACGGCGATCCGTGCGCTGTATGCCACCGGCTTCTTCAAGGATGTGCGCCTGGAAGTCGAGCAGGGCGTGCTGATCGTGCTGGTGCGCGAGCGCCCCTCGATCGCCAGCATCGAGCTCAACGGCATCAAGGATTTCCCCAAGGATCAGCTCAAGGACAACATGAAATATGCGGGGCTGGCCGAGGCGCGCATTTTCGACAAGGGCGCACTGGACAAGGCGGTGCAGGAGTTGAAGCGCCAGTACGTGGCGCGCGGCAAATACGGCGTGAGCGTGAAGACGACCGTCAACGAGCTGGAGCGCAACCGCGTCGGCATCGTGTTCAACGTGGTGGAAGGCGAAGTCTCCAAGATCAAGCAGATCAACCTCGTCGGCAATCATGCCTACCAGGAAGAGGACTTGCTGGACCTGATGAAGCTCAGCACAACGGACTGGATGAGCTGGTTCAGCAACAGCGACCAGTATTCCAAGCAGAAACTGTCGGCTGACATGGAAGCCATGCGATCGTTCTATATGGACAACGGTTACATGGAGTTCAACATCGACTCCACGCAGGTTTCGATCACGCCGGACAAGAAGGACATCTACATTACCATCAACATCACCGAAGGCGAGAAATATACCGTCTCCAAAACGGGTATATCCGGCAATACCCTGATCGCGAAAGAGGAAGTCGAAAAGCTTATTCAGGTTAAAGCGGGCGACACCTTCTCGCGCAAGGCTTTGACCGAAACCAGCAACAAGGTCAGTGAACGGCTGGGGCAGGAGGGCTATGCCTTCGCCAACGTGAATGCGGTGCCCGAACTGGACAAGGAGAAGCACCAGGTGGCGTTCACTTTCGCGATCGATCCCGGGCAGCGCGTGTACATACGCCGCATCAATATTGCCGGCAACGACAAGACGCGCGATGAAGTCATCCGCCGCGAATTCCGCCAGGTCGAGGGCGCGTGGTTCGATATGGATAAGATCAAGAAATCCAAACAGCGCGTGGACAAGCTGAACTTCTTCGAGGAAGTCAACGTGGAGACCCCGCCGGTGCAGAGTGCCAACGACCAGATGGATGTAAACGTTGCGGTGAAGGAAAAATCCACGGGTAGTATTTCGTTAGGTGCAGGGTTTTCCAACGGCGAAGGAGTGTCGCTGATGGCCGGCATTACGCAGGCCAACCTGTTCGGCAGCGGCAACCATATCTCGACGCAAATCAACACCAGCAAGGTCAACCAGGTTTATTCGCTTTCCTATACCAACCCGTATTTCACCGATGACGGGGTGAGCCGCGGCTTCGATGTATACAGACGCAACACCGATTCGAGCAGCACGTCAGTCAGCGAATATTCCTCGCGTACCTGGGGGGGCGGGGTGCGCTTCGGAGTGCCGATAGGCGAGGATGAATCGATCAGTTATGGCCTGGCTATTGAGCAAACCGATCTCTCCTTGACTGCGTTGAGTACAGCCAGGCTTACAAGATATGTGACTGATTTTGGAGCATCGAATACCAACCTGATCGGCACGATAGGATGGGTGCGCGACACCCGCGACAGCGCGATCTACACTACCGAAGGCACCGTACAGCGCGCCTTTTCGGAAATCGCCCTGCCGGTGTTTGATATGCGCTATTACAAGCTGAATTACGAGCACCAGTGGTTCCATCCGGTAAGTAACGACCTTACCCTGTTGTTGATCGGCGAAGCAGGTGTTGCGGGCGGCTACGGCGGCAAGCCGATGCCGTTCTTCAAGAATTTCTATGCCGGCGGCACCGGATCGGTGCGAGGATATGATACCTACTCGCTGGGACCGCGCGATCTCAACAATCAAGCGTTGGGCGGTACGAAGCGTGTCGTCGGCAATGCGGAATTGCTGATGCCGGTCCCGGGAGTCAAGGCGAAATCGGTGCGCCTGAGCGGATTTGTCGATGGGGGCGCGGTTTATGGCTCCGGCGATCTGCCTGGCAGCGTTGGAATGCGCTATTCTACCGGCGTGGCGTTTACCTGGGTATCTCCGGTAGGGCCGATCAAATTCAGTTATGCTGTGCCGCTCAACAAGCAGCCTGAGGACAAGTTGCAGAAATTCCAGTTTAACTTTGGCTCGATGTTCTGATAAAACTACTGATGGAGCAACTAGCCATCTGACTAACCCAGCAAAAGACGCTGGGTAAGTTATTGGTTATAGCCATTCGACTAGGTCGGCAAACGGCTTTGCATAGCCATCTGACTAAGTTGGTAAACTACACCAACTAAGTCATTGGTTAACGCCGACCAAGTCGCTGGTTATGATGAAACTACTAAGTATTGGCTAAGCCAGCAAAGAACGTCGGCAAGCCACTACTTATGATAAAACCGCTGATTATGATGCGTAAGGAGTGAGCGATGAAGACGATGATGAAAGCTTGCATGCTGGCGGTGTTGCTGGGTATGGGAACGGCGCAGGCCGCAGATTTCAGGGTGGGTGTCGTGGATACCGAGCGCGTGTTGCGCGAATCCGCGCCTGCGGTGAAGGCGGAAAAAAAGATCGAGAAGGAATTTTCCGGGCGCGACCAGGAAATCAAGAAGCTGATGAAACAGGCGAAGGAACTGCAAACCTTGCTGGAGAAGGATGGCGGCAAGTTGTCGGATGCCGATCACCGCAACAAGGAACGCGAATTGACCGCCATGAACGTGAACCTGCAGCGCATGCAGCGCGAGTTCCGCGAGGATCTGAACCTGCGCAAGAACGAAGAACTGGCCATCGTGCTGGAGCAGGCCAACAAGGCGATCCAGGCGATTGCCGAGGCGGAAAATTATGACCTGGTTCTGCAGGAGGCGGTGTATCGCAACCCCCGGATAGACATCACCGACAAGGTCATCAAGCATCTCGCCGGCGATAAGGCAGACGGCGGCAAGGAAAGTAAATAAGCGGCGGACGGATGGCTATTTCCTATCGGTTGGCCGACATTGCGGCGCAACTTGGCGGGCGCGTGCTGGGTGACGCCGAGGTGCGCATTTTCCAGATCGCCACGCTGGAAAAGGCGCAGCCTGACCAGATCAGTTTCCTCACCAACAGCAAATACCGCGCGCAGCTTGCCGGCACCAAGGCCGGCGCGGTGATCCTCGGCGAGGCGGATGCGGAGGCGACCGGCTTGCCGCGCATCGTCTCGGACAATCCCTACGCCTATTTCGCCAAGGTTTCCGCCCTGCTCAATCCTTTGCCGGAAGCCTGGCCGGGCATACATCCCGCTGCGGTCGTCGGTGCGGGTGCGAAGATCGACCCGACGGCCAGCATCGCCGCCGCGGCGGTGATCGGCGCGGGCGCGACGATAGGCGCTCATTCGATAATCGGCGAGGGCTGCTGCATCGGCGCGAATACGGTCATCGGCAGCCATGCCCGGCTGTATCCGGGGGTGGTGGTCTACCACGGCTGCGTGATCGGCGATAACCTGATCGCGCACTCCGGTGCGGTGATCGGCTCGGACGGTTTCGGCATTGCGATGGACGAAGGCCGCTGGATCAAGATTCCGCAGATCGGCCGCGTGGTGATCGGCAACGATGTCGAGATCGGCGCGAACACCACCATCGACCGCGGCGCGCTGGACGACACGGTGATCGAGGACGGCGTGAAGCTGGACAACCAGATCCAGGTCGCGCACAACGTGCGCATCGGCGCGCACACTGCGATTGCCGGATGTGCCGGAATCGCGGGCAGCGCGGTAATCGGGCGCTATTGCCTGATCGGCGGCGGCGCGCGCATCCTGGGGCATCTGCAACTGGCCGACCATGTCGAGATCGCCGCGCATACGCTGGTCGGGAAATCCATCCGCGAGGCCGGCTCCTACGCGGCCATTTTTCCGTTCGCCAGGACCGATGACTGGCGCAGGAACGCGGTGCACCTGCGGCACCTCGACGATCTGGCGAAGCGCATCAAGGTACTGGAACAAGAGATTGATTCATTAAAATCCGAAATACCAAAACGGGCATCATCGAAAGGAAAAGAAACATGAGCACCCAAATGGACATCCACGCCATCCTCGAACACCTGCCGCACCGCTATCCGTTCCTGCTGGTGGATCGCGTGCTGTCGATCGAGCCGGGCAAGGACATCGTCGCGCTGAAGAACGTCACCATCAACGAGCCGTTTTTCCCCGGCCACTACCCGCACCACCCGGTGATGCCCGGCGTGCTGATCATCGAGGCGATGGCGCAGGTCGCCGCGTTGCTGTCGTTCAAGTCGATGGGCAGCAAGCCGGACGACAAGTCGGTGTACTACTTCGCCGGCATCGACGGCGCGCGCTTCAAGCGTCCGGTCAGCCCCGGCGACCAGTTGATCATCAAGGTCACGCTGACGCGCAGCATGCGCGGCGTGTTCAAGTTTTCCGCCACCGCCGAGGTGGACGGGCAGCTCGCCGCCGAGGCGGAACTGATGTGCACCATGAAGTCGGTGCCGTGATTTTGTATTTTCAGAGGCAATCATGATTCACCCAACCGCCATCGTCCATCCCAACGCGAAGCTTGCCGGCGACGTCGAGGTGGGCGCGTATTCCATCATCGGCGAACATGTCGAGATCGGCGCAGGCACGGTGATCGGCCCGCATGTGGTGATCAACGGCCATACGCGGATCGGGAGCCACAACCGCATCTTCCAGTTCTGCTCGCTGGGCGAGATTCCGCAGGACAAGAAGTACGCCAATGAGCCGACACGCCTGGAAATCGGCGACCACAACACGATCCGCGAGTTCTGCACCTTCAACCTCGGCACCGCGCAGGACGCCGGCGTGACGCGCGTCGGCAACCATAACTGGATTATGGCCTACGTGCATCTGGCGCACGACTGCCAGGTCGGCAACCACACCATCTTCGCCAACAACGCGCAACTCGCCGGGCATGTGCATGTCGGCGATTACGCGATCCTCGGCGGCTTCACCGTGGTGCACCAGTTCGTCAAGATCGGCGCGCACATCATCACCGGCATGGGCACGATCCTGCTGCAGGATGTGCCGCCTTACGTGCTGGCCTCCGGCAACCCCTGCGCGCCGCACGGCATCAATGCCGAAGGCCTGAAGCGGCGCGGCTTCTCCAGCGCGTCCATCATGGCGATCAAGCGCGCCTACAAGGCGCTGTACAAGTCCGGCCTGAGCCTGGACGAGGCGAAGGCCGCGATCCAGGTTCAACTGGCGGAACATGCCGAATTGCAGCCGCTGGCCGATTTCCTCGCCGCCACGGAGCGCGGCATCGTGCGCTAATACTGCATTCACCACGAAGAACACGAAGTTCACGAAGGAAGCCAACAATTCAAATGGCTTGGCAGGAACATATCCAGATGGGTATTGAAAAGATTTGCCATTTACTTCTCTTCGTGGCCTTCGTGTTCTTCGTGGTGAGTTGTTTTTCCTGAATTTATAGGTTGTTTCAATGACGCAGAAAAAAATCATGATCGGCATCGTCGCGGGCGAAGCCTCCGGCGACCTGCTCGGCAGCCACCTGATGGCGGCACTGAAGGAAGCGCGCCCCGACGTGCAATTCACCGGCATCGGCGGCCCGAAGATGCAATCCGCCGGGATGGAGGTGCTGTTCCCGATGGAAAAGCTCGCGGTGCGCGGCTACGTCGAGGTGTTGCGCCACTACTTCGAGATCGTCGGCATCCGCCGCAAGCTGAAAAATCATTTCCTGGCCAACCGCCCGAACCTGTTCATCGCGGTAGATGCGCCGGATTTCAACCTCGATCTGGAACTCGCGCTCAAGGCGAGCGGCATCCCCACCGTCCACTATGTCAGCCCGTCGATCTGGGCGTGGCGCGGTGAGCGCATCCACAAGATCAAGCGCGCCGTGTCGCACATGCTCGCGCTGTTCCCGCATGAGCCGAAGATTTACCGGGAGGCCGGCGTGCCGGTCGATTACGTCGGGCATCCGCTGGCCGACATGCTGCCGGACCAGCCCAAGCGCACCGAGATGCGCGAGACGATGCGCATCCCGCTGCAGGCCAAAGTGTTCGCCTTCCTGCCCGGCAGCCGCCAGAGCGAAGTGAAACATCTCGCGCGCACCTACATCGAGACCGCCAAACTGATCCTGCAACAGCTGCCCGACGCGCGTTTCCTCGTGCCGCTGGTCAGCCGCGAGACGCGCGGCATCTTCGACCAGGCGCTCTACGATTGCGATGCGCAGCAACTGCCGATGACGCTGCTGTTCGGCCACGCGCAGGATGCGATGATCGCCGCCGACGGCGTGCTGGTCGCCTCCGGTACGGCCACGCTGGAATGCGCGCTGCTCAAGCGGCCGATGGTCATCACCTACCGGATGCCGGCATTCTCCTGGTGGATGATCAAGCGCAAACGCTACCAGCCTTACTTCGGCCTGCCCAACATCCTGAGCGAACGCTTCGTCGTGCCGGAACTGATCCAGGAAGACGCCACGCCGGAGAATCTCGCGCAGGCGCTGCTCAACCTGGTCAACGACAAGGATGCCGTTGCGCAGCTCGAAGAAACGTTCCGCGCGCTGCACCAGACGCTGCGCCAGAACACCGCACAAAAGGCCGCGGCGGCCATCCTGCCATACCTTCCAGCATGACTATCCTGATCTGCGGCGTCGACGAAGCCGGGCGCGGCCCGCTGGCCGGGCCGGTGAGTGCGGCGGCGGTGATCCTCGACGACGCGAACCCCATCGCGGGCCTGGCCGATTCCAAGAAGCTCTCCGAGAAGCAGCGCGACCAGCTTGCCCCCGTCATCCGCGAACGCGCCCTGGCCTGGGCGGTGGCCTGGGCCGAAGTGGACGAGATCGACAGCCTCAACATCCTGCAGGCCACGCTGCTCGCGATGCGCCGCGCCGTGCTGGCGTTACAGATAGCGCCGCAGCAGGTGCTGGTGGATGGCCTGTATTGCCCTCAGACCGGCATCCCCAGCCAGGCCATCGTCAAGGGCGACAGCAAGGTCGCGGCGATCTCCGCCGCGTCTATCCTGGCGAAGACCGCGCGCGACGAACTCATGCTGCGACTGCACGAGCAATATCCGCATTACGGCTTCGCCGGGCACAAGGGCTATCCCACCGCCGCGCACCTCGCCGCCTTGCGCGAACACGGGGTGTCGGCGGTGCACCGCAGGAGTTTCAGGCCGGTACGCGAACTTCTATAGGAGAGCGGGGCGCTTTTGAGGTATCGTACCGCCTGACTTAAAACCGGCCCGAAAAGGCATGACCCTGTTCAAGCTTATCCATCTGCTCGCCGTCCTGATCTGGGTGGGCGGCATGTTCTTCGCGCATATGGTGCTGCGCCCCGCCGCCGCAGAAACCCTCGACCCGCCGCAACGCCTCAGGCTGCTGGAGGCGGTGTTCCGCCGTTTCTTCAACTGGGTGTGGGGCGCGACCGGCGCGATCCTGGTCACGGGCTTTTACCTGATGTACCTCTACGGCGGCATCGTCCACACGGCGCGCCATGTCCACATCATGCTGGCGTTGGGGCTGGCGATGATGGCGATCTTCGGCTATGTGTTCTTCGCCTGCTACGTGCCGTTCAGCCTGCATGTCGCCAAGCAGCGCTGGAAGGAAGCGGGAGAAATCCTGGCCAGGATCCGCCGGCTGGTCGTACTGAACCTGGTGCTGGGGCTGCTGACCGTCTGTGTCGTGGCGGCCGGCATGCGGGGTTGAACGCCAGACGCTACTCGCCCAGATTCATCCGCCGGATGGAGTGGCAGGTGTAGCCTTGCGGGTGCTTGATCAGGTACTTCTGGTGGTATTCCTCGGCGTGCCAGAACTCCCTGAACGGCACGACCTCGGTGACGATCCTGGCCTTCCATTCCCCCGAGCCTTCCACGGTGCGGATGACCTCCCCGGCGGTGCGTTTCTGCTCCTCGCCGACGTAGAAAATCGCCGAGCGGTACTGCGTGCCGGTATCGTTGCCCTGCCGGTTGAGCGTGGTCGGGTTGTGCATGCGGAAGAACTCGAACAGCAGGTGGCGGTAGGTGAGCTTCTTCGGGTCGAACACGACCT
>CAYNYH010000081.1:0-11199 GCA_964401425.1 uncultured Gallionella sp. | reverse complement strand
TCGCTGAGCGTCTTATAGAGCACCGCATCGCTGATTTCGCCGAGGTCGGCATAGGCCTCCTCCAGCGCGTCGGCGGAAAATTCCACGTCGGAGCCGTACAGATCGACCAGCACATCGAGGCTGTCCGCGACCAGGTCGGTCTGCCCGCGCGAACGCAGGCGGAAATGCTGGAAGACCGGCGGATCCTCGTCATGCACGCTGAACAGCACGTTGTTCGACAGCACAAAGGCGACGATGACGCTGCGCGATTCGCTTTCCTTGCCGAGCAGGAAGTCCGAACGCACATGCAGCTCCCCGTCATCCTCGTAGAACCGCGCGCTCGCCTCGATATCGCGTAAATGCTCGGCTTGCGGCAGGATGATCGAAAAGGTCTTGGCCACCCATTCGCGCTCTTCTTCGCCGGGTGCAATGGCATCCACCCAGATCGGCTTGCGCGCGGCAATCTCATCCGGCTGGATGCTGACCAGCTTTCCGTTTTCCAGCGTGAAAATATTGAGCATGCCGTTGTTTCCGGTTTACAGAATTTCGATAGTGGCGATTATCCGTCACCTGCGCCCAAAGGGAAACGCGCCAGCACCCGGTAATCCGTCAGCCCGCCCCGCTGCACCGATTGTACCAGCGCAAAATCCCTGATCCGCCAGCTTACCGGCTGCATCGCGGGCAAAGGCGTATCGCTCCAGTGCGCGTTGCGCAGCAGCGTGACATGCGGTTTGTATTCGCGCCGGTCGAACTTGAAGCGATGCACATCCAGGCGCCGCCCCAGCGCACCCACCAGTTGCGCCAGTTGCTGCGGCATATGCGCGGGGGCGGCATATACGATATGGTTGTGCCCCCAGTAGCGCGCCACGTCGAAACACAGTTCGAACCCCTCGCCGCCTGCCTCCTGCGCCGCAAGTTGCAGCACTTCCAGGCCATACAGCTCCACGTCGCCGATGAACGCCAGCGTGTTGTGCAGCGTCTCGCCGCGCATCGCGCGCCCGCCGCACAGGCGTTTCAGCGGCGCCTGCCACGCAGCCAGCAGTTCGCGCTCGGCGGCCTCCGGCCATAAGGCGAAGAAGACCCGTGCGGTCGGATTATCGGGGGGATGATTCATACGATGGGCATTCTATCCGCATGCGCGGCGCGCTGCATGAGTGCCTGATCTCAGCAGGTCAGGCGGCACGGCCGATGGAACCTCCCCCAGCGCCCGCCCTCTCCCGGCATATGCTTTCCGCACCCTGTTTCTTATCCGCATGTTCATCAGGGTCGAGTGGCGAGCCGCATTCGGGTAAAATGCGCGTCTTGTTGAACCAGAGCAGACCATGACTGCACGCTTAAGAGAAATCCCCTACAACTACACCTCGTTTTCCGACCGCGAGATCGTCTTGCGGCTGCTCGGCGGCGAGGCATGGGACATCATCAACACGCTGCGCGAGGAACGCCGCACCGGGCGCTCTGCGCAGATGCTGTACGAGGTACTGGGCGATATCTGGGTACTGACGCGCAATCCGTATCTGCAGGACGATCTGCTTTCCAACCGCAAGCGCCGCAGCGCGCTGATCGGCGCGCTGCATCACCGCCTGAACGACATCGAGGCGCGCCGCCTGGAGTCCGAGGGCGACACCGGCCAGGACGGCCGCAACCAGAAGGTGAAGCGCCTGCTCGAGCTCGCCGCGGCAGCAGTCGACCAGTTCGCTACCGAATTCGAGCAGACCCTGCAGTTGCGCAAGCGCGTCCTGCGCGTGCTGGGCCGCATCACGCGCCGCGACAACATCCAGTTCGACGGCCTGGCGCGCGTCTCGCATGTGACCGATGCGACCGATTGGCGCGTGGAGTACCCGTTCGTGGTGCTGCACCCCGACACCGAGGAGGAAGTTGCGCCGCTGGTGCGCGCCTGCATCGAACTCAAGCTGACCATCATCCCGCGCGGCGGCGGCACCGGCTACACCGGCGGCGCAGTGCCGCTGGACAAATTCTCCGCGGTAATCAACACCGAGAAGCTGGACACATACTCCGCAGTGGAACACCTGGTGCTCCCCGGCCTCTCCGAGCCGTATGCCACGATCCGCTGCGGCGCGGGCGTGGTAACGCGCCGCGTGATGGAGGCGGCGGAGGCCAGCAAGCTGGTGTTCGCGGTCGACCCGACCTCGGCGGATGCGTCGTGCATCGGCGGCAACGTGGCGATGAACGCGGGCGGAAAGAAAGCGGTGCTGTGGGGCACCGCGCTGGACAACCTCGCCTCGTGGCGCATGGTCACGCCGGACGGCCTGTGGATGGAGGTCGAGCGCATCAACCACAACCTCGGCAAGATCCACGATGCCGCCACCGCAACTTTCCGCATCAGCCGCTTCGAGGCGGACGGGACGACCCCGCACGGCGCACCGGAAATCCTGGACATCCCCGGCAGCGCGTTCCGCAAGGCCGGGCTGGGCAAAGACGTCACCGACAAATTCCTGTCCGGCCTGCCCGGCATCCAGAAGGAAGGCTGCGACGGCATCATCACCTCGGCGCGTTTCCTCCTGCACCGCGCCCATGCCCATACCCGCACGGTATGCCTGGAATTTTTCGGCCAGGTACGCGAGGCGGTGCCCGCCATCGTCGAGATCACGAGCTATATGAGCGCACATCCGGCCGCACTGCTGGCCGGGCTGGAGCACCTCGACGAGCGCTACCTCAAGGCGGTGGGCTATGCCACCAAGGCCAGGCGCGGCACCCGCCCGAAGATGGTGCTGATCGCCGACGTGGTGAGCGACGACGCGGATGCGGCAGCCTCCGCAGCATCTGAAATCGTGCGGCTCGCCAACCTGCGCAGCGGCGAAGGCTTCATTGCGGTAGCCGCCGAGGCGCGCAAGAAGTTCTGGCTGGACCGCGCGCGCACCGCCGCGATCGCAAAACACACCAACGCCTTCAAGGTCAACGAGGACGTGGTGATCCCGCTGCCGCGCATGGGCGATTACTGCGACGGCATCGAGCGCATCAACATCGAGCTGTCGCTGAAGAACAAGCTCAAGCTGCTCGGCGCGCTGGATGAATTCTTCGCCGGCGAGCTGCCGCTCTATTACCAGGATGACGCCCAGCTCGGCGACGCCGAACTGCTTGGCAACCGTCCGCAGGCGGCGCAGCAGGTGCTCGCCGAAGCGCGCACGCGCTGGCAATGGCTGCTGGACAACCTGGACGCGCCGCTCGGCGAGGGACTGTACGCGCCCGAGGACAAACAGGATGCGGTCACCGTGTTCGACGCGGTGCAGCGCCACCTGCTGCGCGCCTCGTGGAAACGCGAGGTGCGCGAGCCGCTGCGCCAGATTTTCAGCGGCGCCACCTACCAGCCTGTCCTCGACCAGTGCGGCAACATCCACGGCAACGTGCTGAAGAGCCGCGTGTTCGTCGCGCTGCACATGCACGCCGGCGACGGCAACGTGCACACCAACATCCCGGTGAACTCGGACGACTACGAGATGCTGCAGCAGGCCTATGCCGCGGTGGACCGCATCATGCGCCTGGCGAAAGACCTCGGCGGGGTGATTTCCGGCGAGCACGGCATCGGCATCACCAAATTCGACTATCTCGAACCGCAGGAGATCGCCGCCTTCACCGACTACAAGCAGCGCATCGACCCTGAAGGCCGCTTCAACCGCGGCAAGCTGCTCAAGGGCAGCAACCTGGAGCGCGCCTACACGCCGAGCTTCAACCTCATGGAGCTGGAAAGCCTGATCCTGGAACAGAGCGAACTCGGCGAAATCGCCGATTCGTTCAAGGATTGCCTGCGCTGCGGCAAATGCAAGCCGGTGTGCAACACTCACGTGCCGCGCGCCAACCTGCTGTATTCGCCGCGCAACAAGATCCTCGCCACCTCGCTGCTGATCGAGGCGTTCCTCTATGAGGAGCAGACGCGGCGCGGCGTCTCCATCCAGCATTTTGCCGAATTCGGCGACGTCGCCGACCACTGCACGATCTGCCACAAGTGCAAGAGCCCCTGCCCGGTGGACATCGACTTCGGCGACGTGTCGGTCGCGATGCGCAACTTCCTGCGCAAACAGGGCAAGAAAAAATTCAACCCGGTGACCGCCGGGTCGATGATGTTCCTCAGCGCCACCGACCCGACCGTTATCAAACTGCTGCGCAAGACGATGATCGAGCTGGGCTACAAAGCGCAGCGCACCGGCCACCGGATCGCCAAGCATCTCGGCCTGCTGAACGGACAGCTCAAGCATCCGCCGGCCACCGTCGGCGGCGTGCCGCTGGTCATGCCGCTCGGCCACGCGAAAGTGATCCACTTCATCAACAAGCCGATGCCGGGCAACCTGCCCAAGAAGACTTCGCGCGCGCTGCTCGACATCGAGGATGCCAGCATCGTGCCGATCATCCGCAACCCGCACAAGTTGAGCGAGGATTCCGACGCGGTGTTCTACTTCCCCGGCTGCGGCTCGGAACGGCTGTTCGGCCAGGTGGGACTGGCGACGCAGGCGATGCTCTACGAGATCGGCGCGATCACCGTGCTGCCGCCCGGCTACCTGTGCTGCGGCTACCCGCAGAATGCCTCGGGCCAGGGCGACAAGGCCAGCCAGATCACCACCGACAACCGCGTGCTGTTCCACCGCGTGGCGAACACGCTGAACTACCTCGACATCAAGACGGTGATCGTGTCGTGCGGCACCTGCATGGACCAGTTGCTGAAATACCAGTTCGAGAAGATCTTCCCCGGCTGCCGCCTGCTCGACATCCACGAGTACCTGCTCGAGAAAGGCGTGAAGCTGGAGTCGCCCACCGGAACGCGTTACATGTACCACGACCCCTGCCACTCGCCGATGAAGACCTACCAGCCGCTCAAGGTGGCCAGCGAATTGATGGGGGTCGACGTGAAGCTCAACGACCGCTGCTGCGGCGAAGCCGGCAGCTTCGGCGTGTCGGTGCCGCAGATCGCGACCCAGGTACGTTTCCGCAAGGAAGAGGAAATGCGCAAGGGCGCCGCCGCGCTGCGCGCCGATGGCTTTGCCGGCGAAGTCAAGATACTCACCTCCTGCCCGGCCTGCCATCAGGGGCTGTCGCGCTACGACAACGACAGCGGCACGACGTCGGACTACATCGTCATCGAAATGGCCCGCCACCTGCTCGGCCCGGATTGGCTGGAAAGTTACGTCGACAAGGCCAACCACGGCGGCATCGAGCGTGTGTTGCTGTGAGATGAATCGCCCGGCTTCCGCTTGACGGCAAGGCGTGCCTAATGGAAAGTATCGGCCTATAACCAAGAATAATCATGCTGACCCTTCCGCTCGAACCGACCGACGACCGCGCCAATCCGCTTTTCAAGGATGCGGCTGGCTGCGCCAAATGGCTCGGGCAACTGCAACTGACCAACCTGCAACTGGCGCACAGCCTGCTGTTCACCCAGATCAACGAGCTGAACCGCTATCCGATGCGCGGCCAGGAACGGCTGAACACGCTGGAGCTGCTGCGCGAGACCGTCGGCTACGTGCAGGGCGACTACGCCAAGAAACTCATCGCCAAACCGCTGCCGCTGAACGAAAGCGAACTGATGGTGTTCATCGCCATCGTGCAGCTCTGGCAGGCCATGGTACTGGGCTACCAGCGCTGCCTGCAGGACTACATCGCCGGCGACAAGCAGCTCGCGAAGCACGGCGCATTGCTGTGCCAGCGCTGCCTGATGTACAGCGGCCTGGAGATTTTCGAGCACCTGCGCACCGGCTACGAATTCGATCCCAAGCTGTGGAACCAGCTGCACGAGCTGTATGCCTTCGCCGAGGAGCAGAATTTCCAGGCCGGCGAGGTCGAAGACCCTCTGAACCCGAAATATCCGCGCAGCAGCTGTCGCAACGTCTACGTGAAGACCCTGCTGGCCTGCTACGCGCGCCCCGCGGAGCTCACGCGCTCGCAGCTGCAGTTGCTGGACAACTGGCTGACGCAGTGGAGCGGCACGGTGACGGTGGAACGCAGCTATGCCGCCAGCAAGGGGGATGCCCAGCCGCTTGCGATAGACCTGTCCAGCACGCGCGGCCTGCAGCCGCTTACACAGATCACCCACAGCGACGCGATGCGCTACCTGCCGATGGTGCCGCTGAGCAAGCTGCTGCGCGTCAAGACCATCCTGCTGCAGCAGGGCCAGACCCCGCGCCAAGTCAACCTGTGCGAACACTGCAACAGCAGCGATTGCATCGAGTTCCTCACCCTCCTGCACCAGTGCTGGTGCGAGGATCACGGCACGCGCCAGAGCGAGCGCCTTCCGGCCGTGCAGCGCGCCCAGCTTTGCTACAAGCCGGAAGGCATTTACGCGCACCTCTCCGGCAAACCGTTCCGGCAGCCCGGACGCGACAGCACCATGGGCAGCGTGGCACGCCACCAGATCGAGGCTTTCGGACGGGTGCTGCAGGATGCGCACAACAAGGAACTGCTGGAAATGGGCTTCCCGCTGGAGACCTGGCAGTTCGGGAACGAGAGCATCTCGGGAGCGCGCCTGACGCGCGAGGACACCTTCGGCGGGCGGCTAAGCTACAACCAGCTGGTTGCGTTGCGCCCCGGTGACGCGGAAGCTTTCATGCTGGGTGCCACGGCGTGGACGAACGTCACGCGCGCCGGGCAATTGCAGATCGGGGTGCGCTACCTGCCCGGCGCCGCCGAAGCGGTCAGCATGCGCGCGACCGGCGTGAACATGACCGTACCGGAGAAGTACGTCCCGGCCTTTTTGCTGCCCGCCGTTGAGGGGCTCAATACCCCCGCCAGTCTGGTCGCCCCGCGCGACTGGTACCAGCCGGATCGCGTGGTGGAAGTCCTGCACCAGAACGGCGAGAAGGAACACCTCAAGATGGGCATCAGCGTGGAACGCGGAGTCGATTACGAGCGCATCAGCTTCACTATCGCCTATTGAAGATTACTGAAGAAGGCCACACACGGGGACTTGCATCGCCTCCGCCTGCGAACCATCAGCCCATCACCGGATAGTCGATGTAGCCCTTAGCGCCGGGCGTATAGAACGTGCCGGGGTCGGGCGCATTCAGCGCCGCGCCAGATTTCCAGCGCTCGACCAGGTCCGGGTTGGCGAGGAACGGCCGCCCCACGGCAACCAGGTCGCACTTGCCTGCCGCGAGGTCGCTCTCGGCGCGCGCGGCGTCGTAGCCGCCGGAAAGGATCAGCGTGCCCTTGAATGCGCTGCGGAATGCCGCCTTCATCGAATCGGGCACCGGGGGCGCGCCCATGGAAGAATGATCGACGAGGTGGATGTAGACCAGCCCGCGCGCATTGAGCTGCTGCGCCAGCCAGGCGTACTCCGCCTCCATCGCGTCGTAGAGCGGCATGTCGTTGAATACGCCGAACGGCGAGAGGCGCATGCCCACCTTGTCCTTGCCGATGGCGACGATTGCCGCCTCGGCGACCTCGAGCACGAAGCGCGCGCGGTTCTCGATCGAGCCGCCGTAGCGATCCGTGCGCCGGTTCGAGTTCGGGCGGATGAACTGCTCGAGCAGGTAGCCGTTCGCCGCATGCAGCTCGACGCCGTCGCATCCCGCCGCCACGGCGTTCTTCGCGGCCTGCGCAAATTCCCCTATGGCGTCCCTGATGTCTGCCGCGGACATTTCCTGCGGCATCGCGTTCGGCTTCATCCCCTCGGCGTCGGTGTACATCTCGCCCGCGGCCGCCACCGCCGACGGCGCGAGCACGCGCGCGCCCGCGGGCAGGTTGAGCTCATGGCTGATGCGCCCGGTGTGCATGAGCTGCACAAAAATCTTCGCGCCCTGCGCGTGTACCGTATCGGCAATACGCTGCCAACCTTCAACCTGTGCCGCGGAGAAAATGCCGGGGATGCGCGCGTAACCCAACCCGTTGGGCGACGGCGAAGTGCCCTCGGTGACGATCAGCCCGGCAGTCGCGCGCTGTGCGTAATACTCCGCCATGAGTTCGTTCGGAATATTGCCGGTGGCGCGGCTGCGCGTCATCGGCGACATGACCAGGCGATTCTGCAACGTGAGCTGGCCTAAAGTGGTCTTCGAAAACAGAAGCGGCATGATGGCTCCTCCTGAAAAATGACGATACCAGCAGTTCGGCGAACAATATACTCCGAATCAATCTGGTTGGTTTTCCCAATCAGATTCTACTCGAATCGTTCCGCAGACGCGCTCCGCAGCAATTTTGAAGGCAGTTTCTCAGCGCGGCTCGATCTGCGACAGGTGCCGCGCCACCGACAGCCATGCCCCTAGCCAGCCGAGGTAGACGGAGAACAGCAGCAGCGAGAGGCTGTCGCCGAAGGACAGCGGGCGCAGCGTGAACTGGCTCGCGTAGAGCTGCGACAGCGCGCCGAGCTGTGCATTGAGCAGCAGCAGGCTGAGGGTGACGATGAGCCAGGCCATGACGCCGCCGAGCAGGCCCTGCGCCGCGCCGAAATAGAGGAAGGGGCGGCGGATGAAGCCGTCTGTCGCGCCGATCAGCCTGGCGACTTCGATCTCGTCGCGCTGGGTAAGGATTTGCAGGCGGATGGTGTTGAAGGTAACGGCGACCAGCGCGAGGCTGAGCAGGCTGGCGAGGATCAGCACCCCCATGCGCCCGAACTTGAGCAGGGCTTCGAGCTTGTAGGCCCAGGCCGAGTCGAGTTGCGCCTCGCCGACTTTCGGCAGCTTCGCCAGCTCGCCGCGCAAGGCATCAAGCGCCTGCGCATCGCCCGGTTTGGGATGGACGATGAAGGCATCCGGCAAGGGGTTCTGCTGCAGCCCGCCGATCAGGTCGGCAAGCCCGGTGCTCTGCTTGAGCCGCTCCAGCGCCTCGGCGCGCGGGACGAATTCGACGCCCGCGACGGCCGGGTGCTGGGCCAGCTGCTTGTGCAGCCGGTCGGCATCTTCCGCCTTCGCGTTCATCTCCAGGAACAGGCTGATCTGCGGCGTGCCGGAGAGCTGCGCGACGAGGCCCTGCGCATTCTGCAGCAGCAGATACATGCCGGCGGGCAGGCTGAGCGCGATGCCGATGACCAGGATGTTGAGCAAGCCGCCGAGCTTCGAGGCGAACATGCGGCGCAGCACGGCGCGCAGCACGCCGAGGTGTTGGGCAAAGGCGCGCGTCATTGCAGCACTCCCTCTTTGAGCGCGAGCCGGCGCACACCGCCGTCCTGCAGCACGCTCTCGTCATGCGTGGAGATCAGCAGGGTGGCGCCAACCTGATGGAAGGAACTGAAGATCGCCATGATCTCGCGCGCGTAGTCCGCATCGAGGTTGCCGGTCGGCTCGTCGGCCAGCAGGATGGCCGGGCGGTTGACGATGGCGCGCGCGATGCACAGGCGCTGCTGCTCGCCGCCGGACAGCGCGATGGGGTTGGACTTTTCGCGTTTGAGCAGGCCGACCTTGTCCAGCGCGGCGCGCACCCGCTTGCCGCTTTCGCGGTGGTCGAAGCCGCAGATTTGCAGCGGCAGCAGCACATTGTCGAACACGCTGCGGTCGAACAGCAGCTTGTGGTCCTGGAAGATGATGCCGAGGTTGCGCCGCAGGTAGGGCAAGGCGCCGCCCTTGAGCGCGCCGACGTTCTGGTTGTTCACCAGCACGCTGCCGGAGTTGGGGCGTTCGATCGCGGCGATGAGCTTAAGCAGCGTGCTCTTACCCGCGCCGGAGTGCCCGGTGAGGAACACCATCTCGCCCTCGGCGATGTCGAACGAGACGCCCTTCAGCGCCTCGTAGCCGCCGGGATAGCGTTTGTGCACCTGGTTGAAGGAGATCATCTTACGGATGCTAGCGGCTCGTTGCGGAGAAAGCAATTCTTCGTGGCCGTGTTCATGACGGGCGGCGGGCATTGCTCAAGATATCTATATATTTCGGCATATTGCCCATCTGTGTGGCGCGGGTTAGGGTGCGCCCCTTGTCGGCATGAAAATAATTGTGATGCTGACCCCAATCGTTGGGGTGCCTGTTAGCTTGCCATGGCAAATACGACAAGGTTATTGTGCAAATGGATAGGCTTGGTAGAATGAACCGCCGACCATGAAATTGCACGGATGCCGTCGATCCTGCGGCACGTTTTTTAAAAAGGGCTGTTCTAGCGCTTCTGTTAGCATGGTCAATATGCTACCTATCCATGTACGTGATCTCAAAGCGGTAAGATGAATAATGGTCGGCACCCCTCTCCCTGTACAGCAAAATCTAGAGTTCGATAAAAAAACAGCATTTCTAGCTATCACGACTAGCGAAGAACTGGCGTTATTTCTTGGCATAGAAAATAAAAAACTCAATTTTTTACTGTATAAAGTCAAAACAAAGTACGTTCAGTTCGAAATCCCCAAAAGAAAAATCTTGTCGCCAATTCCACCGTTAAAAAATATTCAAGAAAAGTTAAAAGATGTACTCAGTGAAATATATAAACCATCACGCGCAGTTCATGGTTATGTAGCCGGCAAGAGTATTGCCTCCAATGCAAAGAAGCATGCAGGCCGAAAGTATCTGCTAAATATCGATTTAAAAGATTTCTTCCCTTCAATTAACTTTGGAAGAATTTACGGCTTATTCAAAGCATACCCTTTTCAGTTTCCTGAAAAGGTTGCTATGCAGCTCGCGCAAATATGTAGTTATGAAAATCAGCTGCCACAGGGAGCTCCAACCTCACCGGTAATATCCAACATGGTCTGTAAAAAGCTGGATAGGGACTTGGAAAAACTAAGCAAGATAATCAAAGTCACATATACGAGATATGCAGATGATCTTAGCTTCTCATGGAATGAAAAAGAAAACACTGGGAAATTACTAAATGCATCAAGTTCGGTTGTATTTGATGGGCCAATTAAAGATGTGATCGAAAAAAATGGTTTCCAAATTAACCATGAAAAAATTAATGCGAAAACTCATTTGGAACGACAAATTGTCACCGGGATTATCGTTAATAACGAAGCGATAAATCTTAGAAGAACTTTCTCCAGAAGCATTCGTGCGATGCTTCATGCTTGGGCTAAGTTCGGGTACAACGCCGCCGAATTAGAGTACCTGGAAAAATATCGGAGTAAACATAGATATTCAGCAAGCTCAACACCAGGCTTTTCTCAGGTAGTTAAGGGAAAGCTGAACTATATGAGAATGGTATGCGGGGCAGATCACCCAACATATAAGAAGCTATTGGCTAAGTACAACCAACTGTCGAACAAAATCAATCATGAAACGATTGATATCAAAATCCCAGACGCCCTTTGGGTTGTTCGGAATGATCAAACTTATGAGCAAGGTACTGCGTTCTTATTGGATGGGGTGG
>CAYNYH010000080.1:0-11203 GCA_964401425.1 uncultured Gallionella sp. | reverse complement strand
CAATGCAGTGGGGCACCCGTGCCCACGGCAGTTTAATAGTGGGTGGGCAATAAGTTGCCTACCCTACTTAATGGTTTTTGGTTTTCGCTTTACCTCCCCTGAGCGCCGCCGAGTAGCGGAGGCCGGTCAGGGGTAGTCCGACGAATATGTTTGAGCACGTGGCCGCGTAGCGGATCGTGCGAGTTTATGAGGAGGCCTGACCGGCTGAGCAACGCAGGGCACCGCGCAGCGGCGGCAAACCGGGGTCGCCTTTTCTTGGGTTACTTTCTTTTGGCGACGCAAAAGAAAGTGACTAGCTGCCGGGCTACCCCCGGCGGTTTTGGTTTTGATTGTTGTTGACCGCACATCCCGCGAACTGCTCAATTGAGCGCAATGAACTGCTTCCTGAACCCCACCACCTTCTGCAAATAC
The DNA here is from genome assembly GCA_964401425.1 of uncultured Gallionella sp. Taxonomy (GTDB): domain Bacteria; phylum Pseudomonadota; class Gammaproteobacteria; order Burkholderiales; family Gallionellaceae; genus Gallionella. The sequence continues at coordinate 10,792 of CAYNYH010000080.1, read as the reverse complement.
TGCCGCGTCTCGGCGTAGGGTAGCTTCGCGCGCAGCTGGTCATACACGGCGGGAGCGGCCATGCGGTTGATCTCGTCCAGCGCGCCGTCGCGGTTCTTCGACGAGCCGCCGAAGGTGCGCAGCACGTTGCCGGGGCCGGTGTTGTAGGCGGAGATGACGCAGTATTCGCGCGAGACCGGGTCGCTCACCTCGTCGAGTTCGTCGAAGGCCAGCACGTTGAGGTAGGCCACGCCGAGCTCGATGTTGTTTTCCGCGTTGAACAGGTATTGCTTGCTCGGCATTTCGTTCGCGCCCTTGGCGCGCTTGTAGGCGTCGCGCCCGCCGCTGCTCGGCACGAGCTGCATCAGGCCGTAGGCGGGCGCGGAGCTGACCGCGAAGGGGTTGAAGTTGCTCTCGGTGCGCATGATGGCGAATACCAGGCTCGGGCTGATGTCGTAGGTCTTCGCATACTTCTCCACGAGCGGGCGGTATTTTTCCGCCTGCTTGCTGGAGAAGTTGCTGACCATGGAAAACTTCACGAAGTTTGCCTGCTTGCTGCCCGCGTCGGTTTTCACGCTGCGGCTCTGCGCATCCTTGACCAGACTTCCGGCAAAGCGCTCGGCCTGCTGCGGCGTGGCGATGGCGCGGCCGTTATCGTCGAGCACCAGCCCGAGCAGGTAGGGATCGCGCTCGCCGGTCAGCTTGATCGAGCTGTCCGAGAACAGGTCGACCGCGCGCGGGTCGTCGGGGGTGAGCAGGGTGGTGACGATGGCGTCCTTCAGGCTGTTGCCGGGATTCTTCTCGTCCAGCGTCTCGATGGTGATCTCGCCACGGTCAAAGTCCACGATGGCGCGCGACAGGTAGCCCTGCGTGTATTTGACGTAGTGGGTGCGGTCGGGCAGGCGCGCTTCCTTCTGGCCCCACTTCTTGCCGGCATTGCCGCTCAGGATGTCCATCAGCCGCTTGAAGTCGCGCTGCACGCCCTTCAGGTCGTTGGCGATCTGCACGGGGTTGCGTATGTAGGTGAGCTTCTTGCGCTGGAGCAGCGCGCGCGCCGCGGCCTGCGGGCTGCTGCTCGTGGCGACGGTGATGACGCTCCCGGTTGACACGCTTTTGCACGAGGCGAGCAGCAGCAGGGAGGTGAGGGCGAGGATGATGTTGCGCATGGATCGATCTTACCGGTGAACAAAACGGGGGATGCGACGGTTAGACAAGAAATCTAGCCGCTGTTCCGTAAACCGGTCGCGATACCGTTGATCGTCAGGTGGATCGCGCGTTTCACCAGCACATCGTCGTCCCCGGCGCGGTGCCGTTCCAGCAGCGCGACCTGCAAATGGTTGAGCGGGTCGATGTACGGAGTGCGCGTGAGCAGGCTGCGCGCGAACGCCGGGTTATCCTGCAGCAGCGTGGTGTTGCCGGTCACGGCGAACAGCATCTCCACGGTGTCCTCCCATTCGCGGTGGATCGCGCCGAAGACCCGTTCGCGCAGCGCCGCATCCTCCACCAGTTCGGCGTAGCGCGAGGCGATACCCATGTCGGTCTTGGACAGCACCATGTCCATGTTGGACATCAGGCCGCGGAAGAACGCCCAGTTCCGGTACATCGCCTGCAGTTGCGCGAGCCCGGTTTTACCTTCGCGCTCGACGAAGCGCTTCACCGCGCTGCCGTAGCCGAACCAGCCCGGCAGCAGCGCGCGGTTCAGGCTCCAGCTGAACACCCAGGGGATCGCGCGCAGGTCCTCGATGCGGTCGGATGCCTTGCGCGCCGCGGGGCGGCTGCCGATGTTGAGCTCGGCGATTTCGCGGATCGGGGTCGCGGCGAAGAAGTAGTCGGTGAAGCCGGGTGTCTCGTACACCAGCCTGCGGTAGGCGGCGAACGCGTCGCGGCTCAACTCATCCATGATGCGGTGGTATTCCGGCATCGCGCTGTCCGCGCCGTGGTGGTGCAGCAGCGTGGCCTCCATCGTCGCGGCGATCAGCGTCTCGAGGTTGCGCCGCCCGATCTCGGGGTTGGAATACTTGCTCGCGATCACCTCGCCCTGCTCGGTGATGCGGATCTGCCCATTCACGCTGCCCGGCGGCTGCGCGAGGATCGCGTCGTAGCTTGGGCCGCCGCCGCGCCCGACGGTGCCACCGCGCCCGTGGAACAGGCGCAGCTCGATGCCGTGTTTTTCGAACACCTTCACCAGCTCGAGCTCGGCCTTGTACAGTTCCCAGTTGGCGGTGAGGTAGCCGCCGTCCTTGTTGCTGTCGGAATAGCCGAGCATCACCTCCTGCGTGTTGTCGCGGCTCGCCAGCAGCCTGCGGTACCAGGGAATGGCGAACAGCTCGTCCATGATTGCGCCGCAGCCGCGCAGGTCTTCGATGGTCTCGAACAGCGGGATAATATTGATGTGCAAGAACGGGTTGACGTGCAGTTTGTCGCCGCCTTCCAGCAGCCCGACCTGCTGCAGCATCAGCGCGAGTTCCAGCATGTCGCTCACCGCATCCGTCTTGGAGATGATGTGGTTGGGCAGCGCAGCGCGGCCGAAGCGCCGGTGGATCAGCGCGGCGGCCTGCATGATGCGCAGCTCGCTCTGCGTCGCAGGGCTGTATTGCCCAAGGCTATCGGGTGATAAGGCGTCGGAAAGCAGCGGTTTGCCGCTCTCCAATGCGGCAAGCAGCACCTCGCGGCGTTCGGCTTCGCTCAGGTCCGGGTAGTTTGGCTTGCCGAGGCCGTGCGAGAAAAGCTCGCTCACGGTCTGCTCGTGGACCGCGCTGTGCTGGCGCATGTCCAGCGGCGCGAGATGGAAGCCGAACACCTCGGCGGCGCGGCGCAGGCTGGCGATTCGCCCGCGCGCGAGGTACACCGCGCCGTGCCTGAGCAGCGAGTCGATCAGCACGTCGAGGTCGGCGATGAATTCCTGCGGCGCTGCATAGGGCTGCGCGTGCCGGTCCACCGGCGGCAGGTGCGAAATTTCATGGCCGAGATGGCGCGCGGTGGCCGAGAGGCGCGAGTAGATCAGGATCAGCGCGCGGCGGTAGGGCTCGTCCTCGCGCGCGGCAACTTTGTCCGGCGAGGCATCGGAGAGCCTGCGCAGCTCGCCGCTGATTTCCACGAGACGGTCCGTGAGGCTCAGGCGCGTGCCGAGGATATGCGTCTCGTTGAGGTAATGCTCGAAGGCCAGCGCGGAATGCTGCTGCGCCGCGTCCAGCATCACGTCGTGGGTGACGAAGGGGTTGCCGTCGCGATCGCCGCCGATCCAGCTTCCCACGCGCAGCAGCGGTGGGATGCGGATGCCTGCGCCGAAGCGCGCCTCCAGTTGTTTTTCCAGTCCGACATAAATCTTTGGAATCTCATTGAGGAAGGTGTAGCGGTAATACTCCAGCCCGTTCTTGATTTCGTCGCGCACCGTCAACCGGGCGGTGCGCAGCATGCGCGTCTGCCACAGGATCAGCACGAAGCGGTGCAGGGCCTCCTCGTTCTCGGCGAGCTCGTCGGGCGTCATGTCCACGCGGTCGCGGTCGGAGAGCAGGCGCGAGATGACCAGCTGGCAGTCGAGGAGGCTCTTGCGCTGCACTTCGGTGGGATGCGCGGTCAGCACCGGCGAGATCAGCGCGTTGTCCAGGAAGGCTTGCAGGGTTTTCTTGCTGATGCGCTTTTCCTCGACGCGCTTCAGCGCGAGCGGCAGGCTGCCGTTCCTGGGCGCGCTGCCGGCCTTGAGATGGGCGCGGTGGCGGCGGTTGTGGTGCAGGTCTTCGGCGATGTTGGACAGCTGCGAGAAGTAGCTGAAGGCGCGCACCACGATCAGTGTTTCGCTGGGCGACAGCGCGTCCAGCATCTGCTCGAGCTGCTCGCGGTCGCGGTCGTCCTGCGTCCTGCGGAAGCGCACCGCGGCGCGGCGCACGTTTTCGATCAGCTGGAAGGAAACCTCGCCCTCCTGTTCGTGCAGCGTCTCGCCGAGGATGCGGCCGAGCAGGCGCACGTCCTCGCGCAGCGGCAGGTCCTTGCTGGAAATATCGGCGGGGGCGGTAATCAGGTTCATCACATTCATACGAAAAAGCGCGACGCTCCTCATGTTAGAATGCAACGCGTACGATCAATGAAATTCAGGAAATCCGATGAGTCAAGCATCCTCAACTGCACCCTCCCGTCTGGTGATCGCCTCGCGCGAAAGCGCGCTGGCCATGTGGCAGGCCGAATACATCCGGGACAGGCTGCGCGCATTATATCCGCAAACCGAGGTCAGCATCCTCGGCATGACCACGCAGGGCGACCAGATTCTCGACGTGACGCTGTCGAAGATCGGCGGCAAGGGGCTGTTCGTGAAAGAGCTGGAAACCGCGCTGGAAGACGGTCGCGCCGATCTTGCCGTGCATTCGCTGAAGGATGTGCCGATGCAGATGCCGCAAGGCTTCGTGCTGGCCGCCATCGGCGAGCGCGAAGACCCGCACGATGCGTTTGTCTCGAACCAGTACGAAGACCTGGCCGCCTTGCCGGCCGGCAGCGTGGTGGGCACCTCCAGCCTGCGCCGCGAGAGCCAGTTGCGCGCGCGCTTCCCGCACCTGATCGTCGAACCGCTGCGCGGCAACGTGCAGACCCGCTTGCGCAAGCTCGATGAAGGCAAGTATGCCGCGATCATCCTCGCCGCCGCCGGGCTGAAACGCCTTGGCCTCGGCGAGCGCATCCGCAACATCATCTCCAGCGAAGACAGCCTGCCCGCCGTCGGGCAGGGCGCGCTCGGCATCGAGTGCCGCGCCGACCGCGCCGACGTGATCGCTGCGCTGCAACCGCTGCACCATCCCGATACCGCCGCCTGCGTGCTCGCGGAACGCGCCATGAGCCGTGTGCTGGCGGGCAGCTGCCAGGTGCCGCTGGGCGGCTTCGCCGAAGTGCAGGGCGGCAGGCTGCGCATGCGCGGCTTCGTCGCGAGTCCGGACGGCAAACGCATGGTGCACGCCGACCTGACCGGCGAGATCGCCGATCCCGAGGCGCTGGGCAAACGGGTTGCCGATGCCTTGCTGGCTCAGGGCGCGGGCGAAATTCTTGCCGCCCTGAATGGCTGATAAACCGCTTGCCGGGCTGAAGATCGCCGTCACGCGGCCGCGCGAGCAGGCCGCGCCGCTGGCGCGGCGCATCGAAGAGGCGGGCGGCATTCCGCTGCTGTTCCCGCTGCTGGACATCGCGCCCGCGCAGGATGCGCAGGCGCTGCATGAACAAGTCTCCCGCCTCGCCCAATTCGACCTCGCCATCTTCATCAGCCCGAACGCCGTGCAGTACGGCATGGCGGCGATCCGCGCTGCGGGCGAACTACCACAAAATTTAAAGATCGCCGCGGTCGGGCAGGGCAGCGCGAAGGCGCTGCGCGAACTGGGCATCGCCGAGGTCATCGCCCCCACCGAGCGTTTCGACAGCGAAGGCCTGCTGGCCCTGCCGGAGCTGCAGGATGTCGCCGGACGGCGCGTGATGATCTTCCGCGGCGACGGCGGGCGCGAGCTGCTCGGCGATACGCTCAAGGCGCGCGGCGCGGCGGTGGAATACGCCGCCTGCTACCGGCGCAGCCGCCCGCAGCAGGACATCGCCGCGCTGCTGGATGCCGCCCCCGATGCGCTGGCGGTGACGAGCAGCGAGGCGCTGGAGTACCTGTGGCAGATGCTGGGCGATGCGCGGCGCGACCGCGCATGCGGCCTGCCGCTGTTCGTGCCGCATCCGCGCATCGCCGAACTCGCGCAGCGGCAGGGCTGGCGGCAGGTGCTGCCGAGCGGCGCGGGGGATGACGGATTGCTGTCGGCTTTGATAGCATGGGCGAGACAGAAAAACGCAGGATAGTGTTCCGGCGCCAGCCTTCCGGGGAAACCGACATGAACGAGCAGCAGCAGTCCACCGAAAATACCATACGCGCCGGGAGCGAGGAGCAGCCGCGCCACAATGCCTTCGTGACGGCTATTTCCAGGATGAATCTCACGCAGATGACGCTGGCGGTGCTGGTGGTGATCTTCCTGTGGCAATGGTTCGACGGCCATCGCGCGATCAGCGACATGCAGCAGCAGCTGGCGAAGAAAATCGCCGAGATGGATGGTACGGGCAAGGCCAATCAGCTGCTGCTGACGCAAAGCCAGGGCGAGGTGCGCGAGCTGTCGGTCAAGGTGGCGGCGCTCGAGACGCGCTATGCCGAGGCGCAGAACCAGCGTGCCGCGCTGGAGGCACTGTACAACGACCTGTCGGTCAGCCGCGACGAAACCGCGCTCGCGGAAGTCGAGCAGATGCTGCTGATCGCCGGGCAGCAGTTGCAGCTGTCGGCCAACGTCAAGGCGGCGCTGATCGCGATGCAGAGCGCCGACTCGCGCCTGCAGCGCATGGACCGGCCGGCGTTCAACGGGCTGCGCAAGGCCATCGGCCAGGACATGGACAAGCTGCGCGCCCTGCCCAGCGTGGACATCACCGGCATCAACCTCCAGCTCGACAGCCTGATCGCCGACGTGGACGAATTGCCGCTGGTCTATCAGCAGCGCGTGGCGAAGAAGGAGGAGGCCGCGCAGGCTGCCGCGCCGAAGAACGAAACAACCTGGCAGAGGCTGCTGCGCGAAATCTGGCAGGACGTAAAGCAACTGGTGCGCATCGAGGATACCGGCAAGGCCGAGATTCCGCTGCTGCCGCCCAACCAGGAATTTTTCCTGCGCGAAAACCTCAAACTGCGCCTGCTCTCGGCGCGCCTTGCCCTGCTGTCGCGCGACGAGGACGGCTTCAGGCAGGAAATGAAAACCGCGCAGCAATGGATCACACGCTATTTCGACGGCAAATCGAATGAGGTCGTGCGGGTGCTGGCCGCGCTGAAGAAGATCGCCGCCTCTCCCGTCAGCATCGACCTGCCGGACGTCAGCCCGAGCCTGCAGGCCGTGCGCAATTACCGCCTGACGCATGAGCACGCGGCAGACCGCATCACCGCCAAAAAGACGGCGCAATGAAATACCTGCTCTGGATCCTGCTGCTGTTCGCCGCCGCGGTCGCACTGGTGACGGCGTCGCATAATCCGGCCTACGTGCTATTGGTGTACTCGCCTTACCGCATCGAACTGTCGCTTACGCTGTTCATCGTCCTGCTCATGCTTGCCTTCGTGTCCGGCTACGGGCTGCTGCGCCTGATGTTCGCGGTCGTGCAGCTGCCGGCATATGTGCGGAAGTTCCGCATGGAGCGCGCCCAAGGCAAGGCGCGCGAACTGCTGGGCGAGGCGCTCAATGCGTTCTTCGAGGGGCACTATGCCGCGGCGGAGAAGGCTTCAGCACATGCGATGGAGCTGGGCGACACCTCCGCGTTGCACCCCATCATCGCGGCGCGCTCCGCGCATGAACTGCGCGAATACGAAAAACGCGACGCCTATCTCTCCGCCGCCGAGGGCAAGACGGCCGGCGATTCCACCCTGCGCCTGATGGCGGCCGCCAAATTCATGCTCGACCAGCGCGATCCGCGCGGTGCGCTGCACGCGCTGCAGGAGTTGCGCGACAGCGGCGTCAAGACGCATCCCGGCGCACTGTCGCTGGAACTCAAGGCGCAGCAGCAGGCGGGCAACTGGGATGAAGTGCTGAACGTGCTCGGCCAGCTGGAGAAATACCAGTCCATCGACGTGACGGCGGCGGAGCAACTGCGCCAGCAGGCCTGGCTGGAAAAAATCCGCCAGCAGGAAGACTTGATGGGATTGACCGACTGCCTGGAAAACATCCCCGCCGAATTCAAGCGGCGCAGCCGGATCGCGGCGACGGCCGCGCACGCGCTGATCCGGCTCGGCGGCAGCGCGCTCGCGCAGCAACTGCTCTCCGACAGCCTGAATGCGCAATGGGACAGCGAGCTGGTCGCGCTGTACGGCGATTGCCAGTCCGGCGACGTGATCGCACAGATCAGGCAGGCCGAGAAATGGCTAAACCAGCACAAGGACGATGCCGGGCTGCTGCTCGCGCTCGGCAAGCTGTGCCTGCACCAGAAGCTGTGGGGCAAGGCGCAGAACTATCTGGATGCCAGCATCAGCGTATCCCCGAACCACGCGGCCTACCATGCGCTGGGACAACTCGCGGAACAGTCGGGCAAGGCCGATGAGGCGCTCAGGTATTACCAGCAGGCTGCCGCGCTGAAGGAAAGCGAATAGAACCTTTGAGGCGTGCGGCCTATTGGAATGGGCTTCGGTATGCCTGAAACGGGCTAACGAGTTCCGGCGCCGGGACGAACGCGCTCGAGAAGAACGATGCTTCCGGCAAACCGCGCTGCGCGGTGAAGTCGCGGCGCGCGGCATTCACCATCTCCGGCGTGCCGCAGGCGTAGACTTCATGGCCGGACAGGTCGCCAAAATCATCCAGCACCGCCTGATGCACCGATCCGGTTCTGCCCTGCCAGCCGTCTTCCGGCAGAGGGGCGGAGAACACCGGGGTGAATTGGACGCCGCTGCCTTCCCATTGCCTGACCTTCTCCAGCATGTACAGGTCGGCCGGCCGGCGCCCTCCCCAGTAGAGGTGCATGGGGCGTTGCAGGCCGATGTGCAGCGCGTGTTCGATCATCGCCTTGAACGGTGCGAAACCGGTGCCGTCGGCGACGAAGATGACCGGCTTGCCGCTGTCCTCGCGCAGGCGGAAGTCGCCGAGCGGCCCCTTGAGGCGCAGGATTTCGCGCTCCTTCATCCCGTCGAACACATGCTGCGTGAAGGCGCCGCCCTCCATCCTGCGGATATGCAGTTCGAGGAAGCCGCCGTCGTGCGGCGCGTTGGCCAGCGTGAAATTGCGCGGCTTCTGGTCTTTCGGCAGGAGGGCGATATGCTGCCCGGCGGCAAACTGCAATTGCTCGCCGGGCGGCAGCTCGATCTGCAGCGCCATCACGTCCTCCGCCAGCCGGGTCATCCTGTGCACGCGGCAGGGCATGATACGCACCGGGATGTCGCTGGCCTTGCCCGCGGTGTGGCATTCGATCGTCAGGTCCGATTTCGGCCTGGCGCAGCAGAACAGGGTCAGGCCCGCCGCCTTGTCCATCTCGGTCAGCGCGCTGCCCAAGTGGTTGCCGTGATCGACCTCTCCCTCCATGACCTTGCCCTTGCACACGCCGCATGCGCCTTCGCGGCAGCTGTACGGCAGGGTGTAGCCGTGCCGGAGGGCGGCTGCAAGGATAGTTTCGTGTTCTTCGATGGGAAACTGGTAGCCGCTCGGCTGGATGGTGGTTTGAAAGGTCATGATGAATCTGTCAGGTCGAAAAGAAAAATTACAGGGCATATACCTGCGGCAGAAACCGTAGCGAGCGAGCTGACATTGGGGGAGCCCGGAGCGCAGGCACCGGAGTGTACATGGAAGTACATGAGGATGCCGAGCACCGCGCGACCCCGATGCCAGCTCGCGCAGTAGGTTTATGCCGCTGGGTATAATTATGTCATGAAACGTCTGTTGATCATCGGCTGTGGAGACGTGGCGATGCGCGCCATCCCTTTGCTGGCGAACCGCTACCGGATCTTCGCCCTGGTGCGCAATCCGGATCGCCGCGAAGAATTGCGCGCGCTCGGCGTGTTGCCGATCTCAGGCGACCTGGATGACTGCGCCAGCCTCGTGCGCATCGCCGGGCTGGCCGATGCCGTGCTGCACTTTGCCCCGCCCGCGAACAGCGGCCCCCGCGATATGCGCACCCGCCGCCTGCTGGCCGTGCTGTCGCTCGGGAGATTGCCGGGGCGGCTGGTTTACATCAGCACCAGCGGCGTGTATGGCGATTGCGGCGGTGCCATCGTGAGCGAAACGCACCCGCTCAACCCGCAAACGGCGCGCGCGCAGCGCCGCGCCGATGCCGAAAGGCAAATCCGCGGCTGGGCAAGGCGCAATCACGTGCAGGCCAGCATCCTGCGCGTGCCGGGCATCTATGCCGCCGACCGCCTGCCGCTGGATCGCCTGCGGCATGGCTTGCCGTGTATCGCCGACAGCGAGGACAGCTACACCAACCACATCCACGCCGATGATCTGGCGCGCATCGCGGCAGCGGCTCTGCGCCATGGCAAGGCGTGCCGCGTGTACCACGCCAGCGACGACAGCCGCATGAAGACGGGGGAATACTTCGATGCCGTGGCGGATGCGTCCGGCTTGCCGCGTCCGCCGCGCATCAGCCGCGCTGAGGCGCAGCGCGTGCTGCCGGAAACGCTGCTGTCGTTCATGAACGAATCGCGGCGGCTGACCAATTGGCGCATGAAGAGGGAGCTGGGAGTGAAGCTGTGTTACTCGACGGTAGTGGACATTTTGGATGTGCCGCAGCCCTGAACCTATTCAGGCATTCGGGCAGGTCGGGCTCGAGGGTAGAGCAGATGGCATGCCGGAATTCCGTTCGCGCTGGCGCAGTGCCCTGTTGGACATTACACTGTGACCCTTTCAATCTTCACATTTCAGCAGCATCATGACCATAGACACGCAAAACGATTATCTGGTGATCACCGCTTCGGGGGAGGATAAGGTCGGTCTCGTCGACCGGCTTTCGAGCAGGATCGCCGAGAGCGGATGCAACATCGAAGAGAGCCGCATGGCCGTACTGGGCGGGCAGTTCGCCCTGATCATGCTGCTTTCCGGCCCGTGGCACGCGCTTTCCAAGCTCGATGCGCAAATGGGGGCGCTGGGCGACCAGCTCGGGCTCACCATCATCCACAAGCGAACCCAGAAGCGCGAGCAGAAGCAGCCGGTGGTTCCCTACAGCGTGGAAGTGGTGGCGATGGATCATCCCGGCATCGTGCGCAACCTTGCGACATTCTTTTCCAGGAACGGCATCAACATCGAGGAGCTCCAGACCGACACCTACCCGGCGCCGCACACCGGCACACCCATGTTTTCCGTCA
>CAYNYH010000079.1:0-11208 GCA_964401425.1 uncultured Gallionella sp. | reverse complement strand
GCAGCAATATCTGGATACGCCGTTGGGCCTCTATCCGGGAGGCGGCGGGGCCACGGTGAAAGGCGAAGTGGGGCGGTTGCTCGGCTGGCACGGCTGCGGAATCAGTACCCTGAGGCCGCTGTATGTGCACCTGACCGAGCGCATCGTCGGGCAGTATTGCTCCCGCATCGAGATCGGCGCGCAGCAGGATGCGAACAGCCTGTTCAGTTTCGACCTGGATCATCCGGCGGCACCGGTGCACTTCAAATCGGACGCGGCCGCGCAGCCTTCCATGCGCTTCGTCGGTATGGCGAAGATGCAGCCGGAGCTGGCGGCATTGCTCAGGGTGCTGGAAAAGGGTGCCGTTCCGGACAGCCTCAACCTTGGCGGTGCCTACGATACGGAGCCGGTGCGCGAGGCCGCGCAGTATCTGCTGAATTACCTGGCTGCGCCGCCGGCGCGGCGCAGCGCGCGGCGCAGCATCAAGGTCGGCCTGAACGTGGTGAGCGGCTTCGACGGGATGATAGAGCGTACCGACATCGCGCTGAACTTCAGCAACGAACTGCCAGCGTATTGGGACATCGAGGACATCAGCGCGAGCGGCTTTCGCACCATCCTGCCCGTGCAAGGCGCGGACAGCATCCGCATCGGCAGCCTGCTCGGTGTGCAGCCGGAAGGGGTGCCGCACTGGGGCGCAGCGGTAGTGCGCCGCCTGATGCGCGACGAGGCGAACCGGCTGCATGCGGGCGCGGAAATGCTGACCAACCAGATTGCCGGCGTGACCCTGAGCCAGAGCGGCGGAGGCGGCGGATTCGAGGACGGGCAGCCCGCACTGTGGCTGCAGGCAAAAGCGGGCGAGTCATCCGGCGAGACGCAGCTGCTGATGAAGGCGGGCGCCTTCTCCGCGCATCGCAGCCTGTTGGCTAAGCTGAATGGGAAGAGCTATCTGCTGATTCCTCACAGGTTGCAGGAAAAAGGTTTCGATTACGATCTGGCGAGTTTTCGCGTCATCGAGCAGGAATCCCAAGCCGGCGACGCTTGACGGCTTCTTCGGAGAATATCGGTTACATCCGTTCGCCCTGATCCTGTCGAAGGGTGAATGACCTAATTCATTTGAGTCCACCCTTCATGGTTCGACAGGCTCACCACGAACGGTGAGACTTATTCGGCATCATCTCAGTTTAAATCGTCGTTCTTGTAGTACTTGGTGCCCTGGATGGTCGCCTGCAGCGCGAGTCCGGTTTCGGTGAGCTGGTAGAGGTCGACACCGGGTGCAACGGTGACCGCGCCAGCCGCAGCGCCTCCCTTTTCCCCTGACTTGGCTGCGGCATCTGCCTGGGCGCTGGCTTCCCAGCCGCTCTCGACGAACTGCTTGAAGACCTTCTGGTTCGAGAATACGAAGACGCCGCGGAAGTCTTTCACGCCGAGGCCGATCCCCAGGCCGCCGGAGACCATCTTCATGTAGATATCCTTGCCGCTCTGGTTGTTGTGCGCCACGCCGGAACCGCCCGCGGCGGAGAGGAAGATCAGGTTGACCCCGACGTTGCTGAATACCGCATAGCCGGCCGCCCTCTGGATGTCTGCCCTGGCGGCGGGGTGCACCTTGTAGAGGCGCGCCAGCGTCTCGCTGCGCATCTTGCGGATTTCATTGCGCTGCTGCTCGGCGGAGGCCGCAAAGGCCGATCCGGCGATCCCGCAGAGAAACAGCAGGGCGGCAATTGCGGCGGGAATATTCCAACGACTGGTATGTGGGCGCATGTTTTCTCCTTGATGTGTTCTGTCGGCAAGCGATCGCCGCAACGGCTGCCAAAATATACCGGAGCCGGTTCGTTTTAACTATCCACCCGGCGTTAACAAAACGTCAGTGCGGCACCCCATGGGGCAGCTTCCTGGCCAGCCAGAACTCGATGTCGCGCAATTCCTCTTCGCATACCGAGTGTTGCATGCCGTATTCATGCCATTCCACCGCATAGCCCAATTCCTGCAGCTTGTCTCTTGAGGCGGCTCCCAGCGCATAGGGCACGACCGGGTCGTTGCGCCCGTGCGCCATGAAAATGGGAGTTGGCCGGGCAGCCACCGAGGCTTCATCGGCCAGGCTGTCGGCCAGCGGCAGGTAGCTGGAAAGCACCAGCACGCCGCCCAGCGGGACGTCCTGGCGCAGCGCGGTGTGCAGCGCGATCGCGCCGCCCTGGGAGAATCCGGCCAGGAAGATGTTGCCCGGCGCGATGCCGCGCTCCACTTCCTTGGTGATCAGCGCCTCGACGGCGGCCTGCGATTCGTAGATTCCCTCCTCGTCTTGCCGCACATCGATGCTGGGGTGGGCGATGTCGTACCAGGCGCGCATCACGAATCCGCCGTTGATGGTCACGGGGCGCTGCGGCGCGTGCGGAAAAATATAGCGCACCGGAACGGGCAGGTCCAATTCGCCGGCGACGGGCACGAAATCCTGGCCGTCCGCGCCCAGGCCGTGCAGCCAGATGATGCTGTGCTGCGGCTGTCTGCCGGAATCAAGCGCGATGTGCGGAAGGATGGAGGTCATGGGTTTATTCAAAGGTGAGGAGGCAGCGCAGTTTACCGCAGGGCGCATCCCGCGCGCCAATCAAACGAAAATCCTGCACCACGAAGGCACGAAGAAACACGAAGCAAATCAGGCCAGGTCTTTCAAGCCGGAGTAACGCCACAGTGTCGCGGGAATTTCTTCGTGTCCCTTCGTGCCTTCGTGGTGAACAGTTTTTCATTCGTCCGCCACGCGGATTTCCGAGACGACCATCTCGCCGGCGATTTGCCCGGTGCGGTCGAGCATGCGGATCTTCACCGGCAGCAGGCGGTATTCCATCCCCAGCCAGACGTCCAGGCCTTCTTCCCCCTGCAGGCGTATCTTGCGCAATGGCAGCGCGCGCAGCCTCCCGATGCCGGTCTGGATCATCTCCTCTTCGCCGATGGCGAGTTCATAGCGTTCCAGTTTTTTGCCGTTGCTGATGTATATCGGTAGCGCGCCCTTGTCCAGGGGGAGTTGCGAGAGTTGGTAGAGGAAGCTGACGATGTCCTGGGCCTGTTCGGGCAGCGGCATGCTGTTGCCGCCCGAGAAAGACAGCACTTTTTCTTCCCAGAGGAAGGTGGCTTCGAGCGACTCCTTGCCCTTCGAGGAGTTTCTTGTCTCGCTGTATTTGGCGGGGCGCAGCCCCTGGGCTGTCAGGGTGCCGCTGCTTTGCTGGTTCGATTCGTAGCTCTTGAAGAGGCTAGCGAGGCCGGTGGTGTTCATGCCGACCCGCAGGGTGTAGCTCTTGTCGCCGCCGATTTCCAGGTGATGGCGCATTTCGCCGACCGCAAAATCCGCGCCCTTGTAGGCGACGAAAGTAAGCTGCGCGCGCCTCGGAAGCGGATGTGCCGGCTTCGCTTCTTCCACCATTTTGGCCGGTTCCTCGGCTGCGGGCGGTTGCGGCTCGGCATCGATTTGCGGTTCTTCCGTCGAAACGCTTTCGGCAGGCTGGCCGGTGGATATCGTCTCTGCGGGTACGGGTGGAGCCGGCCGCGGCTTGGGTTTCGGTTTCCTGGGGGCGGGTTTGGCGGCGATTTTGGGCAGCGGCTCCAGCTTGGCGATGAGCGGCGGCAGCGGCGCCTGGGCGGGCGGCAACTTGATCAGCGGCGCGAACAGCGTGATGACGTGAGCCAATGCCGACAGCGCTATGGCCAAGGCGATTCTTCCGGTCGAAGTGCGCGGCAATGCGATCACGGTTTGATGGTCAGCTTGCTCAATACCTGGGTGAATTGGTCGCCGTTGGCTTCGGTGATGATGATCTTGCACGGCAGGTTGTGGTGCTGCGTGGCCAGCCAGATTTCGGTGCGGCTCTCGCCCGGTTTGGCCTGGCTGTCGAGATAGAGGGTCTTGAATTCCCCGGCCGGAACCCTGGTCGTCTGATCGCGCGTGATGACGTAGCGGTAGTGATCCAGCTTGCTGCCGTTGGTCATCGAAAAATCCAGCGTGTCGGCATTCTGCAACGGCAGGAACATGAACTGGTACATCGCGCTCAGGCGATCCTGCGTGCCGGCGGGCAGCGCGACCACCTTGCGTTGCGCCTGATGGAGCAGGGTGAGCCGTTTGTTATCCCAGTCGAACTCGGCGCGGCTGTTCTTGCTCTCGTCGAGTTCGCGCCGGTGGTTGAGGAGCAGCGGTTGCAGCCCCTGTTTGCCGATCAGGCCGCTGCTGTCGATGAGGATCTTTTCCGGCTTGAGGATCGCCAGCAAGCCGACCGGCGTCCAGACGCTGGATAGCGTGTAGCGATCCTGGTCGCGCGTATAGGTCTCTTTGACTTCGACCTGCAAGCCGCTCTTGTAGACATCGTAGGTGGCTTGCACGCTGCCCGGCGGGGCGGCCAGGGCGGATGTGGCAGCGCACAGCATGAGCCATGCGAGGATATACAACAGACGTTTGGGAGCCTTTAGAAATTCGTTTTGCGGGATGGCAGGCCGGACACGGCGATGCGAAGCATCCGGGGCGGGTAGGCCTGCTGCTCCGCGCTCCCGCACCAGAGGGCTTCGCCCCACCGTGTTGCGCGGGCACCGCAAGGAGCCGCGCAGCGAACGACGAGACAACACGCCGCATAGCGGCTTGTTGCGGCGTAAACTAACCTTCAGGTTATGTTGAAGCCACATACCGGATTGATAGGCGAGGAGTGAGCGAGCACGTGACGCTGCGATTCGCTCGGAAAACGGATTTATAGAGGTTCCCATTTCATGATTACTCCAGGCTGGGTGAGATCAACGCAAAACCGGATTGCTTGTGATTTCGCAATCTGACCCGCCCGTCGTCGCCCAGTTCAACCCGGCCCGCGCACAGCCAGCGGATGGCCTGCGGGTAGATGCGGTGCTCCTCGTGCAATACCCGCGCCGCGAGCGTCTGCTCGGTGTCGCCGCACAGCACTGGCACGGCGGCCTGGATGATGATCGGGCCGTGGTCGAGATCGGGGGTGACGAAATGCACCGTACAGCCGTGGATGCGCACGCCGTCGTGCAAGGCGCGCGCATGCGTATTGAGGCCGCCGTAGGCGGGCAGCAGCGAGGGATGGATGTTGACCAGCCTGCCGTGATAGCGCGCCACGAAACCCGCGCTGAGGATGCGCATGAAACCCGCCAGCACCACGAAATCGGGATGGAAGGTATCGATCAGATCGGCCAGCGCGGCATCGAAGCTCTCGCGATCCGTGTAGTTGCGGTGCTCGATGACGGCGGTCGGGATGCCGTGCGCCTGCGCGATCTCCAGCCCGCCGGCACCGGCGCGGTTGCTGATCACCGCCGCGATGCGGCAGGGCAGTCCCGCTTCCAGCAGCGCCTGCAGGTTGCTGCCGCGCCCGGAGATGAGGATGACGATATTTTTCACGGTACTTTCAGGATAAAAACAACTGTCCGCAGATTACGCAGATTCGCGCAGATTAAAGAAAGTCAGACTTATGGGCATACTCGCAGTGATGTGTGTTTCCAGCAGTAGGTTTTTAATCTGTGTCATCTGCGTAATCTGCGGATAAAAGGTTTTTAGCTCACTTGTGTCTGGTGCTCGTTGCCGTTGCGCGCGCGGATCGCGCCGATCACGGTCGCGCGCTCGCCGGCCGCATTGAGCTGCGCCACTGCCGCCCCCGCATCGGCCTTGTCCACGATCACCACCATGCCGATGCCGCAGTTGAAGGTGCGGTACATCTCCTGCGGCGCGACGTTGCCCATCTCGCGCAGCCAGTCGAACAGCTTGGGCGTATGCCAGGCCTTGCCGTCCAGTTGCGCGACGACATTGCCCGGCAACACGCGCGGCACGTTTTCCAGCAGGCCGCCGCCGGTGATATGCGCCATGCCCTTCACGGTGAGCGATTGCATCAGCGCCAGCAGCGGCTTCACGTAGATGCGCGTAGGCGCCATGATGCAGTCGGCCAGCGTGCGCTCGCCGTCGAATTTCGCGTTCAGGTCCGGCTTGCTGCGCTCGATGATTTTGCGCACCAGCGAATAGCCGTTTGAATGTGCGCCGTTCGACGCGAGGCCGATGATCGCATCGCCGGGTTTGATGTCGGCGCCGCTGATGATGTTGGCCTTTTCCACCACGCCGACGGCAAAACCGGCGAGGTCATATTCCCCGGTGGGATACATGCCGGGCATCTCGGCGGTCTCGCCGCCGATCAGCGCGCAGCCGGCCTGTTCGCAGCCCGCCGCGATGCCCTTGATGACTTCGGTGGCGGCCTCGACGTCGAGCTTGCCGCAGGCGAAGTAATCGAGGAAGAACAGCGGCTCGGCACCCTGCACCAGGATGTCGTTGACGCTCATGCCGACCAGGTCGATGCCGACCGTGTCGTGGCGGTTCAGCTCGAACGCCAGTTTCAGCTTGGTGCCGACGCCGTCGGTGCCGGACACCAGCACCGGCTCACGGTACTTTTTGGAAATCTCCACCAGCGCGCCGAAGCCGCCGATGCCGCCCAGTACCTCGGGGCGCATGGTGCGTTTGGCGAACGGCTTGATGTTTTCGACGAGGCGGTCGCCCGCGTCGATATCGACGCCGGCATCGCGGTAGGACAGTGAACTGGATGGGCTCAAGTTGAGTTCTCGCTTTCTAGAAGGTAAAGTGCCGCAAATTTCCCGCGAATTTTACCCGAAATGACCCTGCCTCGCTTCGCCGCCGCGCAATGGCTGATCTTTGCTGCCGTTGCCGCCGTGCTGCTGTACCTGCTTAGCCCGATCCTCACGCCGTTCGTCGCGGCGGGCATTTTCGCCTACATCTGCAACCCGCTGGTGCAGCGCCTCGCCGCTCGCAAAGTGCCGCGCACGCTGGCGGTGGCGCTGGTGATGGGCGGCTTGCTGCTGCTGTCCGGCCTGCTGCTCCTCATCATGCTGCCGCTGCTGGAAAAGGAAATCGGCCTGTTCGTGACGCGCCTGCCGGACTGGATCGAGGCGGCGCGCACGCGCCTGCTGCCGCAGTTGCAGCAATGGTTCGGCGTCAGCCTGGAGTGGGACAGCCAGGCGCTGAAGAATTTGCTGCTCAGCCACTGGCAGGGCGCGGGCGGTGTCGCGGGGAAAGTGCTGCCCTGGCTCGGCAGCAGCGGCGGCGCGATCGTCGGCGCGCTGGTCAGCCTGCTGCTGATCCCCGTGGCGATGTTCTACCTGCTGCGCGACTGGGATGCGCTGGTCGCGCGGCTCGACGAACTGGTCCCGCGCCACTGGCACGCCAAGGTGGCGGAGATCGCCGCCGAGGTGGACGGCGTGCTGGCGGAGTTCCTGCGCGGGCAGATTGCCGTGATGCTGCTGATGAGTTTGTTTTACGTCGTGGCGCTGTGGCTCGCCGGGCTGGAGTTCGCCTTGCCCATCGGCATCCTCGCCGGCATGCTGGTGTTCGTACCCTATCTCGGCATGATCCTCGGCCTGTCGCTCGCGACGCTCGCGGCAGCCATGCAGTTCACCAGTTTCGGCGGCGTGCTCTGGGTGTGGGCGGCGTTCGGCGCCGGGCAATTGCTCGAAGGGATGGTGGTCACGCCGTGGCTGGTCGGCGACCGCATCGGCCTGCATCCGCTCGCGGTGATCTTCGCGCTGCTCGCCTTCGGCCAGGTGTTCGGCTTCTTCGGCCTGCTGCTGGCCCTGCCCATGTCCGCGATCCTGCTGGTCGCGCTGCGCCACGGCAAGGCGTGGTATCTCGCCAGCGAGATGTACAAGAAGCCGTGAAAAAATCTCTTCAATTTTGCTTTAAGGAGTTGAAAATTCTGGATACAGCAATTGAAAGGAGAAGGGATAAGGGTGAAGGGTTGAAGGGTAAAACCCTCGCACCTTTTATTCGGAGAGGTGGTTTGACCCTTCTCCCTTCCCTCTTCTCCCTTTACCATAAAAAGTGTTTTGGTAATTTCTTTCTCCCAAAGAGGCTTTCTTGAGCCAGTTACTTCTCGATATTGCTCCCGACAGCCAGCCGACCCTCGACAACTTTGTCGTGGGGCGCAACCTCGAATTGCTTTCGGTGCTGCGCCATGCCTTGGCGGGCAGCAGCAGCGAGCGGAGTTTCTACCTGTGGGGCGAGGCAGGCAGCGGCAAAAGCCATCTGCTGCAAGCCTGTGTGCGCGCCGCACTGGATGCGCAGCACAGCGCTGTCTATGCACAGGGCAGTGTCCCGCAGCCCGCCGAGGTGGTCGCGGTGGACGATGTCGAGCGGCTCGATGATGCCGCGCAAATCGAACTGTTCGATCTCTACAACCGCATGCGCGACAACGGCGGCATGCTGCTGGTCAGCGGTACGCAAGCGCCGCTGCATCTCGGCTTGCGCGACGACCTGCGCACCCGTCTTGGGTGGGGGCTGGTATACCAGGTGCACGGCCTGAGCGACGAGGAAAAAGCCCAGGCGCTGGCGCAGCATGCGCAGTCGCGCGGCTTCGCGCTGCCGCCGGAAGTCACGCAATATCTGCTGCGCCACGGACGCCGCGACCTACCCAGCCTGATGGCGGCGCTCGACGCGCTGGACGAGCATTCGCTGCGCCTGCACCGCGCGCCATCGGTGCCGCTGCTCAAGGAAATCCTGCAACAGGAATTGGGTTAAAGTGAAAACCATGTCACCACGAAGAACACGAAGATCACGAAGTTTTTGCATGAAAACGCATATTTTTGCAGTTGGTACAAGAGGTGGCAGGCATGCTCGGCAATAATTCATTTTTCTTCGTGGCCTTCGTGTTCTTCGTGGTGGGGTTTTGAAATGAATCTGGCTCTGTTCGATCTGGACAACACCCTGCTCAACGGCGACAGCGATTTCGAGTGGTCGCAGTTTCTGATCCGCATCGGCGTGCTCGACCGCGAGCTGTTCGAGGTGAAGAACCTCACCTTCTACGAGCAATACAAGGCCGGAACGCTGGATATCCACGAGTTCCTGGATTTCCAGTTGAAACCGCTGTCGCGCCATTCGCGCAAGACGCTGGACGAGTGGCACCGGCAATTCATGCGCGAGAGCGTGCTGCCGATGATCACCCCGCAGTCGCGCGAACTGGTGCAGCGCCACCGCGTGGCGGGCGACCTGTGCGTCATCATCACCGCGACCAACAGCTTCGTCACCGCGCCGATCGCGCGCGAGTTCGGCGTCGAGCACCTGATCGCCACCGAGCCGGAGCACCGGGACGGCGAATTCACCGGCGGCGTGGCGGATGTGCCGTGCTTCCGCGAGGGCAAGATAACGCGGCTGGAGAACTGGCTGGCCGGGCGCGGCCGGACGCTGGAGAGTTTCGCCGACAGCACCTTCTACAGCGATTCGCTGAACGACCTGCCGCTGCTGCGCAAGGTGAAACACCCCATCGCGGCGAACCCCGACGCCACGCTGCGCGCCCATGCCGAGCAGCATGGCTGGCCCATCGTCAACCTGCGCTAGACGCTCCGGGCGCGAGGTCGGGCTCCCCGCATAAGCGCAGGATTTCAGCGCGCGCTTCGTTGCGCAGCCGGATCGCCGCCGCCCAGTCCTTGCCGTCCGGCGCGATCGGCGCGCAGATGGTGACCGAGATGGCGCCACGGCGCGGGAACCAGTGGTCGGAGCGCAGCATGGAGCGCGTGCCGCGGATCACGACCGGCACGACCGGCACGGCCGCCTCGGCGGCCACCACGAAGGCACCCATGCGGAAGGGCAGCAGGCCGGGATTGCGGTCGAACGTTCCTTCCGGGAAGAACACCGGGCAGCGCCCCGCCTGCAGCGAGGCCGCCACCAGTTCCACGTCCGCCGCGCCCTGCTGCGGATCGAAACGCTCGACGAAGTTTGTGCCGATGTGCTGCAGATAGGTGCGCGGGACAAATTTGTCCAGCAGTTCCTTCTTCGCGACGAAGCCGTACTGCCTGCCCTCGACCGGCAGCGCCGCGACGAGCACGATGCCGTCGAGGTAGCTCGCGTGGTTGGCCGCGAGTACGCAGGGCGTGGCGGGCAGGTTCTCCAGCCCCTGCACCGAGAGCGGCGTGCCCGTGAGGCGCGCATAGAGGCGCGCGCTCATGCGGCTCGCCGCCCAGCTCCACACCGGGCGCGGCAGCAGCGCGGCGACGAGCCATGTGACCGGTGCCATCAGCCAGAACAGCGACCACACCCAGGCGGCGTAGAGCAGGCCGGCCGCCACGCGGCTGCTGCGGCGCAGCTCGGGTAGCAGCCCGGCCCACGCGACCCGCACCACCTGCCACCACACCGCGCGCTCGGGCGTAGCACCCCGTTCGTAGAGCTCGCGGCAGGCCGCGCGGCGGATCTTGCCGCTGGAGGTCTTGAGCACGCCGTGCAGGGGCGCGAGCACGATGTCGTCCGCGGGCGTGCCCAGCATGTCCAGCGTCAGCGCGTTGATGCGGCCGCGCAGTTCCTCGCGCTCCTGCTTTCCGGTTTCGCGCGTCTCGGCCATCACCACCAGCCGCTCGGTGCCGCTCACTGGGTCGGGGCTGCCGAACACCGCGACGCAGCCGCGGCGCACGCCGGGAAGGTTGCCCACGGCCTCCTCCAGTTCGTGGGGATAGATGTTGCGTCCCGCGCGGATCACGATGTCCTTCGCGCGGCCGGTCAGGTAGACATCGCCCCCGGCGAAATAGGCGTAGTCGCCGGAGTCGAGCCATTCCTCGTGGAACAGCAGCCGGTTCTGCTCCGGGTTGCGGAAGTAGCCCGCGGTCGCGGACGGGCCCTTGAATTCCAGCCGCCCTTCCACGCGCTCGCCGACCTCGCGCCCCGTCGCATCGACGACGCGGATCTGGTGGCCGGGCAGCGGGCGGCCGCAGGCGACGAAGCGCAGCGCATCCTTCTCCGCCTCGCCCGCGGGTTCCGCGCGGCCGGAGCGCGTGAAGCGCTCGCGGTCGATGCGGTCGACGAGCGGCCCGCGCATGGGCGGCGGAAAGGCGAGTCCCACCGAGCATTCCGCGAGCCCGTAGACCGGTGCGAGCGCCTCGCGGCGCAGGCCGTAGCGTTCGAAGCGCCGCGCGAAATTTTCGAGGGTATCCGGGCTGACCGGCTCCGCGCCGTTGAAGGCCATGCGCCAGCCCGACAGGTCCAGTCCCTCGATCGCCTCGTCGGGAATCTTGCGCAGGCAGAGCTCGTAGCCGAAGTTGGGCGAGGCCGAGAGAGTGCCGCGGTACTTGTGGATCGCCCACAGCCAGCGCTCCGGCCGCGCGAGGAAGGTGAGCGGCGACATCGCCACCAGCGGGAAGGCATGGTAGAGGCTGCCGAGCCACGCGCCGATCAGCCCCATGTCGTGGTAGAGCGGCAGCCAGCTCACGAACACG
>CAYNYH010000078.1:0-11387 GCA_964401425.1 uncultured Gallionella sp. | reverse complement strand
CTGTTCGCCCGCGAAAAACTCGGCTCCACCGGCCTGGGGCAGGGCGCGGCAATCCCGCACGGACGCATCGCCAAGCTGCGCGATGCGACCGCCGCATTCGTCAAGACCTCACACCCGATCCCGTTTGACGCGCCGGACGGCCAGCCGGTGAACCTGATTTTCGTGCTGCTGGTTCCGGAGCGCGCCACCGACCTGCACCTGCAGATTCTCGGCGAACTGGCGCAGATGTTCAGCGATGCGCAGTTCCGCAACCGCCTGCTCGCCTGCGAAGACGCCGCCGGCATCCATCAGATGTTCTGCGACTGGAAAAGCACGGCATGAAAACCTCTATCAATCGTAGCGAGGTTGCCTCGACACGGCGTTGCGAAGCATCCGGTGCGGGAGGGGCAAATAGCGGTCGCTCCCGCAATCGGCTGGCTCCGCCAGTAACGTGTCGCGACCGCCACTTCGAGAGCAAGGCGCACGGAGCGCAGCGAGCGAGACATACCAAATCGGTAGGCGAGGAGCGAGCACCGCGCAACGCCGCTATCGAATTGCGCAGTAGATTGATAGAGGTTTTCTGATGAGCCAGGTCAACGTCCGGCAACTGTTCGAGGACAAACAGCAGCGGCTGCAGCTCAGCCGTGTTGCCGGCACGGACGGCGCGGACCGCATCATCGACAGCGACAGGGTCAATGCCTCTAACAGCGAACTCATCGGCCATCTTAACCTGATCCACCCGAACTGGGTGCAGGTGTTCAGCAAGGCCGAACTCGATTATCTGCGCAATTTGGGTGCTGCTGAGCGCACCGGCGCGTTCCGGCAAATCGAACAAAGCATCACGGTCTGCCTGATCGTGGCCGGTGACGATGACATTCCGGTCGAGCTGATCGATTTTGCCAACGGCTCGCATATTCCGCTGTTCCGCTCGCCCAAGCCCAGCGCGCACCTGATGTGGCTGATCCGCCACTACATCGCCAAGGAGCTGGCCGAATCCACCACGCGCCACGGCGTGTTTCTCGATGTGCTGGGGGTCGGTGTCCTGATCACCGGCGAGAGCGCGGCCGGCAAGAGCGAGCTTGGCCTGGAGCTGATCACGCGCGGCAACGGCCTGGTCGCCGACGACATCGTCGAATTGCACCGCATCGCGCCGGACACGCTGGAAGGGCGCTGCCCGGAGCTGTTGCGCGACTTTCTCGAGGTGCGCGGCTTGGGTGTGCTGAACATCCGCACCATGTTCGGCGAGACAGCGGTGCGGCGCAAGAAGAGCCTGAAGCTGATCGTGCACCTGCATCGCCCGCAGGGCGGTGATCTCTCGAAAATGGAGCGCCTGCCGCTCAACGCCACGCATCAGGAGATACTCGGCGTGAACGTCAGCACCGTGAACATCCCGGTGGTCGCGGGGCGCAACCTCGCGGTGTTGGTGGAGGCCGCCGCGCGCAATTACGTCATGCAGCAGCGCGGCATCGACAGCATGCAGGAGTTCATCCTGCGGCACGACCAACTGCTGCTCGGCGACTAGCGGGAACCCCATGCAACTCTTCCTCATCAGCGGTCTGTCCGGCTCCGGCAAGAGCGTCGCGCTCAAGACACTGGAGGATGCGGGCTTCTATTGTGTGGATAACCTGCCCTCGGAACTGCTCCCCAGCCTGGTCGATCAGCTCATCCCGGCCGGTTATCAGAATATCGCGGTAAGCGTGGATGTGCGCAATGCCCACAGCGTGCAGATACTGCCTTCCATGCTGTTGCAGCTCATGCAGAAGGACTTGGCGGTGCATGTGCTGTTTCTGGATGCGCAGACCGAGACGCTGGTGAAGCGCTTTTCGGAGACGCGCCGCCTGCATCCGCTCAACGACGGCGTGCGTACCCTGCCGGAATGCGTGCGGCAGGAGCGCGAGCTGCTCGCCGAAATCAGCAGCATCGGTCATCACATCGACACCACCGAGCTCAACGCCAACGCGCTGCGCGCCTGGATCAAGCAGTTCATCAAGGTGGATCGCGCGCGCCTGACGCTGCTGTTCGAGTCGTTCGGCTACAAGCACGGCATCCCGCTGGACGCCGATCTGGTGTTCGATGCGCGCTGTCTGCCCAACCCTTACTACAATCCGGAGTTGCGCCCGCTCACCGGGAACGACGCGGCGGTCATCGAATTCCTGGAAAACATTCCTGCCGCGCAGGACATGTTCGGCGACATCCGCAATTTCGTGGAGCGCTGGCTGCCGTGCTTCGTTGCGGACAATCGCAGCTACCTCACCGTGGCCATCGGCTGCACCGGCGGGCAGCACCGCTCGGTCTATCTCGCCGAAAAGCTTGCGCGGCATTTCGAGCAGCAGCAACAGGTGCTGGTGCGCCACCGTGAGCTCACATGAGGACACCTTGAAAAACCTACTGCGCGACTTGATTGCGGCGTTGCGCGGTGCTCGCTTCCTCGCCTACCCACGGGTATGTCTCGGTCGCTGTGCTCCGTGCGTCTTGCACTCAAGCCGCTCGCTACGGTTTTTCAAGGCGTCCTAGGGCAAGAGAATATGTTGCAGTATCTGAAGGCAGGCGACTGGCTGACGCTGCTGCTCGGCGGCCTGTGCGTGGTTCTACTCGCCATCACGCTGTGGAGTGGTGGCCTCGCCGACAAGGCGGTGATCCGCAGCGGCGGGAAAATCTTCCGCGAAGTGCCGCTGTCGCGCGACCAGCAGATCGAAGTTCCCGGCCCGCTCGGCGTGAGCGTGATCACCATCGAGAAGCGCCGCGCGCGCATCAGTTCCGACCCGAGCCCGAGGCAATACTGCGTGCGCCAGGGCTGGCTGCAACAGTCCGGCGAAATCGCCATCTGCCTGCCGAACGAGGTCAGCGTCGAGCTGACCGGCAGCACCAGGAAATATGACAGCCTCAACTATTAAGCTCGACACCACCGCCGAAGACCACCACATCGCGCGCATGGCGGCGGTGGCGCTCGGGCTCACGGTGCTGGAGAACGCCATCCCCTCGCCGCTGCCCGGCGTGAAGCCGGGGCTGGCCAACATCGTCACGCTGATCGTGCTGGCGCGCTACGGCTGGCGCGCGGCGGCGTGGGTGTCGCTGCTGCGCGTGGTCGCGGGCAGCCTGCTGTTCGGCAGCTTCCTCGCGCCGGGATTCTTCCTCAGCCTGTCCGGCGCAGTGTGCAGCCTGCTCGTCCTGGCCTTCGCGCAGCACCTGCCGGCGCGCTGGTTCGGTCCGGTCAGCCACAGCATCTACGCCGCCTTCGCGCATATCGCCGGGCAGATGCTGGTGGTGTACGTCTGGCTGATCCCGCACGCCGGCATCGCCTACCTCATCCCGGTCTTCGCCGCCGCCGCGCTGGTCTTTGGCACGGCAAACGGCCTCATCGCGGCGCGTTTCATGGACGGCAAAACCGGCTGAATCCACAGATTACGCAGATTCACGCAGATTTCAAACCAATAACCGCTGGCATCTCTGTCGCTCGCGCACCTGACTCTGATCTGCGCAATCTGCGTAATCTGCGGATAAAGGTTTTTTGCAGCATAATGAGCCACTCGAACGACAAACATCGCGCATGAAAACGATCACTCTCGCCTTCACCGGCGCCTCCGGCCTGCCCTACGGCATGCGCCTCTTGGAATGCCTGCTCGCCAGCGGGCAGCGCGTGCATCTGGTGTACAGCCAGGCCGCGCAGATCGTCGCCAAGCAGGAAACGGATTTCACGCTGCCGAACCGCCCGCAGGATGCGGAGCAGATGTTCGCGGAACGCTTCGGCAAATTCAGCGGCGAGCTCAAGGTATTCGGCATCCAGGACTGGTACGCGCCGATGGCCTCCGGCTCCAACCCCGGCGACGCGATGGTGGTCTGCCCATGCACCATGGGCACGCTCGGCAAGATAGCAAGCGGCATCGGCGACGACCTCATCGCCCGCGCCGCCGACGTGATGCTCAAGGAGCGGCGCACCCTGATCCTGGTACCGCGCGAAACGCCGTTCTCCGCGATCCATCTGGAGAATATGCTCAGGCTGTCACACGCCGGCGCCGTCATCATGCCGCCCAATCCCGGCTTCTATCATCATCCGCAGAGCGTGCAGGATATGGTGGATTTTGTGGTGGCGCGGGTGCTGGATCATCTGGGCGTCGAGCAGCAGTTGATTAAGAAGTGGGGAGAGTAACGGTTTGATTTTTAATGTTGGGTTACGCGCTGCGCGCTAACCCAACCTACGCTCAAGCTGCTTGAGCACCTTCCTCACCGGCGTCGGAATCGCCGCCCGCAGCGCTTCCTCCACATCCAGCCACAAACTGCCCGGTTGCGCGGCCCACAAAGGTTTATGCGACAACTCGATTTTCAGCGGCGTGATGTGCAGCCTGAAATGGGTGAAGGTATGGGTGAACGCCTCCAGCCTCACTCCCTCACTCGCGATCATCCCGCTGCGCAAGAACCAATCCCTCGCCGCTGCCTCGTCGTCGAACTGCGGCGGACACCACAGCCCGCCCCAGATGCCGCTGCCGGGGCGTTTCTCCAGCAGGATGTCGTTGCCGTGCATCAGCAGCAGGAAGGTGGCGTGCCTTTCCGGCACGGCCTTCTTCGGGCGCGGGGTGGGCAGCTCTTTGGTGCGGCCGGTGTTGAACGCGATGCAACCGGCCTGCACCGGGCACTCGCTGCACTTCGGTTTGCCGCGCGTGCAGATCGTCGCGCCCAAGTCCATGAGCGCCTGGGTGTAGGTGGCGATGTCGTGTTGTGGCAGCAGCGCTTCGGCCTGTTGCCAGAGTCGCGCTTCGATTTTCTTGTCCCCCGACCAGCCCGCGATGCCGCAATAACGCGCCAGCACGCGTTTGACGTTGCCGTCGAGAATCGCGCGGCGCTCGCCATAGGCCAGTGCACAGATCGCGGCGGCGGTGGAGCGGCCGATGCCGGGGAGGTCGAGGATGTCTTCGAATCGGCGCGGGAATTCGCCGCGATGTTTTTCGACGATGAGCCGCGCGGTGCGATGCAGGTTGCGCCCGCGGGCGTAGTAGCCGAGGCCGCTCCAGTGCGCGAGCACCTCATCCTCGCTCGCCGCAGCAAGCGCGGCAATGGACGGGAACGCGGCGGTGAAGCGCAGGTAGTAGGGAATGACGGTGGCAACCTGCGTCTGCTGCAGCATGATCTCGGACAGCCATACGCGGTAGGCGTCCGCCTCCGACACGTTACTGGTAGAACTACTAGCCATTCGACTAGGCGAGCCAACAACGCTCGCCAAGTCGCTGGTTATGGCGGAGCCAGCCGATTGCGGGATAACCAGCGACTTGGCTGCGGCTTCTTGCAGCCTAGTCGAATGGCTAGTTGTTTCATCTAGGAGGCGGTGGGACGGCATTTCCGCACCTGACGCTTGCGCGCACCGTGTCATGCCGTCCATGCCCTGCCACGGCAGGTCGTGGCGGCCGTGCTTGCGTTGCCAGCGGATCAGGCGGACAGCAAAATCGCTCACTAACGGAACAAGCCCTTGAGGCCTTCCTTGAGTTGATCCTGCAGCCTGGTTTTTACTTTTTCCTTGGCGGCCTCGCCGACCATCGCGCCGAAATCCAGCGTGTACTTCAAGTTGGCGAACGGGCCGCTGACGCGCACCGGGACGGTGATGCCGCCGACGGCATCCTTGCCGCCCTGGCCTTCCAGCGTCTTAGCGAGCGTGGCCTTGGCGATATAGTCGATGCTGTCGTTGCCGATGTTGATGTCGCCATTGCCGGTGACGCGCAGCAGCGGCGATTTCAGCGACAGGTCGTCGTTGTGCGCGACGCCGTTGTTCACCTTGAAGCTCGCCTTGAGCTCGCTGAAATCGGTCTTCTCTTCCCGGTCGGCGGCCTGGGTCTGCGCCGTGCCGCCCCCTTTGCCGAACATGGCCTGAGCATCGCGCAGCTTCTTGGCGATGTTGATGCCCCGGATTGCGCCGTCGGCGAGATTCAGCGACATCGTGCCGTTGAGCGCCTTCTTCATCGCGCCGACGGTGGTACCCTGCATGGTGAGGTTCATGCCGATGTTGCCCTTGCCTTCCAGCGTATCGAAATCCGCCGCGTCCTTGGTCAGCGCGGCGACATTCACGCCGCTTAGTGTCTGGTTGACGGCGATGCTCGGCGTGGCCTGCGCGTTCACGCTCAGGCTGCCCTTCATGCTGCCCTGGTAGAGGTTGGCGGACAGTGGCGCGACGTTCACCTGGCCGTTGCGCGCCTTGACGTCGAGGCGCACGTTGCTGGACTTCACGTTCGCCACCTTCAGCGCGCCGATGCGCAGGCTGCCGTCCAGCTTGAGCTTGCGCAGGGCGGACAGGTCGATGGGCTGCTCCTCGGCCTTGGCTGAGGCGGATTTCGGCTCGGCGGCGGATTTCTTCGGCAGGTACAGATCGGCATCGAACTGGTCGACATCCACGTCGAAGTGGATGGATGGGTCGGCGAAGCCGTTCACGCCGACCCTGGCCTTGACCTGGCTTTGCAGCAGGCCGCCGGCAAGGTTGGCCTGCACGGTTTCCTTCGCGGCATCGACCTGCACGCTGCCCTTCATTTCGCTGCTGATCGACTTGCCCGGCAGCTTGTCGCCCGTGGCATTCATCGCGACGATCAGGTTGGACAGGTTGAATTGCTTCGCCTCGAAGTTGCCCGACAGCGGCGAGGCAAGCTTCACCTTGAACGCCTGTTCGGGCTGCTTCACGTCGAGATCGAGCGTCAGCGCGCCGATCTTGAAGGATTGCGCGTTGCCTTCCACGCCGGGCAGCGACAGCGCAGCGGCGATATGGCCGGAAGCGCCGTCCAGCTTGACGTTCAGCGTCAGCTTGTCGCCGGAGAACTTGTCCTTGGTGAGGCTCAGGGCGGGCGCATCGAGCGTCGCGTCGAAGTTGTCCTTCGCCTTGGTGCCCGTTGCATGCAGCGCAAATTTCCTTGCGCCAAACTCCTGCGTCTTCAGGTCTGCACTGGCGTCGCCGCTGGCCTTCAGCTTGAGGTTGCTGATGTCCAGTGCCGTGCCGCCGGCCTGCAGGTCCAGCCCTTCCAGGCGGTACTGCTGCTTGTCTAGGTCGAAGGTCAGCGTGGTCTTGAGCTGCGTCGTGATGTCCAGCTTCGGTTGGTTGGCCTGCACCGAGGCGGCGAAGTCGATCTTGCCCGGCACGCCGTTGGCGATGCGCCCGGTGTGCAGGTTCAGGTCCTTGATGGCGTATTGCGCACCGCTGCCTTCATCGCGGTAAGTCAGGCTGGTCTTTTCGATGGAGACTGCGGCGATGTCGAACTTGACCGGCTGCTTGGCGTCGGTTTTCTTCTCGGCCGGTTTTTCCTCCTTGGCGCCGAGCAGGTCGTCGATGTTGGTCGTGCCGTCCTTGCGCTTGACCAGCGTGGCCTGCAGGCCGCTCACCGCCACCTCGTTCACCACCGCCTGCCCGGAGAACAGCGGCAGCAGCGCCAGCGAGACATGTGCCGAATCGATCGCGGCAAACTGCTTGTCGCTGTTGAATTCGGACAGCGACACCTTGCCGACATTCGCGCCGATGCTTGGGAAGAACGACAGCGTGATCTTGCCGTCGAGGCGCAGGTCGCGCTGCCTGCTGTCCTTCACCGCCTTGATGATCCGATCCTTGTAATCGTTCGGATCGAAGGTCGCCGCCACGTATGCCACACCTGCCACGGCGATGCCGATCACCGCACCCGTGCCCAATAAACCGTACTTGAGGATCTTGTTCATGTTATTCCCTCCGCTGAAAGATTGGGATGAAAGACGGAAGGATTATAGCGGAGAGATGGGAGGCCGGGTCCTAACCCGGCCTGCCAATCGGGACGCACTACGCCGGGCTTCAGCCCGGCCTGCGTTTCAGATTACTTTGGAATAGCGCGCATGCTCGGTGCGCGTGCGCAGGTACTTGTCGAACACCATGCAGATGTTGCGGATCAGCATGCGTCCCTTGGGGGTCACTTCGATCCACTGCGGGGAAATAGCCAGCAGGCCTTCGCGCTCGTATTCGCGCAGTTCTTCCATTTCGGTGGTGAAGTACTGGTCGAAGTCGATCAGGTAGGCGATGTTGAACGATTCCTTGGAAATCTCGAAATGGCACATCAGCGCCTGGATGATCGCGCGGCGCACCAGGTCGTCGGCGTTCAGTTCCAGGCCGCGCATGATGGGCAGCTCGTTGCGGTCCAGCGCGTCGTAATAGTCTTCCAGCTCGCGGTAGTTCTGGCTGTAGGTCGGGCCGATCTTGCCGATGGCGCTGACCCCCAGGGCGATCAGGTCGCAATCGGAGTGCGTCGAGTAGCCCTGGAAGTTGCGGTGCAGCCGCCCCTGGCGCTGCGCGACGGCGAGCTCGTCTTCCGGCTTGGCGAAGTGATCCATGCCGATATACACATAACCCGCGCCGGTCAGCTTGTTTACCGCCATGCTGAGGATGTCCAGCTTGGTCTGCGGAGCAGGCAAGTCTTCCTCGTGGATGCGACGCTGCGGCTTGAAGATGGACGGCATATGCGCATAGTTGTAGATCGACAGGCGATCCGGATTGGCGGCGATGATCTTGTCCAGCGTCACGCCGAAGCCCTCCAGCGTCTGCTTGGGCAGGCCGTAGATCAGGTCGATGCTGACCGACTTGAAGCCGTTGGCGCGCGCGGCGCGGATGATGCCCAAGGTCTCTTCCTCGCTCTGGATGCGGTTCACCGCGCGCTGCACTTCGGCGTCGAAATCCTGCACGCCGATGCTGATGCGGTTGAAGCCTTCCTTGCCGAGCAGCGCGATGGTCGCGTCGCTGACCTTGCGCGGGTCGATCTCGATGGAGTATTCGCCGTCGTCCACCAGCTTGAAGTGCTGGCGGATCGCCGCCATCAGCTCGCGGATTTCGTCGTCGCTCATGAAGGTCGGGGTGCCGCCGCCGAAGTGCAGCTGCTCGACGACCTGCCCCGGCCCGAGCAGTTTCGCCTGCATCGCCATTTCCTTGATCAGGTAGCGCACGTACTCGGCGGACTGGCTGCGATCCTTGGTGATCACCTTGTTGCAGGCGCAGTAGAAACACAGCGTGTTGCAGAACGGGATGTGGATATACAGCGACAGCGGCCGGGCGATGCCGCCGATCTCGCGTTTTGCCACCCACTGCTTGTAGCTTTCGGCGTTGAATGCTTCAATGAAGCGGTCTGCAGTCGGATAGGAAGTGTAGCGCGGGCCGTTCTTGTCCAGCCTGCGGATCAACTCCAGATCCACTACCAGTTGATTAACTGGCTCATCCATAAAATACCCCCACAAATTGTGTAATTATACCCGTTAGCCCCCCCCTGACCGGTTTGATATATGTCAAAATTCATGCCATATTCGCATTCCTGCGAATGCAGGCGGTGGGTGGTTGCGAGTATTGTTTTCCTCATCAATTTTCTGCTCTCCGCTTGCCATTTTCCTGGGGTGAATAAAGGCAAACAACGTGCAACGATCCGTTTTACCATTTCGTCTCAAGACGGCTTGCTCCAGCTGCAATCTGCGCGAGCTTTGCCTGCCCGTCGACCTGAGCATCGGCGAAATGCAGCAGATGGACGACATCAGCAATATCAAGCGCGGCTACGCGCGCGGCGATTACCTTTACCGCAGCGGCGGCAAGTTCCAGTCGCTGTACGCCATACGCAGCGGCTCGTTCAAGACCCAGATACTTCATGAAGACGGCCGCGAGCAGGTGACGGGCTTCCAGATGGCCGGCGAAATCATCGGCCTGGACGCGATCTGCACCGATCATCACACCTGCGACGCGGTGGCGATGGAGGGCAGCGAGGTGTGCGAGCTGCCGTTCAACAAGCTGGAGGCGTTGAGCCGCAAGCTGCCCAGCCTGCAGCGCCACCTGCACAAGATCATGAGCCGCGAGATCGTGCGCGACCAGGGCATCATGCTGCTGCTCGGCTCGATGCGCGCCGAAGAACGCCTCGCCGCATTCCTGCTCAACCTGTCGCAGCGCTTCGCGGCGCGCGGCTATTCGCCCACCCACTTCCAGTTGCGCATGTCGCGCCAGGAAATCGGCAGCTATCTGGGGCTGAAACTGGAGACCGTCAGCCGCACGTTTTCCCAGTTCCAGGATAGCGGCCTGATCAAGGTACGGGCGCGTTCCGTCGAGTTGCTCGACTTGCCCGGCCTGCGCGCGATGTTCGGCAATTGACCGCATGCCTCGCGTCTTGCCGTCGCGCTGTCCTGATTAATTTATGAAACTCCCCATGAGGAAACTGATGCATCAACAATTTCGAGCCCCCAAAAAATGACCATGGAACGCAAACTTTACTGGGGCATCGGCATTCTTTCGCTGCTGGTTCTGATCGGCTCGTTTTTCATGCCGGACAAGCCGGGCGAGCAGGGCGACCTGCCATGGAACATCGAGCATCCCGTGCCGGAGACGACGCGCGTCTTCGGCCTGACGCTGGGCACCAGCACCGCCGGCGAGGCGGAACAGCGCTTCCGCGAAGAGGCCAAGTCCAGCCTGTTCAAGTCGCCGGATGGGCGGCTGGTCGCGGAAATGTTCTTCGAGCAGGTTACGCTGGCGGGATTGAAATCCCGGATCGTCATCGACATCGCCGTTCCTGTGGTGGAATTGCAGGCCATGTACGAGCGCGGCCTGCGTATCAGCGGAACCGGCGGCGACAAGAAAATCACGCCGGCGCCGGAGGATGCAGCCAGAATGCGCGCGCTGCCGATAGGCGGCCTGGCTTATATGCCGTCGGTGCGCGTGGAGGAGGAAACCTTCCTCAAGCGTTTCGGCCAGCCGAACCAGCGTATCCGGGAAAAGGAAAGCGGGACAGTCCACTGGCTGTATCCGCAACACGGCCTGGACATTGCGCTGGGCGGCAAGGAAAAACCCGTGCTGCAATACGTTCCGCCCAGGGACTTCGGCAGGCTGCTGCAGCCCTTGCTGAGCAGCGGCGAAACCATTAATTAATCCAATAGAGTGCCGGGAGCGGTTTGAGGCGCGGGTATCCACGCTCCTTCGCCGCTGCACTACCCCCTTACTCTGTTTTTTGTCTTGGCTGCTCAGCTGCCGTTTGAGCTTCAGGTTTCCCCTGGTTCGCTTTGCCGCCCTTGGCCTCGCCGGGGTGGCCCATCATGTCCTCGTCGTCATCGTGCAGGATGCGGTTGGCGCTGCCTTCCATGTCTTCGTACTGCCCCTTCTTCACCGCCCAGATCAGCACGACGAGGAAGACCAGGCCGAAGAACATCATGCCGGGGATCAAGCTGTAAATCACGTCCATGACAACTCCTAGGATTTCCTGAACAGGGTGCGGATGCGCGCCGCGTTGCCGATTACCACCAGCGAGCTGATCGGCATGGTGATCGCCGCCACCAGCGGCGTCACCCTCGCCAGCATCGCCAGCGGCACCATGATGGCGTTATACACGAAGGACAGCCCGATGTTCTGCCGGATGGTGCGCAGCGTGCGGCGCGACAGCAGGGTGGCCAGCCGCACCTTGTCCAGC
>CAYNYH010000077.1:0-11466 GCA_964401425.1 uncultured Gallionella sp. | reverse complement strand
CAAGGCTTGGCGGGCTATGTTGCGCGGTATGCGGTCGGGTCGGCCAAGCCGGCGGCGGCAAACCCGGCGCTGCGCAGGCGGCATGAATCGCAGACACCGCAGGCGCGCCCCGATTCGTCGGCCTGGTAGCAGGAAACGGTCTGCGCGTAATCCACGCCGAGCGCAGTTCCCTGCCGGATGATCTCCGCCTTGGACAGGTGCAGCAGGGGCGCATGGACGGTCAGCGGTCGGCCTTCGACGGCGGCCCGAGTGGCGAGGTTGGCCATGCGCTCGAAGGCCTCGATATAGGCGGGGCGGCAATCGGGATAGCCGGAATAATCCACCGCATTCACGCCGATGAAAATGTCCTGCGCCTGCAACACCTCGGCCCAGGCCAGGGCCAGCGACAGCATGATGGTGTTGCGCGCGGGAACGTAGGTCAGCGGGATGCCTGCGCTGGGCTGTTGCGGCACGGCGATGCTGCTGTCGGTGAGCGCGGAGCCGCCGAAACCGGTGAGGTCGATGTTGATCACCCGGTGCTCGTGCGCGCCGAGCATTTGCGCGACACGCTGCGCGGCGGCCAGCTCGGCGTGATGGCGCTGCCCGTAATCCACGCTCAGCGCGTAGCAGGCAAAACCCTGTGCGCGCGCCATGGCCAGCACGGTTGCCGAATCCAGCCCGCCCGACAGAAGCACGACGGCGTTTTTCATCGCTAATGCCCCGGTTCGTTATTCCACAGCAGCTTGTGCAATTGCAGCAGCATCCTCACCGGCAGGCGGTCGCGCAAGATCCATTCGGCGAGTTGTGTCGCATCCAGCGCGCCATGCGCGGGCGAGAAGGCCACTTCGCATGCCTCGTTCAGCCTGTGCTGCCGCAGAATTTGTCCTGCCCATAGATAGTCGTTCTCGTCGCACAGCACGAATTTGATTTCGTCATGCGGGTTCAGCAGCGGCAGATTTTCCCAGCGGTTCTTTTCGGCCTCACCGGACGCGGGGGTCTTGATGTCCACCACGCGCATCACGCGCGCATCCACTTCGCCGATGTCCAGCGCGCCGCTCGTTTCCAGCGACACCTCGTAGCCCGCATCGCATAACGCACGCAACAACGGCAGGCAGTTCTTTTGCGCCAGCGGTTCGCCGCCGGTGACGGTTACGTAGCGCGGCGTATATCCGGCAACCTGCCGGAGAATTTCCGCCACGGCCATGTCTTGCCCGCCCATGAAGGCGTAAGTCGTGTCGCAATAGGTGCAGCGCAACGGGCAGCCGGTCAGGCGGATGAACACCGTGGGCAAGCCGATGCGTCTGGTCTCACCTTGCAGGGAAAAAAATATTTCGCTGATGCGCAAACGCACAGCAGAATTCTGGAGGGACATAGCGGACTACTTGCCTGGAGCGATGAGTTTCCTGGCCTTGCCGGCGGCTTCGCTGCCAGGATACTTGGCGACAAGCTGCTTGAGGGTTTTTTGCGCGGCTGCATCCTGCTTCAATTCCTGCTGGCAGCCGGCGATGCTGAACAGCACCTCGGGCGCCCTGGGCGTGCCGGGATAAGCCTTGAGCAGGCTCTGATAGGCACCGAGCGCGCTCTTGTAATCCTTCAGGGTGAACAGCGCATTACCCAGCCAGTAACTGGCATTGGGCACATGCACTGACTTGGGGTATTTCTCGAGGAATTCCTGGAATGCCGCGACCGCATTTTCGTAGCTCCCGCCCTTAAACAAGCCATAAGCGGCCTCGAAGGCGCGGTTCTCCGCTGCAGGATTATCGGGATCGGCCGGAGCCGCGGGAACATCGCCCCCGGCTTGCGCCGTATTATCCGTAGGTTCGAAGCGGCGCAGGCGCGTATCCAGATCCACGTAGAAATCTTTCTCGCGCTTTTCGGCATCCTGCAGGCCGTGCGCGAGCTCTTCGTTCTGCCCGCGCAGCTTGCGGATTTCGCCGTTCAGTGCTTCGACCTGGCCGAGCAAGTCCAGCAGTGACTTGGTTTGCTGTTCGGCGGCAGATTCCAGCTTGAGCATGCGCTCCTCGAGCTGCTGGATTTGTTTGCGCGCATCGTCATCGGAAAACAATCCCGCTTGCGCGGGAGCGGCACAACACAAAGCCAGCAACAAGAGGACCCGCTGCTTCAGCATCGTTTACTTCGCGTAATTCAGGTCGGTACGGCGGTTCTGTTTCCAGCATGCCTCGTTGTGGTCGGCGCAGCGCGGCTTTTCTTCGCCGTAGCTGACGCTTTCCAGTTGACCCGCTTTCGCGCCGCCCAGCGCCAGCATCTTGTTCACGCCGTCGGCGCGGCGCTGGCCGAGACCGAGGTTGTATTCGTTGCTGCCGCGCTCATCGCAATTGCCTTCGAGGCGTACCTTGCGGTTGGGATGCTCGCTCAGATACTTGGCGTGTGCCTGTACCAGCGGCTTGTCCGCCTCCTGAACCACCGCCACATCGAATGGATAGTAGGTGCTACGCCCTGCCAGGATGCTGCTCGGATCGTTTAGCGGGTCAACTTCGGCCTTTGCGGCAGGAGCCGGAGCCGCCTTGGGCGCTTCGGCCTTGGGTGCGGGTGCGGGTGCAGCTTCTTCCTTCTTTGGCTCGCTGGCACAGGCAGCAAGCAAATTGACCAAAACAATGCTGATTATTAGTTTTTTCATGGCATTCCCCTTTACTAGGTTAGGTTAAGGATATGGTCCCCACACAGGTTCGCGTGCATCGCCGCTTTGCGTAAACATATGCTGCTTGACACGACCGTCGCTGGAAACAGTCGCCAATATACCACGACCGCGCGCCTCGCTGGCAAACAGTATCAGCTTGCCGTTGGGCGCAAAGCTGGGTTTTTTCTCCCAGCCGCCTTCGGTGAGCAGCGACATCTGCCCGGTCTGGAAGTCCTGCATGGCGACATAAAACCCGCCGCTGTTGAGGTGTGCGAATACGAAGCCCTTGCCGTCCGGGCTGTGCCGCGGCGAGAAATTGGTGCCTTCGCCAAACGTCAGGCGCTCCGCCGGCCCGCCCTCCGCCGGCATGCGGTAGATCTGCGCGCTGCCGCCGCGGTCCGAGGTAAACAGCAGATACTGTCCATCCTGCGAAAAATGCGGCTCTGTATCGATCGCGCCGCTGAAGGTGATGCGCCGCAGCCCGCTGCCATCCGGACGGATCAGGTAAATCTGCGAACTGCCGTCGCGCGTCAGCACCACCGCCAGTTGTCTGCCGTCCGGCGACCAGGCCGGCGCGCTGTTGCTGCCGCGGAAATCGGCCAGCACCTTGCGCTGATTGGTGTACAGCGATTGCACGTACACCACCGCATGCTCGGTCTCGAAGCTCACATAAGCAAGATGGCTGCCGTCCGGCGACCAGGCGGGAGACATGATCGGCTCGTTCTGCGCCAGCACGGTCTGTTCGTTATAGCCGTCGCTGTCCGCCACGATCAGGCGGAAATTCTTCCCCACGCGGTTCACATAGGCGATGCGCGTGCTGAACACCCCCTTGGCGCCAGTGAGTTTTTCGTAGATCAGGTCCGCGATGCGATGCCCGATGGCGCGCACCTGGTTTTCGGCTGACGAGACCGCCTGGCCGATCAATTCCGTTTCCTTGACCGCGTCCAGCAGGTGGAAGCGCGCTTCGATGCGGCCATTGGGCAGCGCCGCAACCGTGCCAATCGCCAGCGCCTCTGCGCCGCGCACCTGCCAGTCCGGATAGCTGACTTCCGCCAGTTCATGCGGCGACTTCCCGGCCGGGTCGACCAGACGGAACAAGCCGCTGCGCTGCAGATCGCCCGTCACCACTTCGTTGATGGTCTGCGCGATCTTTTCATCCCCGCCGAACGGCACGATGGCCACCGGAATCTGATGCTCGCCCGCACCGATGATTTCGATGCTCAACACCGCACCGGCCATCGATGCCTGCGCCAGCAACAGCAACCCGACTACGCTCCGCAACACACGCAACACCATATCTGTCCTCTTCTATTCAACCGGCCTGAACACCAGTTTCAATTCGCGAAATCTGTTGAACATCGTCACATCGGCGGGCAAGGGCAGGGGCTGCGACTTCAGGATCGCGCGCTCCACCGCATCGTCGTAAGCCGCATTACCGCTGGACTTGACCAGCCTTGCGCTCAGCACCCCGCCGCCCGGCAGCAGCGTCACGAGGAACTCGGCGCGCGCATCGTCCGCCACATCCGGCGGCATCACAATGTTGCGGCGTACCTTGCTGGTGATCCTGCCGGTGTATTCATCCACCACGCGGCCGATCGCCGACTCCCGCCCGGCCCGTTCGCGCGCGGCCATGCCTGCGATGCTGCCCCTTCCCTGCCCGGCCGACTCGGCGATCACATCGGCAATGCGCGGAACCGGTTTTTTCTTCTCCGGTTGCGCCTCGACCGGCTTGGTCTCGGTCTTCTTCTTGTCCGGCAGCGCTATATCCGGTTCAGCCGCTTTTTCCGGCTGCGGCGCCGCCTCCTGCTTGACGGCTTTCTCCGGTGGCGGCGGTGCGGCCTCCTCGGCCTTCGCCTGACCCGGCGGCGCGCCGGCCTCGCCCGGCAGGCTCGACCACAACTCCACGCTCATCGTCCCGGAAGGCTGTACCTGCCACGCAAAGCCGAAATACAGCAACGCGAAAAAAATGCCGTGCACCGCCGCGGCCAGGATGCCCGCAGGCAGCTTGTAGGGTTCGTAATAAACGACTGCGCTCATTTGCCCTTTGCTTGGGTGAGCAATCCGACTTTTTTGATGTGCTGCTGTTGCAGCACATCCATCACGTTGACGACTTCTTCATAGCGCACATTCTTGTCGGCAGAAATCACCACCGCCTGCTCCGCCTGGATGCCCTGCCGGGTTTTCAGGATCGCGACCAGTTCTTCGCGCGAAACCCGGCTTTCCTTGCCGCCTCTGGAGTGGTCGCGCAACGCCAGCGTGGCATCTTTTTTGATGATGACCTCCAGCGGCGCGACCGGCGGGGCCAGCGACTTGCCCACCTGCGGCAGATCGATCTGTCCGGGATTCATCAGCGGCGCGGTCACCATGAAGATCACCAGCAGCACCAGCATCACGTCGATATAGGGCACGACGTTGATCTCGTTCATCAGGCGGCGCGCGGAGCGGCGTTCAGAATTCACAAACACCTCTCAAAACCGTAGCGAGCGGGATAGATGGGTTTTCATGGCTGGCGCTGCAGCACATTGGAAAACTCTTCGGTGAAACTCTCGAAACGAGTCGCCAGACGGTTGATGTCATGTGCGTAGCGGTTGTAGGCGATCACTGCCGGGATCGCCGCGAACAGGCCCATCGCGGTCGCCACCAGCGCCTCGGCGATGCCCGGCGCGACATGCGCCAGCGTCGCCTGCCCGACATTCGCCAGACCGCGGAACGCATTCATGATGCCCCACACCGTGCCGAACAGCCCGACATAGGGGCTGACCGAACCGACCGAGGCGAGGAACGCAAGATGCGACTCCAGCCGGTCCATCTCGCGCTGGTAGGTCGCGCGCATCGCGCGGCGCGTGCCGTCCATCACCGCGGCATCCACCCCATGCTGTTTGCGCAGCTTCACAAACTCGACGAAGCCGGCGGCAAAGATGCGTTCCAGCGCACCCTGATTGCGCCGCGTGTTGCCGCTCACCTGCTTGTAAAGCTCATTGAGGTTCTGGTTGTGCCAGAACGCATCCTCGAATTCCCCGGTCAACCTGACCTCGTGGCGGATGGCGAACAGCTTGAGGAAGATATACCACCACGACAGCAGCGACACCAGCAGCAACAGCCCCATCACGAGCTGCACCAGCACGCTGGCGTTGCTGATGAGGTGGATGAACGACAAATCCTGCGTCACTTCCATTGCGATCCTTTCCCGATTAAACCTTCCACTGCCGGCGCAATACCTCCGGCACGCTGACCGGCCTGAAGCCTTCCACCGAGACGCACACCAGATGCACCTCGCCCTCGGCCAGCACATCGTTTCCGCGCCGCACACTTTGCACCAGGTTAAGGCGGCTACGCCCGATCTCCTTGATCTGCGCAGTGACTTCCAGCAGATCGTCGAGCAGCGCCGGCTTGAGGTAATCCAGCTTGAGCGAGCGCACCACGAACACCACGCCGAACTCCTTCATCAGTCCGGCGTTGCTGTAGCCGTGCGTGCGCAGCCACTCGGTGCGCGCCCGCTCCATGAAGTTCACGTAGCTCGCGTGGTACACCACGCCGCCCGCATCGGTGTCCTGGAAATAGACCCGCACCGGCAGCGCAAATATCTTGTGCCTACTCATCCAGCAAATCCCCGTTGATCGGATTGCCCGCTACCACCAGCCCGAAGTGGCGATAGGCATTCGCGGTCGCCATGCGCCCGCGCGGCGTGCGCTGCAAATAGCCCTGCTGGATCAGGTACGGCTCCAGCACGTCCTCGATGGTGTCGCGCTCCTCGCCGATCGCCGCCGCGAGGTTGTCCACGCCGACCGGCCCGCCGAGGAACTTCTCGATCACGGTCAGCAACAGTTTCCGGTCCATCACGTCCAACCCGCGTGCATCCACGTCGAGCATGGTCAGTGCAGCATCGGCCACTTCGCGCGTCGCATCGCCCTCTGCCTTCACGTCGGCGAAATCGCGCACGCGGCGCAGCAGGCGGTTCGCGATGCGCGGCGTGCCGCGCGAACGGTTGGCGATCTCCAGCGCCCCCTCCTGCGACAAGTTCATCTCCAGGAGCTTCGCCGAACGCAGCACGATGCGCTGCAATTCCTGCGGCGTGTAAAACTCCAGCCTTGCGACGATGCCGAAGCGGTCGCGCAGCGGATTGGTCAGCATCCCGGCGCGCGTGGTCGCGCCGACCAGGGTGAACGGCGGCAGGTCGAGCTTCACCGAGCGTGCCGCCGGTCCCTCGCCGATCATGATGTCGATCTGGTAATCCTCCAGCGCGGGATAGAGGATTTCCTCAACTACGGGAGAGAGGCGATGGATCTCGTCGATGAACAGCACGTCGTTCGGTTCGAGATTGGTCAGCAGTGCCGCGAGGTCGCCCGCACGCTCCAGCACCGGGCCGGAGGTATGGCGCAGGTTCACGCCCATCTCGCGCGCGATGATTTGCGCCAGCGTGGTCTTGCCCAGCCCCGGCGGGCCGAACAACAGCACGTGATCGAGCGGCTCGCTGCGCCGTTTCGCGGCCTCGATGAAGATTTCCAGCTGGCTGCGGATTTTTTCCTGCCCGACGTACTCATCGAGCTGCTTGGGGCGTAGCGCGCGCTCCAGTGCCTCCTCCTGTTTCGAGACGGAGGTGGGCGCGATCAGGCGCGGTTCGGCGGAGAGATTGTCGCTGTGGATCATGGACACACCTGCTTAAACCACTCTACAAAAGCAGGATCATTCCGTACCGCATCCAAATCCTTGTCTTTGCGCATATATTCGCAACTCTCCAATTTTTGGTGCGATTGGCAAATTTTCAACCATTTCAGACAAGACAGCACATCCCCGCGCAACCCATATACGCAAGCCAAGTTATACGCAACTCGTCCTGGTGCGGCATCGGCATGCGCCAGCAATAATTGTTCAGCCTGATCTAGCAACTTCCTTGAGCCCTCAGCATCGCTCGCCACGATGATACTTGCTTCAGCAATCAACACTCCACCCAAACTATCGATCGAATCATAATCGTCAGGTTTTATCTTCAACGCCAGCTGAAATTTCTCTCCTGCCTGACTCCATAGCACACGTGCAACATCGGGCTCAATCGTAGCCAATGCACTAGCTTCGGCATCCAGCGATTCCCCCCAGTTAAAAGCGATTTCGTAATCCTTAGGGTTGATACTAAGCGCCTGCTGATATTTCTCTCCTGCCTGTTTCCATAGGGCGCGAGCAGCTCCCAGTTCAGTCGCAGCCAATACTCTAGCCTCAGCATCTAGCGCAGCCCCCCAATTATTGGATGCCTCATAGAATGAGGGCTTGATGCAGAGCGCCAGTTGATATTTTTCCCCCGCCAGCTTCCACCGCGCACGGGCGGCAACCAACTCTGTTGCGGACAAAACGCTGGCTTCTGTGGCTAGCACAATTCCCCAGTTATAGGCCGCCTCGTGCATATCAGAAGCAGTATTAAGCGCTTGTGAGTAGTATTTTCCTGCTATCCCTAACCAATACAATTTATCAGCGCCTTGCGCGTTATTAGCTAATTCACCCGCCCAATATCCCGCATTGAATTGCGCATTGGCATCCTGCGTATCGAATTCGGCAAGCGTGTTCCACAACGTGTAAGCTTCTTGCGCGTTATTTGGGCGACTAGCTTCAACCGCTTTCGCGCGCAGTCGCAACAGCGGATCGGCATTGCTATCCTCGGCCGTTTTCCTTGCCGTCTGCTGTACATCCTCACTCACCGCCTCGGGCGAACCACTGACAATTTCCAGTTTCTTATGGATCGCCGCGGAATCCTCGCTGGCCTTGTGTTTCAGGCGCTCAATCTCATCCAGCCACGTCCTGACCTGCTCCCTGTCCTCTTC
This sequence comes from uncultured Gallionella sp., assembly GCA_964401425.1. Taxonomy (GTDB): domain Bacteria; phylum Pseudomonadota; class Gammaproteobacteria; order Burkholderiales; family Gallionellaceae; genus Gallionella. The sequence goes on along the minus strand of CAYNYH010000077.1, from coordinate 3,039 downwards.
AATGCCTTTTCTGTTCTGCGCAATGCGTTCCGTGTCGATCTTGATGAACTCTTTAGCCTCATTGATGGACTTTTTGTCCTGCTCGATGCTTTCCTTATCCTTGCGCACGACCAGATAGGGAATTGCAAATCCACCAACTGCGGCGAATATAGCCAGCGCAGTGAGCCACCAGTCGATCTGCTTGCGCAGCCCCTCAAGCTCCCGCGCTTCGAGTTCCTTGACTCGATCCTTGAGCTCAGCGTCTCCTTCACAACAAACTGGAGTCTTAGGGGCCGGTGCGATGCAGGCGATCTTTTTCGGCTCTGTCTGTCTCACTCCAGAAGCTGGTTGATCATAGGCATATGCAGGCGGCATTCCCAAGGTGACAATGGCAATCGCCAACACCGCCACCGCTCGCAGCAGGCGGGCGCAATCAGCTCCTGAAATGAAGGCGGTCATTTTCCGATTCATGCTTTCGATAATAACTTAAGCGCTTGGCGGATGCCGTCCGAAACATCGATGTCCCTGGGCAATTGCCTGACCGCCCAGTCGGCCTCTTTTGCGTTGTAGCCCAGCGCCAGCAGCGCGTTGACGATGTCATCGCCGGACGATGCGGGCGCAACATCTCGCGTAGCGCTCGCGACGCCTGCCGCAAACTTGCCCTGCAATTCCAGCAGCAGCCGCTCGGCGGTCTTCTTGCCCACGCCGGGAATCTTGGTGAGGCGGCCCGCTTCCTTGTTCGCCACCGCCATCGCCAGGTCGCTCAGGCTCAAGCCGGACAGCACGGCCAGCGCGAGCTTGGGACCGACCCCGCTGATCTTGAGCAGCTGGCGGAAGGCAGCACGCTCGTCCAGCGAACCGAAGCCGAACAGCAGGTGCGCATCCTCGCGCACGATGAGCTGCGTGTGCAGCACCACCTTTTCGTGCAACACCGGCAGGTTGTAGAACGTGCTCATCGGCACGTCCAGTTCGTAGGCCACGCCCTGCACATCCAGCAGGATCTGCGGTGGGTTCTTTTCCAGCAGTATTCCGGTTAAACGACCAATCATTTTGTGCACCCGCATAAATCTACTGCGCAGCCCAATTGCTGCGTCACGTGCTCGTTCAATCCTCGCCTACCTATAAGGTATGTCTCGTCATTCACTCCGCGGCTCCTTGCACTTGTGCTGCTCGCTACGATTTCTGCGGGTGCCCACATTATTTACGCAACGACCAGCCCAATTGATAACAATCCACCATGCACCATCATCGCGGCGATGGTCAGCCTGATCGCGCCGCCGAGCTGCTGCGGTTGCGCGGCATTTTGCAGCAGCAGCCGCGCCGCCTTGACGCTCAAGGGCAGCGCGAGCACTGCGAGCAGGGCGAACACCGGCAGCCAGCCGAGCATCACAGCCGACAGCAGCCAGGCATAGGCCAGCGCCGCGATCAGCGCATAGCCCCAGCGCGCCTGCCGCACCTCCAGCCGCGCTACCCAGTGCAGCTTGCCGGCCGCCGTATCCGCCTTGCGATCCGGAAACTGGTTGATGTAGAGCAGGTTGGCCACCAGCAGCGCATAAGGCAGACCGGCCACGAACGGCGCAGGGGCAAACCCTTTGCGCTGCACGAAATCCGTCCCCGCTGTTATCAACAAGAATCCTGCCGCCACACACAATTCGCCCAGGCCGCGGCTGTTCAGGCGGAACGGCGGCGCGGAATACGCCCAGCCGATGAACAGGCCGGCGAGGCCGATATATGACAGCTGCATGCCGGAGCGCAGCATCAGCCACAGCCCCGCCAGCGCCACACCGGACAGCAACGCAAAACCGAAGTTGCGCGTCTGCGCCATTGTCAGCACGCCGTTCTGGATGAAGCGGCTGCCGCCGGTGAACGGGAAAATGCGCTCGGTATTCTGCGCGTCGGTGCCGTTCAGCGCGTCGTAATAATCGTTCAGCACGTTCACCCCGGCATGCGCCAGCAGCGCCAACAGCAGCGTAACCGCCGCCAGTTCCGGCTTGAGCGCGATGCCGTCATGCCGGGCTGCCGCCAGTCCGAGCAGGCAGGCCATCAGGCTCGCCGTGAGGAACGCCGGGCGCGTCGCCGCGGCGTAGCGCAGCAGCGGGTTCTGGAATGTTGCGATGGTCGGTTCCAGCGGTTGCACTGTCACACCAGCCTCCCTCCCCGAACGCGAAAACCCTTGGTTGCCAGCGCGCCCAAACCCATTCCGCCATGCGCATGACAGATCGCGCAAGCCAGCGCATCCGCCGCATCCGGGCTGGGGGTGCCAGACAGCTTCAACAGGCGCTGCACCATCTCCTGCACCTGCTCCTTCTTCGCGTGGCCGTTGCCGACCACCGCCTGTTTCACCTGCAACGCGGTGTATTCCGCCACCGGCAGGCTCGCCAGCACAGCCGCACAAATCGCCGCACCGCGCGCCTGCCCGAGCAGCAGGGTGGATTGCGGATTGACGTTGACGAACACCTTCTCCACCGCGACTTCCTGCGGCCCATGCTGCGCGATCACTTCGCCCAGCGAATCCAGTATTACCTTCAGCCGCTCCGGCAGCTCGCCGTCCGGCGTCTTGATGCAGCCGCTGGCGACGTAGTGCAGTTTCTGGCCTTCCTTATCGAGGACGCCAAAACCCGTGATGCGCAGGCCGGGGTCGATGCCTAAAATTCGCATTGGAGAAGGGGAAAGAGGGAAGGGTGAAGGGTGAGTCATCGGCATACTACAGGTTTTACCCTTCTCCCTTCCCCCTTCTCCCTTCCCGTCATTCTTCGATTACCGCCGTCGTATACACTTCCTGCACGTCATCCAGGTTTTCCAGCGCGTCGAGCAGCTTCTGCATCTTCACCGCGTCATCGCCGGAGAAAATCACCTCGCTGGACGGCTTCATCGTCACTTCGGCGAATTCCGGCTTGTAGCCTGCCGCCTCGAGCGCCTGCTTCACGTTCACGAAATCATTGGGTGCGGCGATCACTTCGATGCTGCCGTCGTCGTTGGTCGAGATGTCTTCCGCGCCGGCGTCCAGCGCGACTTCCATCAGGCCGTTCTCGTCGGTGCCGGGCGCGAAGATCATCTGCC
>CAYNYH010000076.1:9101-11596 GCA_964401425.1 uncultured Gallionella sp. | reverse complement strand
TTTACCTGACTCCACTGGATGCCTACGTACCCGAGGTGGAGCAGGTTTTGAGCGGGCAACTGCGCGAACCTGTCAGTATCCGGCATCTCCGTCTTTCTGCGCTCCCTTTGCCACATCTTGAGTTGCAGGATGTGCAGGTGGGCGGGGAGGATGGGGTTGCCGCCCAGTCGGTTATCGTGGGGCTGGATTTGCCCGATTTGCTCGCGGGTAAGGTTGTGGTGCAGCGCATCGTATTGAAGGATGGTACGGCGCATCTTGCGCAGGTGCTTAGACTGCTGGATTTGTTCACCAGCGCTCCTGTCATTGCGCAGAGCGTGCCGGTGCGCGAGTTGCAGCTGTCCGGAATGAGCCTGATAACCTCGGGGGCGATGCTGGGGCCGGTCGAGGGCAGGCTGGAGTTCACGGATGCCGGCCAGTTGAGGCTCGCGTGGTTTGCGATGGACGAGCAAAAGGTGACGGTAACCCTGGTGCCGCAGCCCGACCGGCACTTTGGAGTGGTGATGCAGGCGCGAGGTTGGAATACGCCGCAATTTCCGCAACTTTCACCCATGCTGCTGGATGAATTGCAGGTGGTGGGTATGCTGGGCGAGCGGGATTTCGTGGTGCGGAATTTTTCCGTGGCATCGCGCGGCATTCATGTCGCAGGTTCCGGCAAGGTCGGGTTTTCGGATGGCTGGCAAGTGCAGGCGACACTGACCCAAGCGGATGCGCAACTGGAGCAGGTAATGGCCTTGCTGGATAATCCGGTCGAATTGACTGGCTCGATCTCCGCAAAGGGAACGCTTGGCTGCCAGGGAAATACCTTGAGTGGCTTGAAAAGCAACCTTCGGTTCTCCGGTGAAGTGCTGGTCAGCCATGCTACGGCACGCATTGCCGAGGGATTACTGCATCCGCTGGTGTTCGACCAAATCAAGACTCACGTTGTTGCACAGCCGGAACATCTGGAATTGAACGCGCTGGAGGCAAGGCTGTATGGCGGCAGGCTGACGGGGGCGATGAGCATCGATCGCAAGAATGCCATGCTGGCTGCGGAAATTGCCGTAAACAAAATTGCCGGGCAATCCATGGTGGAGGCTCTTACTGATGAATTGTTATTCACCGGCAGCATGGATGGTGGGGCAAAATTTTCCATACGCCTGGACGAGCTCGAACGGTTCCCGGGCAACTTGTCCCTGATCGGGAATTTTCACTTGCGCAACGGCGTGCTGACCAAAGTGGACCTGGTGCAGGCGGCAAGCAACCCCGGCAAGGCCTATGCCAAGGGAGGCGTGACCCGCTTCGATGATTTAAGCGGCTTGCTTACCATAGATGCGAATGGTTATCATTTCAGAAAATTAAAAATTGCATCCGGCTCGCTGAATGCCGAGGGCAAACTGGATATCAGTCATTCATTGCTGCTGAACGGGACGCTGGATGCGGATGTCAAGGGAACGGCTGGCCTGGTCAGTATGCCGCTGACGGTTTCGGGGACGCTGGATAAACCGGCAGTCAGGCCGAGCGGATCGGCCTTGGCGGGCGCAGCGGTGGGCACGGCGATTCTCGGGCCGGGGTTCGGGACGGCGGTGGGGATCAAGGTCGGCGGATTCCTGAACAGGCTGTTCGGCAAGAATGAGGATAAAAGCGGCAACAAGAATACCGCGCCTGCAACGAAGTAATTAACAACCAAAAATAAAGCGCGCCATCAGTTAGAATGCGACATGGATAGCAATACTACTTTTGTCAGAACCTCCAAGGGCGAAGACGAGGTGCGCAACAAGAGTGCGTACCTTGTCGGGGACATGAGGCGCGCCCTGTCGATGGTGGATGGAACCGCAACTTTCGGTGAAATCAGTAGACGCGCCGCACCCAGCCTGCGCAACGTCCTCGATGAGATGTTCAAGGACCTGGAGAAGGGCGGTTTCATCCAGGACAAATTCGCCCAGAAAAAAGTCGCGCCTGCTGGCGTTCCCAAGATGGCCGTGCCGCCGCTCAAGATGGCTACCCCGCTAAAGAAACAGGCGGATGAAGGCATCGAAGAATTGGATTTCACCGCCGCATTTCGCGCGCCCTCCGCGGAAACGCTGGCGGCCGAGGCGAAGAAGGCTGAAGAGGCAAAATTAAAGGCGCAACAGGAAGCGGACGCGGCGCGGCAGAAGGCCGAACAGGAAGCGGCCAAGGCTAGGGCAGAGGCTGAAGCCAAAGCGCGTGCATTGGCCGAAGCCAAGGCAAAGCAAGAGGCCGAAGCTGCACGTATCAAGGCCGAAGCCGAGGCTAAAGCCAGGCAGGAAATCGAAGCGGCGAAGTTAAAGGCGCAACGCGAGGCGGAAGAGGCCCGCCTTAAGGCCGAACGGGAAGCCGCCAAGGCGCGTGAAGAGGCGGAACTTGCCAAACAGAAGGCGTTGGCCGAGGCTAGGGCGCGCGAAGAAGCCGAACGCCGCGCCAGGGAAGAAGCGGAAGCCGCGCGGGCAAAGGCGGAGCAGGAGGCCGCGCGAGTGCGCGCCGAACTGGAAGCGGCC
>CAYNYH010000076.1:0-9001 GCA_964401425.1 uncultured Gallionella sp. | reverse complement strand
AGCGCCGTGTGCGGGAAGAAGCCGAGGCGGCCAGATTGAAGGCGCAGCAGGAAGCTGAAGCGGCGCGCCTCAAGGCGGAACAGGAAGCCGCCAGGGCGCGCGAAGAGGCCGAACTCGCGAAACAGAAAGCGGCAGCCGAAGCCAAGGCGCGCGAAGAAGCCGAACGCCGCGCCCGGGAAGAAGCGGAAGCCGTGCGGGCAAAGGCGGAGCAGGAGGCCGCGCGAGTGCGCGCCGAACTGGAAGCGGCCAAGGCGAAGGCCGAGGCGGAGGCGAAAGCCAGGGAAGAGGCGGAGCGCCGTGTGCGGGAAGAAGCCGAGGCGGCCAGATTGAAGGCGCAGCAGGAAGCCGAAGCGGCGCGCCTCAAGGCGGAACAGGAGACTGCCAAGGCACGCGAAGAGGCGGAACTCGCCAGACAGAAAGTAGAAGTTGAAACCAAGCCGAAGGCAGGGGCTGTGGCGACGGCACGCTCCACCAGCGTGACCGTATTGTTTTTCGATGTGGTCGGCTACACCAAGCAGTCCGTCAATAAGCAGATCCAGATCAAAAAGCAGTTCAACCAGTTGGTCTCCGATTGCCTGAGTACGCTGGAAGAAGGTGAGCGCATCATTCTGGATACCGGGGATGGCGCGGCGATAGGTTTCTTGCAGCACCCGGAGGATGCGCTGGAAGTGGCGATGCAATTCCGCAAGACGGTGATGGCCAATCAGCACAAGGATTTCCCCGACCTGAATGTGCGCATCGGCATCCATCTTGGCCCGGTCAACATCGCCAAGGACATGAACGGCCAGAGCAACATGGTCGGCGACGGCATCAACGATGCGCAGCGCGTGATGAGCTTCGCCGGCATCGACCAGATATATATTTCCCGCCCCTATTATGATTTCGTTTCGCGGCTGAACGATGAATATGCCGATCTGTTCCAGTATCGCGGCCTGCAAAAAGACAAGCATGGGCGCGAGCATCCGGTCTATGAATTGATGGATGCCGCGGCACCGGTTGTGCAAGCTGCATTGCCGCAAGCCAGTGAACCTGCTGTGGCGATCAAGCTGGAGCCGTTCAGCTTTACCATGCCTGAGGCCGCGCCTCCTCCCCCTGCACCACCCGTCGTGTCGCATGAAGAACCAGAACCTCAGCAGGAGGCTGCCGCGCTGATGGATGGTCTTGAACAGTTCATGCTTCCGGAAGAAGAAAAAACGGTTGAGGCGGCGCAGGCCGCACCGGAACAGCCGCCCTCGGCAGCGTCATTGCCTTCGGCAAGCGTGCCCGAAGTGCCGCCCGCCGAAGCCGCGGCCAAGCCTGCCGCAGAGGCGCGCATGCCTTCCGCGGAAGAGGTGGCGAAGCTTGCGGAAACACAGGCCAAGGCATGGGCGGAGGCCGAACAGCGCGCCGCCAAGGCCAGCGCGGAACGCGCCGCCCAGCCGCAAGAGGCGCCGCGCCCCGCCAAGGAGGCGCCGGCTCCACGGGCGCACCGCAAACCGCTGCCATGGGGAAAGATCGGCGCCGGCTTGTTCGTGGCGCTGGTGGTTGCGCTGTTTGCCGTTCCGCCGTTGCTGCCCATGAAAGACTACGCAACCGGCATCGAAAAAGCGCTCACTGCCAGCTTGCAGCAGCCGGTGCATGTCGGTCAGTTGGCAGGGCGGCTGCTGCCTACCCCGCGCCTGGAATTGAAGGACGTGTCGATAGGCGAAGCCAGGCCGATTCAGGCGCAGCAGGCGCGGGTTGATTTTGCGCTGTCCGCCTTATTCTCCTCGAACAAGCCGATTACCGGCATCGAACTGGAAGGGGTGCAGGTCAACGGCGCGGCCTTGCCGCAAGTCGCCGTATGGCTGCAAAAAATTGCCGCCGACCCCCAGTACCCGGTTGCGCGCATTGCATTGAACCAGGGCAAACTGGAAGCGGATGGCGTGCAACTGTCCGGTATCGGCGGAGAGTTGCATTTCAATCAGGCCGGGAAGTTCACCCAGGCGAAACTGCATGCCGAGGGAGACAAGCTTGCGCTGGACATGAACGCCACACCGGAAAACAAGATGCAGGTATCGATCGCGGTGCGCGGTGCGTTGCCGCTGCTGCCGAATTGGGTTTTCGACGACTTGAGCGCGAAGGGCGAGTTGACCGCTGACAGCCTGGTAATCACCGAGATGGACAGCCGCATCATGGGCGGGGTGCTGCTCGGCGATGCGCGCATCGACTGGCGTTCCGGCTGGCGCGCCCAAGGGAGCCTGACTGCCAAGACCATCACCCTGCAGAATATGAGCAAGCTGCTGAGCGGCGACATGGACGGCACGGCGCGCTTTCAGATGCAGTCAGCGAACTTGTCCAAACTCACTGAGACGGCAACGCTGGAAGGCCCCTTCATCGTCCGGAAAGGGGTCATCAACGGTGTCGATGTTGTCGAGACCGCCCGCCTGCGCAGCAAGGAGAGTTTGCCGGGCGGGCGCACTCATTACGATGAATTGAGTGGCAATTTGTATTATGCCAACGGTGACTACCACTTCAGGCAGTTGAAGATGAATGCCGGCGTGTTGAATGCAACGGGCACGCTGGACATCGCCAAGCAGCAGATGTCCGGGCGCGTCGTCGCCGACTTGACCATGCGCACGGGGATGGGATCGGTTGCGCTGCAGGTCGGCGGGACTACCGACAGCCCGTCATTGCAGACGGCGCGGTAATTCCAATCCACCTGCAGAAAATCAATCCAATGCCTGGCGACGAGTTCCAGCGGATGCTTGAGGTTTTGGCTCCGGCGTAACCTCAGCCCAGCGCTTTCGCTAGGCGCTCCAGCGCTTTGAGATTGTGGCTCCGGCATAACCTGAAGGTTAGCCTCCGCCGCAACCTCACCTCAGCGCTTTTGCCAAGCGCTCCAGCGCCTTCGTGAGGTTGTCCATTGAGGTGGCGAACGACAGGCGCACATAGCCTTCGCTGCCGAAGGCCGAGCCGGGTACCACGGCGACGCCACCCTGTTCCAGTAAATATTCGGAAAGTGCGATATCGGTCGCCGCCTTGATCGTGCCGCGCTGGTGCAGCCTTGTGATCGCCGCACGCATGTCCGGGAAGGCGTAGAACGCGCCGCCCGCCATGAGGCACTGCACGCCGGGTATCCTGTTCAATTCATTCACCACAAACACATGCCGCTCGCGGAATGCCTTGAGCATCGGCGTGATGCAGCCTTGATCGCCGTTTAACGCCGCTTCCGCCGCTACCTGCGAAATCGAGGTCGGGTTCGATGTGCTCTGCGACTGCACGTTCTCCATCGCAGTGATGATGTTCTCCGGACCCGCCGCGTAGCCGATGCGCCAGCCGGTCATCGAATAGGCCTTGGACACGCCGTTCAGCACCATGGTGCGCGGATACAGATCTGGGCAGGCATTCAGGATGTTGACGAACTTCGCATCGGTCAGCGCGATATGCTCGTACATGTCGTCGCTGGCGATGAGGATATTGGGGTGCTTGCGCAGTACTTCGCCCAATGCCTTCAATTCTTCGAGGGTGTACACCGCGCCGGTCGGGTTGCTCGGGCTGTTGATCACCACCATCCTGGTTTTCGGCGTGATTGCCGCTTCCAGTTGCGCGGCGGTCATGCGGAAACCCTGCTCGATGCCTGCCTCGACGATCACCGGCTTGCCTTCGGCGATGATCACGATGTCGGGATAGGATACCCAGTACGGCGCGGGGATGATGACCTCGTCGCCGGGGTTGATGTAGGCAAGTGCGAGGTTGAAGAAGCTCTGCTTGCCGCCGCACGAAACCAGGATTTGCTTCGCCGTGTAGTCGAGCCCGTTGTCGCGCTTGAATTTCGCGATGATGGCCTGTTTCAGCGAGGGGATGCCGCCCACAGGGGTGTATTTGGTAAGCCCCTTGTTGATGGCGTCGATGGCCGCATCCTTGATGTGCTGCGGCGTGTCGAAATCCGGTTCGCCCGCGCCCAGCCCGATGATGTCCTTGCCTTCGGCTTTCAGCTTCGCCGCGCGGGCAGTGACGGCGAGAGTGGGGGAGGGCTTGATGGCCTGTACGCGAGTCGAGAGTTCCAAGATATTTCCTTGCTGTTTAAACGAGGGAGCGAATTATACCTATGCGGCAGGGAAGAGGGGATGGATTAGAAGGCGGAAAAAATGATGCCCGGCTTGATGGGCGGGCAGATCCGGCGCGCAGAAAGTCATGCCGTCTCACGGAAATTAGCGGCCTTCCGACTCTTAATTGACCATGAGTTGACGCACGTCAGGGCTTTCTTTGTAAAAACCTTTTAATCTGTGCGGGTATTAGGGAGGTGCTTCGGGTTGGCTGCCGAAATTTACAGCAGCTATCTGATTATTAGGTGATTTTTCAAGATCATGCCCAAAAAGCAGGCTTCAGGAATAAGGCCGCTTGATGTACGTCTCCCTACAGGATTGCTTCCTCTCTCCAAGTGAAGCATGCCAGCATCAGCTGGCTTTGTGCCGTACGGTTCATGCCGTACGGCATCTTTTTTGCAAACATACCATGGTTTGCAAACCTGTCAAAGACATTCTTCGCATATTTTTTCTCTGCAAGGAGATTGAAACGGCATGTCTAGCTGTATTTCTGTTTCTGCGGGCGTTCCGGCGGCACGCGCAGCCAGGCAATCAGCACCAGGATTCCGAATGCGGTGTAGGCCACCGTAAAGACCCAAGGGGCAAAGTCATAGAACAATACTCTTTGCAGCCAGTGCTGGATGAAAGAATCTGAATAGGCCTCGCCGCCTGCCGCCTCCCTTGCCAGGCTCTCCCATTCGGTGAGCGGACATACCAGGCCCAGCCATGACTCCATAATTACGATGCCGATAGCTGCAAGGTGCGCTAGTCGGAACCACCAATTCCTGACCCAGCCCCACCGCCGATACTTCCCGAGCAGAACTGCCGCCAGCCCCAGGACGACAAACGCCACGAACAACGCATGGGTGGCAAGAATGAGATCGGCTAAGAGCAGGTGCATGATCGTCTTTTCACTCAAGGTACCTACGTTTAAGCCAGTGGGCGGGTGACAACGGCATTACACAACTGGTTGGAGAGGTCGAGAAATCAAATAAACCAAGCCGTTGACGCCAGTCATGTCACTCCTGGCCCTTGATGTGCTGCTGAAAAATAATGCGAGGTGTTTGACTTGTGCCGGATCAGTATTCTTTTCTGAAGACGATGGCGTTGATCTTGTCTATGCTCACTACAGCGTCGAAGAAAACCTTCCCGGCAAGCTGTGTGATATACACTACGGAGTCCCCAACCATAGTCACCTTTCCTTCAATCTCCTGGCCCGATTCGAGCGTGAGAGTCACACGCTCATTCTTGAGATTAAGCAGGGCTTCCTTCATCGTGGTATTTGTCTTGGGCTCGTACTTCACCACCGCAGCGGCGTAGGCGGCCGGTACCGGTAATACCGCCAACCCGGCCACAAGCACCAGAACGTTCACTAATGTCTTCATTTATGCCACCTCTTCGATAATGCCCGGCAGAAAAGAATCAGGGCCAAGGTTAAAAACCGGGTCATGATCGAAACGGTTGTTCGTTCCCTTGCCGTGGAGGCATTTTCCGCGATGGCTACCCGTTTGGCAATTACCCCATTCCCCGTACAATACGCGGCTCACCATGAACATCATCACCTTCCCAGACAGCCCCTACCGCCTGCACCAGCCATTCGAACCGGCGGGCGATCAGCCCGTGGCCATCGCGCAGCTGGTGGAGGGAATCAACGACGGTCTGTCGTTCCAGACGCTGCTCGGCGTGACCGGCTCCGGCAAGACTTTCACGATGGCCAATGTCATCGCGCGCACCGGGCGGCCGGCGATCGTGATGGCGCCGAACAAGACGCTGGCGGCGCAGTTGTATTCCGAGTTGCGCGATTTTTTTCCCGAGAACGCGGTCGAGTATTTCGTCTCCTATTACGACTACTACCAGCCCGAGGCCTACGTACCGTCGCGCGACGTGTATATCGAGAAGGATTCCAGCATCAACGAGCAGATCGAGCAGATGCGCCTGTCCGCGACCAAGGCGCTGCTGGAACGCGAGGATTCCATCATCGTCGCGACGGTGTCGGCGATCTACGGTATCGGCGATCCGGTCGATTACCACGGCATGATTTTGCATTTACGACACAACGAGAAGATGGCGCAACGCGACGTGATCAAGCGCCTGGTCGAGATGCAGTACGAACGCAACGAGATTGATTTTTCGCGCGGCAAATTTCGCGTGCGCGGCGACGTGATCGACATCTTCCCGGCGGAAAGCAGCGAACACGCGCTGCGCCTGACGCTGTTCGACGATGAGGTGGAAACGCTGTCGCTGTTCGACCCGCTCACCGGGCATATCGTGCAGAAGGTGCCGCGCTACACCGTGTATCCGTCCAGCCATTACGTCACGCCGCGCGCCACGGTGCTGGCCGCGCTGGAGACCATCAAGGTCGAGCTGGCCGAGCGCATCGCGTTCTATCAGCGCGAGAACAAGCTGGTCGAGGCGCAGCGCATCGAGCAGCGCACCCGCCACGACATCGAGATGCTCAACGAGATCGGCTTCTGCAAGGGCATCGAAAATTATTCGCGCCACCTGTCGGGGCGCAATCCGGGCGAGCCTCCGCCGACGCTGCTGGATTACCTGCCGCCGAACGCGCTGATGTTCATCGACGAGAGCCATGTCACGATCCCGCAGATCGGCGGCATGTACAAGGGCGACCGCGCGCGCAAGGAGAACCTGGTCAACTACGGTTTCCGCCTGCCCTCCGCGCTGGATAACCGCCCGTTGCGCTTCGATGAATTCGAGAAGGTGATGCGCCAGAGCATCTTCATTTCCGCGACACCTTCAACCTACGAGGCCGAGCACGCCGGGCAGGTGGTGGAACAGGTGGTGCGCCCGACCGGGCTGATCGATCCGCAGATCGAGGTGCGTCCGGCCACGTATCAGGTAGACGACCTGATGTCCGAGGTCAACCTGCGCGTCGAAAAAAGCGAACGTGTGCTGGTGACCACGCTGACCAAGCGCATGGCTGAACAGCTCACCGAATATTTTTCCGAGCACGGCATCAAGGTGCGCTACCTGCATTCCGACATCGAGACCGTGGAGCGCGTCGAGATCATCCGCGACCTGCGCCTCGGCATGTTCGACGTGCTGGTCGGCATCAACCTGCTGCGCGAGGGGCTGGACATTCCCGAGGTGTCGCTGGTGGCGATCCTCGATGCCGACAAGGAAGGATTCCTGCGCTCCGAGCGCTCGCTGATCCAGACCATCGGCCGCGCCGCGCGCCACCTCAACGGCAAGGCACTGCTGTATGCGGACAGGATCACCGACTCGATGCGCCGCGCGATCGACGAGACCGAGCGGCGCCGCACCAAGCAGGTCGCGTACAACTTCGCGCATGGCATCACGCCGCAGGGCGTGCAGAAGCGCATCAAGGACATCATCGAGGGCATGTATGAGCCGGAGGCCGCGCGTAGCCAGCTCAAGGCGGCGCAGGAAGAGGCGAAATACCTCGCGATGAGCGAAAAGGAAGTGGCTAAGGAAATCGCCCGGCTGGAGAAGGAAATGCTGCAGGCCGCGAAAAACCTGGAATTCGAGCGTGCCGCCGAGCTGCGCGACGAGTTGAAGAAGCTGCGCGCGAGCGTGTTTCTGTCGGCGCTGTAGAGTTGTGAATTGAGGCACGAAAGCATCGCCACGGGCTGCGCTTCCGCCCTGCGCTCGGGTATAATGCGCGCCTTTGTAATTACCCGATAGGAGGATGTCATGCCTATTTATGCTTACGGTTGCTCCAGTTGCGGCCTGCAACAGGACGTGCTGCAGAAAATGAGCGATGCGCCGCTCACCACTTGCCCGAAGTGCGGCAAGGAAACCTTTGCCAAGCAATTGACTGCCGCCGGTTTTCAGTTGAAGGGCAACGGCTATTACGCCACCGACTTCAAGAACCCGCCCAAGGCTGAACCCGCCAGCGCGCCTTGCTGCGGCGGGGGCTCCTGTTCGGCGGCCAGTTGATTAGCCGATGAAAAAATACCTCATCACCGGCCTGCTGGTCTGGGTACCGCTCGGCATCACCATCTGGGCACTGAACCTGATCATCGGCACGATGGACCAGACGCTGCTGCTGCTGCCTGAGCATTGGCGTCCGGACAATCTGCTGCCTTTCCACATTCCCGGGCTGGGCATCATCCTGACGCTGGGCGTGGTGCTGCTGACCGGGCTGCTGATGCGCAACGTGTTCGGCCAGCGGCTCTGGGAAGCATCGGAAAAGGCGATGCTGCATGTGCCGTTCGTCGGCAGCATCTACAAGGGCGTCAAGCAGGTCAGCGACACCCTGCTGTCCGGCAGCGGCAACTCGTTCCGCAAGGTGTTGCTGGTGCGTTATCCCCATCCGCAAGCCTGGTCGCTGGCGTTCCAGACCAGCGTGCCGGGCGAAGTGGCCGGCCTGTTCGACGAGGAATATGTCGCGGTGTTCATCCCCACCACGCCCAGCCCGGTGAACGGTTTTTATTTCTACGTGCGCAAGACCGACACCATCGAGCTGGAGATGACGGTGGACGTGGCATTGCGCTCCATCGTCTCGATGGGGGTGGTGGCGGACTCCGAAACCGGCAGGCACCGTGCCATCCACCACGATTCCATACCAGACTAATTTTTCCAGAAATCGAACCATGCGAACTCATTATTGCGGACTGCTCAACACCGACCAACTCGACCAAACCGTCAGCCTGTGCGGCTGGGCGCATCGCCGCCGCGACCACGGCGGGGTGATCTTTATCGACCTGCGTGACCGTGAAGGCCTGGCGCAAATCGTCTGCGATCCGGACCGCCCGGAGATGTTCCGGATCGCCGAATCGGTGCGCAATGAATTTGTGCTGCGCGTCACCGGCAAGGTGCGCCGCCGTCCGGCGGGTACGACCAATACCAACATCGGCAGCGGCGAGATCGAGGTGCTGTGCCACGAGATCGAGGTGCTGAACACTTCGGTCACGCCGCCGCTCCAGCTCGCCGACGAAAACCCCTCCGAGAACGCGCGCCTGACCCACCCCGGC
>CAYNYH010000075.1:0-11805 GCA_964401425.1 uncultured Gallionella sp. | reverse complement strand
GAGCAACCGCCTTGTAAGCGGTAGGTCGTCAGTTCGAATCCGACAAGCGGCACCATCCATTTCATCTGCTACCGGCCGTTGCGGATGCATTCCGAAAATATTTTTTGCGTTAAGCATCCCTTAAGCTTGGCCTTTTATCCTGCACACCTCGCAATTCATTTCAGGAGATCAAAAATGTTTCGTGTATTCCATAAAGCGGGTCTGGTGTTGATGGCGCTTGCCGGCTTGGCGGCGCAGCCGGCGCTGGCGGAAACGCCCAGCGAGATACTGGCTGCCATCCAGAAGGAAGCGTCGGGTACGCCCGGCTTCCAGGGATTCTCGGCCGCGCGCGGGGAGAGTTTCTTCAAGGCGAAGCACGGCGGCGAATGGAGCTGTTCTTCCTGCCATACTGACAATTCCGCCGCGCCGGGCAAGCATGCCAAGACCGGGAAGATCATCGACCCGCTGGCTCCCTCTGCCAACGCGGAGCGGTTCACCAACCCGAAAAAGGTGGAGAAATGGTTCAAGCGCAACTGCAACGATGTGCTGAGCCGTGAATGCACGCCGCAGGAAAAGGGCGACGTGCTTGCCTACCTGCTAACCTTCAAGAAGTAAGGAGATGGCCATGTCGATTTGCAAACAGAAGACTTTCCGGGCGCTGGCCGTTGCCATGCTTGCAATGGGCGTAACAATGCCCATCGCGCAGGCCGATGACGATGAGCGCGAAGGAAGATCCGGCGGATGGTTTGGTGAGAAGCACGGCGGAAAATACGGCGGCGAAAACCGTGGCAAGCCGCTGCAGCCAGCGCAAACCAATGCCAAGTTCCAGCAGGAATGCTCCACCTGCCACATCGCCTATGCACCGGGGTTGCTGCCCGCCGAATCCTGGCGTAAGGTCATGTCCGGCCTGGACAAGCACTTCGGTTCGGATGCGTCGCTGGATGCCCAGGACAGCAAGGAGATCACCGCATTCCTGGTGAGCAACGCCGCCAATCGCGGGAGCGCTTCGACTGCGCCGCTGCGCATCAGTGAGAGCACCTGGTTCAAACGCAAGCACGACGGCCACGAGATCAATCCGGCGGTCTGGAAAAACCCGCAGGTGAAGAGCCCTGCCAATTGCGGGGCTTGCCATCCGCGGGCGGAGCGCGGCGATTTCAACGAGCGCGATATAAGAATACCCAGGTAAAAGGAGATCATCATGAGTCAACGTATCCTGGTCTGGGATGTACCGACGCGAGTCTTCCACTGGCTGCTGGTGCTGTCGTTTACGGGCGCCTACCTGACTGCGGAATCGGAACTCGATCGCGACATCCATGTGGTGCTCGGCTACACGCTGCTGGGCCTGCTCGCCTTCAGGCTGCTGTGGGGATTTTTCGGCACGCGTTATGCGCAGTTCCGCTCGTTCCTGTTCAAGCCCGGCGAAATCGTTGCTTACTCGCTGTCAATGCTCAAAGGCAAGCCCGCGCACTACATCGGACACAATCCGCTGGGCAGCGTGTCGGTCTGGCTGCTGCTCGGGCTGGGCATCCTGTCAGGGGTGAGCGGGGTGCTGACATACCAGGATATCGGCGGCGATGCGCTGGAAGAGCTGCATGAGCTCGTATCCGATGCCATGCTGGCCATCGTCTTCATCCACATCGCCGGGGTGGTGGTGAGCAGCGTGCTGCATCGCGAGAATCTGGTGCGCGCCATGGTCACCGGCTTCAAGTCAGCCGAACCGGATCAGGGTATCCAGCGCTCATATCTCTGGCTGGGTGCCATAATACTGGCTGCGGTCTTGGCCTTCTGGGCTGTCTACCCGACCATCGCGTTTGCGGCACCAAGCGCGGAGACGGCTCATGCCGGACACCACGATGACGATTGATTGACATTTCTCCATGGGTAGACAATGCGCGTGCTGGTAGTTGAAGATGATGCCCTGCTGGGTGATGCGATTCAGGCGGGCCTGAAGCAGTCCGGCTACGCCGTGGACTGGATGAAGGATGGCGCGTCGGCGGAGCAGGCGCTCGCCACCGAGCCTTATGCGGCGGTAGTGCTGGATCTCGGCCTGCCGCGCCTGTCCGGGCTGGAGGTGTTGCGCCGCCTGCGCAGCCGCGATATCCCGACACCCGTGCTGATTCTGACCGCGATGGATACGGTGGATGACCGCATCAGGGGGCTGGATGCCGGCGCGGACGACTACCTGGTCAAGCCGTTTGACATGGGCGAGCTTGCGGCACGGCTGCGTGCGCTGGTCCGCCGCGCCAGCGGAAAGGCAGAGCCCTTGCTGGAGGTTGCCGGGGTCAGGCTCGACCCCGCCGCCCATCGGGTGCTGTACCGCGGCAAACCGGTCGAGCTCTCGGCCAGGGAATTCGCGGTGCTGCATGCACTCATGCTCAACGCCGGGAAAGTGCTGTCGCGTGCCCAACTCGAAGAGCAGCTCTACGCGTGGGGCAACGAAATCGAAAGCAATGCGGTAGAAGTGCACATCCATCATCTGCGCCGCAAGTTGTTCGCCGAACTGATCGAAACCATACGCGGCGTCGGTTACCTGATGCCGCGCGGCAAGGGCAATTAAAATGTGGCAACGCGCTTCGCTCAAACAACGGCTGCTGGTCCTGGCATTGGCGGCGATCACGCTGGTCTGGCTCGGCGCGTCCGCCTTCACCTACCACGATGCGCGCGAGGAATTCGATGAAGTGCTGGATGCGCACCTGGCGCAGGCTGCTGCGCTGCTGATTGTTCAGGCAACGCATGAGATCGACGAGTTCGAAACCGAACATACGCCGCAGCTGCACAAATATGCGCGCCGCGTCGCTTTCCAGGTATGGGAGAAGGGGCAGCAGCTCCGCCTGCATTCCGCCAATGCCCCGCAACAGCCGCTGGCGAGCAAGGAGCGCGGCTTCAGCGACACCGTCATCGACGGGCACCGCTGGCGTGTCTTCAGCACCTGGGACGAGTCCGGCGAGTATCTGATCCATGTCGCGGAACGCACCGAGGTGCGCGAAGAGCTGGCACGCGACATCGCGGGCAACCTGCTGCAACCGCTGTGGTTTTCTCTGCCGCTGCTGGCATTGCTGCTGTGGGTCGCGGTGTTGCGCGGCCTGCGTCCGCTCGACAAGCTGACCCGCGAAGTGGAACAGCGCGAGCCGGACAATCTCGCCGCGCTGGATGCGTCAGTTGCACCGCGCGAAGTGGTGCCGCTGATCGAGAGGCTCAATCGTTTGTTCACCCGCATCGACGCTTCCCTGCAGAAGGAGCGTCGCTTCACCGCGGACGCCGCACATGAATTGCGCACCCCGGTGGCGGCGATCAAGGCGCAGGCGCAAGTGGCTCGCGCCGCTATCGGCGAGGCGGAACGCATTCATGCGCTCGACAACGCAATCCTCGGCTGCGATCGCGCCGCCCACCTGATCGATCAGTTGCTGACCCTGGCGCGGGTCGATACGCTGGATCGCGGCGTGGCCGAGCCATGCCAGCTCAGGGACATCGCTGCCGAGGCGATTGCCGCGCTTGCGCCGGCCGCGCTTGAAAAAAATGTGCAGCTCGAATTGCTGGCGGGCGAAGAAGCCGTGGTGCGCGGCAATCCGGGGCTGCTGCGGGTGCTGCTGCGCAACCTGCTCGACAACTCGATGCGGCATACTCCGCCCGGCACGTCGGTGCAGGTGAGCATCGCTCATGAGTCGGGAATCATCTGCCTGGCGGTGAGCGACAACGGCCCGGGCATTCCGGAACAGGAGCGCGACAAGGTGCTGGAGCGCTTCTATCGCCCGTTGGGCACGCAGGCCAGCGGCAGCGGCCTGGGGTTGTCCATCGTCCAGCGGATCGCCGAGGTGCACGGCGCAACCCTGCAGATGCAGCCGGCGAACGAAGGGCGGGGCCTGCGGGTGACGGTGAGCTTCAAGTCGTGAAGCAGGCTTTATCCGTGCATGCGCACGATGCGGTCGTCAGCCAGCATGAGCCGGTCGGTTGTGGAGAGCAGCAGGGTCCTGGTGAAACGCGATTCGCAGCCGGGGCTGAGCTGTTCCAGTGCAGGGAAGGGAAGTTCGGCGACGACCACGTCCGAGAGTGACTCCAGCGTAGCCTGCCGCTTTGTGTCTCGCATGATGTAGGCCATTTCCCCGAAGTATTCGCCGGCCTTGATGACGTTGAGCAGGCGGCCCTGCTTGGTGACCTTCATCTGCCCGGAGGCAAGGAAGTACATGCTCTGGCCCGGCTCGTCTTCGCGCAGGATGACGGTTCTCGCCGGGTGGCTGGCCCATACGCTGGCCTGGACGAGTTCCCAGATTTCCGGGTCGGAAAATTCGCGCAGCGACTCGCTTTCGCGCAGCATCTTGAATTTGTCGCTGTCGGAGAAATCCTGCTGGAACTTGCTGAAGCGGCCCGTCCCGGCGATCTCGAGCGCAAGGTCCGTCCAGCTGGGGTAGCGGTCGGCCGGGTTCTTGGCAATCATCTTCATGATCATTCTGTCGAGCTTGGCGGGGAGCTCGGGCCGGTGCGTGCTCGGCGGTGCCGCCTCCTGTTTGGTGATGGCGTCGAACAATTCGAGGATGTCCCGGCCATGGAACGGCAGCACGCCGGTGAGCAGCTCGTAGGCCACGATGCCGAGTGAATACATGTCGCTGAGGGGGGTCAGGCGGCGGCCGTTGAGCTGCTCCGGGGACATGTAGGAGGGGGTGCCGACGGTCACCTTTTGCGTGACCTGCGCCTGGTAGAACACGGCTGAGCCGAAGTCCGCGATTTTTACGTTGCTGCCCGACACGACCATGACGTTGGCTGGCTTGATGTCGCGGTGGATGATGCCGTGGCGGAACGCGTAGTCGAGCGCGCCGCAGCACTTGAAGATGATCTGGAGCACCTCGCTGACCGGCAGCAGCGTGTCCCGGAAGGTGTAGCGCGAGAGGTTGCCTTCCGGCACGTATTCCATCACGACGTAGCCGGCGTCTCCGGTGACGGAGGCTTCCAGGATCGCGGCGATGTGCGGGTGCGCCAGCCGGCCTGCGAGCGAGGCTTCGTTGAGAAATTGCTTGCGGCATTCTTCGTTGAATTCGGGGTCGGCGAGGACTTCCGGATCGATCAGTTTCACCGCGGCTTCCCGGCCGGAAAAGGTGTCCAGCGCGTAGTAGACTTTTCCCGTGGCGCCTTCGCCGATCTGCCGGGTCAGTTCGTATTTGCCTAGGCGGCAGGGTAATTGGATGGGCATGAAACGCCTTCGGGTTGATTGTAATTTTTCGGGACAAGTTAACATTTGCCTCGCTGTAACGCAATTCCGGACGCAGCATCATGGCAAATCTTTCCGCGTCACTGCGGATAATTCGGTAAGATTGCGCCCGTGCGCCGGAGGCGGCGCGCGCTGCAAAAGATTCCCATACTGAAAGGCCGCAATGCTGGAGATGTTTTCTACCACCCAGTTCTGGGTGGACGTGTTCAAGATCATCATGATCGACCTGCTGCTGAGCGGCGACAACGCGGTGGTGATCGCGCTGGCGTGCCGCAATTTGCCCGAGGCGCAGCGCAGGAAGGGCATCCTGTTCGGCGTGGGCGGCGCAATCGGCTTGCGCATCGTGCTGACCTTTTTCGCGGTCGGCCTGCTTTCGCTGCCCTACCTGAAACTGGTCGGCGCGCTGCTGCTGCTGTGGATAGGCATCAAGCTGATCCTGCCCGAAGAGGAGCATGGTGCGGACAACATCAAGGCGGACACGCGCCTGCTCGGCGCGGTCAAGACCATCATCATCGCCGACTTCGTGATGAGCCTGGACAACGTGCTGGGCGTGGCTGCGGCGGCCAAGGGTAACGTGTCGCTGCTGGTGTTTGGCCTGCTGGTCAGCATCCCGCTGATTGCGTGGAGCAGTCAGCTGGTGCTGAAGCTGATCGACCGTTTCCCGCTCATCATCTACGCGGGCGGCGCGCTGCTCGGTTACGTGGCGGGTGAGATGCTGGTCAGCGAGGCGTTGTTCGCAACAATCGTCGAGGCGCGCCACTACCTGCACTGGCTGATCCCGGCAGCGTGCGCGTTGCTGGTGGTGGTGGTCGGCAAATGGCTTGCGCTGCGCAAGGCGGTCTCAGTGGCAGCGGTCGATCTGGTGGACGTGAAAGTGGACACCGCGCCGGGTAATAAACCATAAAGGGGAAGATGATGAAGATACTGATTCCGGTGGATGGTTCGGCCAATGCGCTGCGCGCGGTTGAACATGTGGTCAGGAATGTTGCCGCGCTGAAGGAGCGCCCGCAACTGCTGTTGCTGAACGTGCAGTGGAATGTGGCGACCGGCAACGTCAAGCTGTTCATCGATCAGAAAACCATCGACGACTATTACCGCGAGCAGGGTATGGCGGCATTGCAGGCAGCGCGTGCCGCGCTGGATGCCGCCGCTTTGCCCTATCAGTACCACATCAGCGTCGGCACGCCGGCGGAGGCGATCGTGAAGTATGCCACGGAGCAGGGGGTCGACCAGATCGTGATGGGTCGGCAGGGGCAGGGCGGTTTGCAGGCATTGCTGCTTGGATCGGTGGTGAACAAAGTATTGCACCTGGCAAATTGCCCGGTATTGCTGATTAAATGAAAATGCTCATTTCCGTAAATCCGCTATAAATCAAAAGGATTATGGTGCATTGTTGAGAAATACCTTAATATCCGCGATGAAATCTGCTTGGCGATAGGCATCGGGGAGTGGCAATGAACAAGTGGTCGTTCTGGAAAAAAGACTGGTTCGTCGGTTTGCTGGTTGCACTGGTGTTCGTGTTGGGTGCGAACAGCGATCTGATGCAGAGTCTGGAGCGCAAGGCCTATGACCTGGGGGTGCTGGCCTCGTCGCGCACGCCGAGCGACAAGATCGCGGTGATCGCGATCGACGAGCAGAGCATTGCCAATCTGGGCCGCTGGCCATGGCCGCGCGAGATTCACGCCAGGATGGTGGATATCCTCGCTGCGGGCCACGCCAAGGTGATCGGCCACACCGCCTTTTTCTTCGAGCCGCAGGTCGATGCCGGGCTTGTCTACATCCACAAGATTGCCGGATTGCTCGGCAAGTCTTCACTGCTGGAAGGCGGCGGCCCGGAAAATGCCGGTTCGGATATTCTGGCCGGCGCGTTGTTTGCGGCGAGTTCAGTCAGTCCGGCTAGCGCGGTCAGCCCGGTAGTGAGCCCGGCCAGCATGGTTGCTCCCGCCGCTCCGGCGGAACCCTCTCCGCTCGATGCGCTGTTGCTGGAGGCGGCAAGCAATCTCGATAACGACAAAAAGCTCAGCGAGAGCATGGCCAGGGCCAACGATGTGCTGCTGGCGATGTTCTTCGAACTGGGCGAGCCGCAAGGCAAGCCTAGCCAGGCATTGCCCGACTATGTGCTGCGCAACAAGCTCGACAACGTGAAGGATCCCGGCGGCTCCGGCGCTCAGCCGCTGCCCTCGCGCAGCGTGCTGTCGCCGATTCCGGCGCTAGGCGGCAAGGCATTGGCCATCGGGCACCTGAACAGTTTCCCGGACGTGGACGGCGCAGTGCGCACCGAGCCGCTGGTGGTGGGCTATTACGACCAGTATTACCCGTCGCTATCGCTGATGCTGGCGGCCAGAAGCCTCAATCTCGAGCCCAAGGACATCCATGCCAGCCTGGGTGAGAGCGTGCGGCTGGGCAACCAGAAAATCGCTACCGACCCCGCCTTGCAGATGCATACCTATTTCTACAAGGACAGGGACGGCCGCTCCGCCTTTCCGGTGGATTCCTTCTACGACGTATTCACCGGCAAGATTCCGGCGGAAAAATACCGTGACAAGATTGTGCTGATCGGGGCGTCGGCTGCCGGGGTGGGCACCCTGCAGGTGACGCCGGTTTCTGCGGGCATGGCGCCCGCACTGATCCTGGCGCATTCGGTGTCCAGCATCCTCAAGGGAGATTATTTCGTTGCGCCGGCCTGGGGGATGATGGCGGAAGCTGGGGTGTTCCTGCTGGTCGCGCTGTACCTGATCCTGCTGCTGCCGCGCCTGGGCGCGGCCATCGGCGCGGCAGTCACCGCAGCGCTGCTCGTGGCATTGCTGGCAACGCATTTCGTGCTGATGACGACGCAGGCGCTTTGGCTGCAACTGATGCTGCCCGCCACCTTGCTGCTGGCAGGCCACGCCTTGCTGACCACCAAGCGCCACCTGGTGACGGAGAAGGGCAAGCAGAAATCCGATGCCGAATCTGCGGAAAGCAACCGCATGCTGGGCCTGGCCTTCCAGGGGCAGGGGCAACTGGACATCGCCTTCGATAAATTCCGCAAGGTGCCGATGGACGATAGCCTGATGGAGGTGTTGTACAACCTGGGGCTGGACTTCGAGCGCAAGCGCCAGTTCAACAAGGCCGAGTCGGTGTTCAAGTACATGGCGGAGTACAACCCGAAATTTCGCGACCTGGAGCAGCGCCTGACGCAGGTGCACGCGATGTCCGAAACCGTCATGCTGGGCGGTGGCGGAGGCGGGCGCACCAACGCCAGCACCATGGTGCTGGACAAGGCGGGTGTGTCCAAACCGATGCTGGGGCGCTATGAGATCGAGAAGGAACTCGGCAAGGGTGCAATGGGGGTGGTTTATTACGGCAGGGATCCCAAGATCGGCCGCGTGGTGGCGATCAAGACCATGGCGCTGGCGCAGGAGTTCGAACCGGATGAATTGCAGGATGTGAAGGAGCGTTTCTTCCGCGAGGCCGAGACGGCCGGGCGCCTCAACCATCCGAACATCGTGTCCATCTATGACGCAGGCGAGGAGCACGACCTGGCCTACATCGCGATGGAATTCCTCAAGGGCAAGGACCTGGTGCCGTTCACCAAACCGGACAATCTGCTGCCCTTGCCCAAGGTGATGAGTATCGTCGCACGCGTTGCCGATGCGCTGGATTACGCGCATAAGCAGAATGTGGTGCACCGCGACATCAAGCCGGCCAACATCATGTACGACCCCGAGACCGATACGCCCAAGGTCACCGATTTCGGCATTGCGCGCATCACCGACTCGAGCAAGACCAAGACCGGCATGGTACTGGGTACGCCTTCATACATGTCGCCGGAACAACTGGCGGGGAGGAAGATCGAGGGGCATTCCGATCTGTTCTCGCTGGGGGTGAGCTTGTACCAACTGGCTTGTGGTAAGCTTCCATTCGAGGGAGACTCGATGGCACAACTGATGTACCGTATCGCCAACGAACCGCATACCGATATTTTGAGCATCCGGCCGGATTTGCCGCCGTGCCTGGTGGAGATCATCAACAAGTCGCTGGCCAAGCAGATTGAAAACCGCTATGCCAACGGTGCGGAGATGGCCGAAGCGCTGCGCCGATGCGCAGCTGGCTTGCAGGGGTGAACTATGAAAATGGAAGACGCGCTTGAAATAGTTAGTCAGACCAATCCCGGCATGGTGCGCGCGCACAACGAAGACAGCGTTGCACAGGAGTTGGCTTGCGGCTTGGTCGTGCTGGCAGATGGCATGGGCGGCTACAATGCCGGGGAAGTGGCGAGCGGCATCGCCGTTTCGGTCGTCGCGACGGAAATCTGCCAGCGCCTGCAGAGCGCCAGCCCGACAGACCGTGACGAGGCCAGCGGCGAGGAGCTGGGGGTGGTGTTGTTGCGCGACAACATCCAGCGGGCAAATGCCTCGATTTACCATGCCGCACAGAGCCAGCCGCAGTATGCGGGGATGGGCACGACCATCGTTTCCGGCTTGTTCTATGACAACCGCGTGGTGGTCGGGCATGTGGGGGATTCGCGCATGTACCGGTTGCGCGGCGAGGCGCTGCAGACGATTACCCGCGACCATTCGCTGCTGCAGGAACAGATCGACGGCGGGATGATCAGCGTCGAGGATGCGCGCCTGTCCAAAAACAAGAATCTGGTGACGCGCGCGGTCGGAATCGATGCCGAGGTGGTGCCGGAAATCCATGTGCATGACGTGCTGGTCGGGGATATCTACCTGCTGTGCTCGGATGGACTGAACGACATGGTGGAAGACGAGGATATCCAGTCGACGCTGTATGCGATGCAGGGCAACCTGCCGCTGGCTGCGGAGCAATTGATCCAGCAGGCGAACGACAACGGCGGCCGCGACAATGTTTCGGTGATACTGGTAAAGATAAACGGCGAGTTTGCCGCGCCGCGCGGCTGGCTGGCAAAACTGTTCGATTGGTTCAAGAAGTAATCGGCTCAAAATTTGGAAGGCTCACGACTATGACTGCAAAATTGATACTTAGCATGGATGGGGTGGTAATTAAAGAATACTCCCTGAACAAGGAACGCATGACCATCGGGCGCAAAGCGCATAACGATATCGTCATCGACAACCTGGCAGTGAGCGGCGAGCATGCCGCGATTGTCACCATCCTGCACGATTCCTTTCTAGAAGACCTGGACAGCACCAACGGGCTGGAAGTGAACGGAGTGCCGACGAAGAAACACTTCCTGCAAAACAATGATCTGATAGACATAGGCAAATACCGGCTGAAATACGTCAACGACCAGGCCGGGCAGGTGAATGCCGCCGACTTTGAAAAGACCATGGTGCTGCGTGCGCCGGTGAAGCAGGCTGTTCCTGGTGCGGAAACGGGAGATGCGACCGTAAGCATCAAGGCGCAAGGCGTTCCTGCTGCCAAACCTGTGGCAGAGACGGAGAAAACCGGCAGATTCGAAGCGCTTCAAACTGCTGCTCCGCTTGCCAAGCCGGCTGTTCAACCGGCTCCTCAGCCGGCTGCGCAGCCGATCGTTCAGCCGATTGTTCAGCCGGCCGCTGCCGCTGCCTCAGCCCCGCAGGCGGCTGCGGTGCAAATCCTGACCGGCCCCAACGCCGGCAAGGAACTGGAACTGGTCAAGAATCTCACCACGCTGGGCAAACCCGGCGTGCAAGTGGCCGTCCTGACACGCCGCCCGCACGGCTATTTCATCACCCATGTGGAAGGCGCAAGCCATCCGATGGTGAATGGAGTGTCGCTGAGTGACCAGCCGCACCAGCTTAACGATCACGATGTGATCGAGCTGGCCGGGGTAAAGATGGAATTTTATTTCAAGGGATAACAGCCAGGCTTCTGCCCTCTGATTCCTGCGCTCTTCTAAAGGCCACGGCGTGAAAAAAAACGCAATACTGATCGGGCTGGGACTGCTGATAGTCTTGTTTTTTGCCGGCAATGCCGCGAATTTCTATCGGCTGAATTTTGTCGACAGGCTGTCTGCCATCCTTTACGACTACCGTTTGCAGTTGACCATGCCGCGTACGGTGGACGATCGCATCGTCATTCTCGATATCGACGAGAAGAGCCTCAAGGAGGAAGGACGCTGGCCGTGGAGCAGGGATCGCCTCAGTTTGTTGATGGACAAGCTGTTCGACAGATACGGTGTCGCGGTAGTCGGATTCGACGTGGTTTTCGCCGAAAAGGATGAGAGCTCGGGACTCAGGGTATTGAAGAAAATCGGGCAGGAGCAGCTCAAGGGCGATGCGCAATTCCAGGCCACCTTGGCGCAGATCCAGCCGCAGCTCGAATACGACAGCCTGTTCGCCAGCAAGATCAGGAACCGCAACGTGGTGCTGGGTTACTACATGACCAGCCAGAAAGGCGGCAACATATCGGGAGCGTTGCCCGATCCGGTGTTCCCGGCGGGCATGTTCAAGGGGAGGCCGATCGGATTTACGACCTGGAATGGTTATGGGGCGAATCTTCCAGAATTGCAGAAGGCAGCGGCGAGCGCCGGGCACTTTAATCCGCTGGTTGATGCCGACGGCGTGGTACGCCGCGTGCCGATGGTCGCAGAATACGGCGGCAACTATTACGAATCCCTTTCCCTCGCAATGGTGCGCACCCTGCTCGGTAAACCCGAGCTGTTGCCGGGCTTTGCCGAG
>CAYNYH010000074.1:0-11878 GCA_964401425.1 uncultured Gallionella sp. | reverse complement strand
GGTGGGCGCGATCGACAGCAGGTGGCTGTTGCGGATACCGTGCTTGCGTATCTTGGCCTTGATTTCTTCCGGCAGCCGCGAGGCGAAGCGCGGCGCGGCGAGATATTGTTCGGTGTCCAGCAGCGGGAAGGCGCCGCGCTCGATGGCCAGGTCCACCGAGGCGAGATAGGCCTCGTCCCGCATGAAGCGCGTGAGGTCGGCGGCCAGCGTGCGCGCCGCGTCGGTGTCATAGCGCAGGCCGAGCATTACCAGCGCGTCGCCCAAGCCAGTGTAGCCCAGCCCGATGCGCCGCTTGTTTGCCGCTTCCTTCTGCTGCTCGGGCAGCGGCCAGGAGGTGACATCCAGCACGTTGTCCAGCATGCGCATGCCGACCTGGATCAGCTTCCTGAATTTTTCGTAGCTGAAGGTAGCCTGGGCGGTGAAGGCGTTGTCCACCATGAGGGTGAGGTTGACCGAGCCCAGGCAGCAGCAGCCGTAGGAGGGCAGCGGCTGCTCGGCGCAGGGATTGGTGGCTTCGATCAACTCGATGTAGGACAGGTTGTTGTCGCGGTTCATCAGGTCGATGAACAGCACGCCCGGCTCGGCGTGGTCGTAGGTGCTCTCGATGATCTGCTTCCACAGGTCGGCGGCCGGCACCCTGCGGTACACCCACTTGCCGTCGGCGCGCTGCGTCGCGCCCTGTTCCTTGAGCGCGGCGGACGGTTCGGCGCTATGCACCAGTTCGAAATCCGCGCCGCTTTCCACGGCGCGCATCAGGTCATCCGTGACGCCTACGGAAATGTTGAAGTTGCGCAGGTCACCCTTGTCCTTGGCGTGGATGAATTTCTCGATGTCGGGATGGTCGCAGCGCAGCACGCCCATCTGCGCGCCGCGGCGCGCACCGGCCGATTCGACGGTCTCGCAGGAGCGGTCGAATACGCGCATGTAGGAAATCGGGCCGCTGGCGCGGGAGTTCGTGCCCTTGACCATCGCGCCCTCGGGGCGGATGGTCGAAAAGTCATAACCGACCCCGCCACCGCGCCGCATGGTCTCCGCAGCCTGCTGCAGTGCGTCGTAAATGCCCGGCTTGCCGTTGCTGATGCCGGAGATCGAATCGCCTACCGGCTGCACGAAGCAGTTGATCAGCGTCGCATGAATCTTCAGGCCGGCCGCCGAGTTGATGCGGCCGGCGGGCACCAGGCCATACTCCTGGCCGAGAAAGAATTCCTCTTCCCATTTGGCGCGCTGCTCCGGTTTCTCGGCCTCTGCCAAGCCGCGTGCCACGCGGCGGCGCACGTCCTGAACAGAGTTTTCGCCGGGTTCCGCGTATTTTTCCAGCAATACTTCGGTGCTGATTTCCTGTGTCATTTAATTACTCCCTTAAACCAATTCGTTGTTATTTGATCATCTTGCCACCTGAATGGGCGGCTTTTGCGGGCCGATGCTTTGCGGCTTGTCTGCCTGAACCGTTTCCTTGGTGAGCAGTTGTGAAATATTTGTGCAGCCCAAGGAACTCTGGGGATACTGCTGGCTCAAATTTGACGATAAGTTTTTTGCGGTGGATCGCCCTGGTGTTGGCCGGATACCAGGGAGGCGGGGAGTTTTGATGTGTTGCAGACAGATGTGGCGGGCAAAATGTTTTTATTAATAGGCACAATATAACTCCCGGATTGGATGGGCGGATTCGGCCCGGAAAAACCAAAAAACACTATATATAGTGTTTCGTTGCAGAATTTGTACTAATTCTAGTGTGCCGGGATTTTTTTGCAAGCACTATTTTGGTCTTGGTAATTGGACAAATAATTTGACTTGGCCGGCAGGTTGAGCTAGCCGGTTAAAGGGTATGCAGGCCGCTTGCATGGAGGCGGACATTTACGCTTTAATGCGCGACATTTTTATTGCTGGGGGCATTGGCATGGGATTTCTTGAGAAATTATTCGAGGGGGCGCTGTGGAACAGCCGCTTCATGATACTGACGGCGGTGATCGGCAGCCTGCTGGCGGGCATCGCGATTTTTTACATGGCCACCGTGGACGTGGTGAGCCTGTTCAGCCATGCCTTGCATTACGCCGATGCCAGCCTGACTGCCGAGGCGCGCAAAGCGCTGCATGACAGCACGGTGTCGCATATCGTCGAGGTGGTGGACGGCTATTTGCTGGCGACGGTGATGCTGATTTTCTCGCTGGGCCTGTACGAACTGTTCATCAGCGACATTGACCAGGCGCACGGCAGCAAATCCTCCAGCAAGATACTGGTCATCAATAACCTGGACGACCTCAAATCGCGCCTGGCCAAGGTGATCCTGATGATCATGATCGTCACGCTGTTCGAGGAAGCGCTGAACATGCACATGAGCACGCCGCTTGACCTGGTCTATCTCGGCGCAAGCATTGCGCTGATCGCGTTGGCGCTGTATCTGACTCATGCTTCCGAGCATGGCGCAGGTGGCGAGACGGAGCAAGACGAAAAAGTGCCGGAAAAGCACGGCCACTAATCCCATTCGATGGGGCTTGGAGCAAGCATGTTGTTACGCAAGTTGCTGGTATGGCCGTTGCTGGCCTTGTCGTTTTCGGTTTACGCGGCGGATTTTTCGCTGGAGGATATGCAGGGCAAGACACATCGCCTGGCGGATTATCGCGGCAAGTGGGTGCTGGTGAATTTTTGGGCGACCTGGTGCCCGCCATGCCTGAGCGAAATTCCCGAGTTGAGCAGTTTGCACAACGCGCACAAGGATCGCGACTTGGTGGTGATCGGTGTCGCCATGGGTTCCGGCTCCAGCAAGAAGGTGGCTGATTTCATCGAGGCGCACGGCATCAGCTACCCGATCGTGCTGGGCAACAACAGGCTCGCGGCCCAGATAGGCAAGGTGGAAGCGTTGCCGACCAGTTACCTGTATGCGCCGAATGGCGGGCAGGTGAGCTATGAGACCGGGGAGGTGACGCGCGAGAGCGTCGAGACCTACATCAAGAACAAGAAATTCAATTAGCCGCCGGCCGGCCGATGGCCGCTGTCAGCCGTCCGGCGCGGCGAGGACCAGTTGTTGTGCCAGGCGGCGCGCACCAGGTTCGGGTATTCGGGGCGGCCCAGGCTGCCGTTGTAACGCCCCAGCGCGCGATACAAATTGCCTTTTTCGATGTCCAGGTAATGGCGCAGGATGGTGCAGCCGTAGCGCAGGTTGGTGCGCAGGTGGAAGAGGTTGTGATCCCCGGCGCCGATTTGCCTGACCCAGAACGGCATCACCTGCATGTAGCCGTGCGCGCCCACGCCGGAAACGGCATATTTCCTAAAACCGCTTTCCACTTCGATCAAGCCCAGCACCAGTTCCGGCTCAAGCCCGGCGCGGGTCGCCTCGTAATGCACCGTGCTCAGGAAATCAATGCGTGACTCGGCATCAGGCATGCGTTTGCGCAAGCGGTGCGACATCTCCTTCAGCCAGGCATCCGCCTCGGATTGTGTGTTAAATGCCGGTCCGGGTGCTGCCTGATCCGATACGCTGTGCTGCAATACCGCACGGACACTGGCTGAAAGCGCCTCTTCCCGTTGTGCGCCGGCCAATGCGCCGGAAGCGAACAGCAATCCGGCCAGGCAGATCAGGATGCGAGATACAGGATTCAGGGATGAGTTCAAGCCGGAGCGGCGGGCTGTCCTCGCTCCTGAATCCTGCATCCCGAATCCTGCATCCTTCTTCATAGTTTTGATTGTACGAACTCCGGCGCGCTTTGCAAGGGGATGGCCTGTGCCTGTGCATCGCGCCGTCCCTGATATTCGACGTTGCCTTCCTTCAGGCTGCGCTCGCCGATGACGATGCGGTGCGGGATGCCGATCAGTTCCATGTCGGCAAACATCACGCCGGGGCGCTCGTCGCGGTCATCCAGCAACACCTCGATACCCGCGGCCTGCAATGCGGCGTACAGTTGCTCCACCGCATCGCGTACGGCTGTGCTTTTGCCCATGCCGATCGGCACGATGGCGACCTGGAATGGTGCCATTGCTGCCGGCAGGATGATGCCGCGTTCGTCGTAATTCTGTTCGGTCGCGGCGGCCACGATGCGCGACACGCCGATGCCGTAGCAGCCCATTTCCATGATCTGCGCCTTGCCCTGCGCGTCGAGGAAGGTGGCATTGAGTGCCTCGGCGTATTTCCTGCGCAACTGGAAGATGTGCCCGACCTCGATGCCGCGGCAGATTTCCAATGCGCCCTTGCCGTCCGGCGAGGAATCGCCCGCCACGACGTTGCGCAAGTCGTGCACGTTGGCTTCGTCGAGCGGCACGTCGCGCCCGAAGTTCACGCCAGTGTAATGGAAGCCGTCGTCGTTCGCGCCGCAGACGAAATCGCTCAATGCGGCGGCAGCACGGTCAATCAGCAGGCGCACTCCGGTATTCACCGGCCCGATGTAACCGGCACGGCAGCCCATGTTGCGGTGGATTTCATCGTCGCTGGCGAAGCGGAACTCGCCCAGCACCTTGCCTGCCTTGATCTCGTTGAGCTGGTGGTCGCCGCGCAGCAGCAACAGCACGAATTCGTTCTCGTGCGTCATCACCGCGATGGCTTTCAATATTTTTTGCGCGGAGGTGTCGAAGAATGCGGCAACTTCCTCGATGGTTTTCTGTCCGGGAGTGATGGTCTTCTGCATCTCCTGCGTCGCGGCGGTACGCGGCGTATCCGGCGCGATTGCCTCGGCCAGCTCCACGTTCGCCGCATAATCCGAATCCGGGCAGAACGCCAGCGCGTCCTCGCCGGAATCGGCCAGCACATGGAACTCGTGCGAGCCGCTGCCGCCGATCGCACCGGTGTCCGCCGCAACGGCACGGAACTGCAGGCCAAGGCGCGTGAAGATGCGGCTGTAGGTGTCGTGCATGACCTGGTAGGTCTGCTCCAGGCTCGCGTAGTCGGCGTGGAAGGAGTAGGCGTCTTTCATCACGAACTCGCGCGCGCGCATCACGCCGAAGCGCGGGCGCACCTCGTCGCGGAACTTGGTCTGGACCTGGTAGAAGTTTACCGGCAACTGGCGGTAGCTGCGGATTTCGCGGCGCGCGATGTCGGTAATGACCTCTTCGTGGGTCGGGCCGAAACAGAAATCGTTGTCGTGCCGGTCCTTGATTTTCAGCATCTGCGGGCCGAACACCGCCCAGCGGCCGGTTTCATGCCACAGTTCGGCGGGCTGCACGGCGGGCATCAGCAACTCGATGCCGCCGCTTCTGTCCATTTCCTCGCGCACGATATTTTCCACCTTGCGCAGCACGCGCAGGCCGAGCGGCATCCAGGTGTACAGGCCACTGGCCAGCTTCCGGATGTAGCCGGCGCGCAGCATCAGCCGGTGGCTGGGCAGCTCGGCCTCGGACGGGGCTTCTTTCAGGGTGGAGATGAAAAATTGTGAGACGCGCATGGTGAATGGCTGCAAAGTTTAAATGAGGGCGCGATTTTACAGGGATTGCGCGCGGTGCGCATGTCATCCAAATGCACAGGCCCCGCGATGCGGGGCCTGTATTTCTGCTGCCGGAGCGGGTTAGCGATGGAAGGCGGCCACACCGTTGACGATGACGGTATCCTTCTGCATGCCATATGCCACGCCGGCGCCTATGCCGCCTGCGCCGACGAATACGCCACCCAGGTGGCCTGATACTGCGGCTGCACCGCAGCCTGCCTGGCAGGTTACGGTCAGCAGGCCGAGGTTGTTGCCAGCATTGGGATCATTCACCGAGGCAGCGTTGAAGAAACTCTTCTGCTCAATGGGGATGCCTGCTCCAGCAGCCACCAGATTGCCCGCGTTGGGCGTGGTCACGTTCAGGCTGACAGCCACGGTCTGGGTGGTGAAGTTGGCAGTCAGGCTGGCGCTGTTCAGCGTCCCCACGCCGCCCAGCGAGTCGGTGGGTGCTGTGCCTCCCGCCAGCACGTAGTTGAAAGTGCCGGACACCGGCAAGTCGACCGGGCCGGTCATCGTCGGGCCTACGATCCAGTGCGAGTTGCCGTTGGCGGGATTGGCCGTTGTATTGGTGGCAAGGTCGGTGATCGCCAGATTCCCCCCCTGCCAGCGCCCCCAGCTGATGCCGGAGATGGGGTCAGTGCCCAAGCCAACGGGAGTAGCGGTTCCAATATTGATGGTGCTGGCGTTGCTGTTCGAAAAAGGCTTGTCGGCATTGAACTGGATGGCATTGCCGACCCCGTCAAACTGTACGCTGGCGGCGTTGTTGTATCCACCCCTCTCCACTGGAACCGTTATGCCGGCATTGGCCTGGCCGGCGGGGATCGTGTCGATGGTGGACAGGGCGGCGATCCGGTAAGGTGTTGCGGTATTTTGCACTGCTCCGGTAAAAGCGGCTACGCCCGACACTTGGGCAGCGACAGCAGTGACCTGGCCACTCAAAACATACGACATTATGGCGCCATCCAGCCCGGTGCCGGTCAATTGCCCGACGACATCACCTCCCGTTGCACCGGTCACCGTCAGCGGCGCCCAGCCCGGCCTTGCCACCGACGTAGCCATGAATCCGGTCTTGGCGCCGTTCCAGTACATCATCTGCAGCGGTGCGGTCGCACTGGCAGTCCAGGGCGTTCCGCCCACGGTCAGCGCCAGGTTGAACGTTACCAGTTGCTGGGTGAAGTTCACCGAAAGATTGGTGGATGCGGTATTCATGTTCAGGGCCGCACCCGGGGGGGTGGTGCCCATGGTGATTGTTGGGGTGGTGCCGCCGGCAATCGTATAGGTCGCGGTGCCCAGCAGTGCTTCCGGCAGATAGACCGGATTGACCGCCGGGCCGCCTATCCAGTGCGAGTAGACCGGTGTGTTGGACGGGTATGTTCCTGCAGCGCAGCAATTGGTGTTTCCTACCACTAGACTTTGTGAAGAGGTGCTGTCATACCGGCCGAACTGGATGCCGTTGGCCAGGGTGGTAGTTGCCTGCCCGACAACCGTCGTGCCATTCAGGGTGTAGGTAATGTAACTGGCGGTATCCTTCCCTGCATAGCGGTCGGTGAAAGACGGGTTGGGCAGTGCATTGTTCACATCCGCCGGTTTCGCGATCAGGGTGCCGATTTGAACGAAGTTGGATGCGGAACTCGAGCTGTTTGTCACGAGCGCCATTGCTAGGTCGCTTTGTACATAAGGCGCAGTCGCCACAGGCGCTGGAGCGGTGGCGGTGCTGAAGGCTGCCGCCCCCTGGATCAGGTCGGTTGCACCCGCAATGATGTGGTAAGCCAATGCCACATTGGAGGCAGTCGCTCCCGAGAAGCGACCCCACAGGTTGGCGGAGTAGCCGGCGGCATCGCAGTTTGCGCCGGTGCATGCCACCGTTCCCACTCCCCAGATCGTTTCACCGAAAATTGGGATGCCGCCGGGCGTCATGACGGCCAAGGTGCTGGTCCGGGCGCCGGTAAACTGGATGTTGAGTGCCATATCCACCAGCTGCGTGGTGAAGTTGGCGGTGACCGTCGAACTGTTCAGCAGCGTTCCAGCATTGCCCAGCGCATCGGTGGGTGCGGTCGCAGCAGCGAGTGTATAGGTAGCCGTTCCGCCTCGAGTCTGGACGTAGTTCAACGGTGTTTGCAGCGACACGATCCAGTGGGCGCTTCCCGCGCCCAATGCGGTGTTGCTCACAGTTCCGATGCTGTCCACCATCGTCAGATTTCCGCCCAGCCAGCGTCCCATATAGATGCTGCCGTCCGCGGATTTCCAGGTGTCCATGGCAGTTCCGCCCGTGAAGTAATCCGCGCCACCACCCAACCAATTGACTCTCGCCAGATTGTTGGCGGTATCGAAGAGGTAGCTTGTGGCGGCCAAGTTCCCGCCCCACGGGTTCATGACAGTATAGGCACCTGCTGCTCCTCCAGTCGCAACCACCTCATAGGCATATGTGCCGGCTGCTGGGGGGATCAATACTGATGCGCAATTTGCCAATGCGGGATTTTTGGTGCATTCGGCCACCGTGGGCACAACTGCCCCCGGAACAACTACCAGTCCGCCAGCCGTGGTACCCGTGCCTGAGATAAGATTCAGCGTCGTCCCGCCCGCTGTAAGCGTGGTGGTCGTCGGGGCTTGCGTTGCCGGCGCAATGATTTCGGCTGTCGTGGCGGTCGCGATTGTCGTGGCGGTGGCTGCAGGAGTGCCACCTGTGCTGGGAGCGGCCGCGTCCACTACCGCGGTTTCGCGTACAGGCGCTTCTTCCTGAGTGGCTTCGCCGCTTGCGCCGCCTTCCGCAGCCGCTTCAGCCTTGGCTTCCTCTTTCTTGCCTTCTTCCTTGTCGTTCTTGGCGGCTTTTTCTTCCTGCTTGGCCCCGGCCTTCTCTTCCTTTTCTTTTTTCTTCTCGGCCTTGGCTTCCGGTGCAGGCGCCTCCGCAACCGTGAACACATTGGTGTTCACCGGCTGCACTTGCGGCATCTGGTTCATGCCACCGGCAAAACCCATCTGGTTGGGCTGCACGAAGATCGTGCCTTTATCGGTGGTCATGCTCGTTTCACCGACGTTCACCTTGTTGTAGGCTCCGGTTGGCGCCACCTGCGCCAGCGGGCTGCCCGGCGTGATCATGAAGGTCTCGTGGTCCGTTCCGCGGATTCCGATGGTCGCCGCCGGGGTGGTGACCCTGTAATTCTGCTTGTTGATGCGGCCGATCAGGCCGGTTACCGCACGAAAGCCGCCCTTGAACAGGGAAAAGAAGCTCTTCTCGCTGCCGTCTTCCTTGCCGGCAAAGACGAACTGGTCGAATTTCAGCCGGGTGTCTTCACGCACCGCGACGAAGCCGCCGTCCTGCATCTTGACCTGCGCGGAAGACTTTTGCGCGGAGGTCAGCGTGTCGCCTTCATTGATTGCATCGCCCTTTTGTGCCGGACGCGACTGCCCTGCCGTGTTGGTGACCTGCACGTCGCCGTTGACGAACTGCACATGGCCGGCCACGGCAGCATAAGCTGAGGATGCCGCCGCAAAACAAACAACGGATAGCCCCAGGCAAGCGAGAAATTTATAAGTTTTCATGATGGCCCCTCATACGAAGATGGTTACCTGAAATCACGGCGGATGGTCAGCGAAACATCCGTGCGGTCGAAGCTATACAGTGAAATGTTGGAATTTTTTCTGGAAAAGACAATTTGCGGTTTGACCGACCAGAGCTTGTCCAGCCGCCAGTTTGCCGCCACGGTCAGGTCGTAGAGCTGTTCGTTGCGGTAGTCCATGATCAGGTTGTTCTGGTTGCCGTAGTGCGCGGATTGCCAGCCCAGGCTGGCAATCCCGTCCAGTTGCTCGTTAAAAACTGCCTGTCCGCCAACCCGCAATCCCTCGAAGCGTTTCTTGCCGTCGGTGCGGCCGCCGTTGGGCAGGCAGATCGGAAGAGCGTCGTGTACATCCCGTTCCTTGCCGGCGTAAATACTGCCGAACAGGGCCTGCTTGCCGTCCGCCATGATGTGCACCCACCCGGCGCCGGCCACCACCTGATCGGTGTCGCCCTCGATGCGCGCATCCGTCGTCGGCGAGGTCGGCTGAACGCCGGCAGCCCGGTTCTGGCCATATTGCGCAAATGCGCTCATCTGGTTGGCCGGGCTGAATACATGCTGCCATTCCGCGCTCAGGCCGGCCGAATCGCGGCGCATGGAGTTGGCGGTGTAATACTGTCCGCCAGACAGCGTCAGTTTGTAGGCATTCTGCTCCTCGGCGTAGATTGCCCCTAAACGGGCATCGGTGCTGACCGTGTCATAGGCGGTCTGGGTCATGTTGCCGTGCTGGTGCAGGTCGGCGCCGGCAAACACGCCCCAATTGGAATTCAGGTTGCGGCTGATTTCGGCGCCTGCATTGATGCCCTCGTAAGTGCCGCTCAGCTTGGCGGCAGGCGGTAGTTGATTGCCGGGGAAGAAGCCGATCCACGGCGAAGCCGGGGCGAACGTAAAAGTTTGGGTGCTGCTGTTGGCTATGTTGCTGTCATGCCCCACGGTACCCTCGACATAGCCGCTGATGCGTGTCTGCTTGGCCTGTTCCGCGGCCGCAATGGCATCCAGATATTTCTGGATAGTGATGCGCGCCGCCTCAGGCGGGTTTTGTTTCAATACTTCCTGAAATTCGGTCTGGGCGCGCGGCAGGTCGCCGAGTTGGTAATAGGCGCGCGCCATGTCCAGGCGCGCTCCGGCAAAATTCGGGTCAACGGCCAATACCCGCTCGAAGGCGAGTGTCGCCTTGTCCGGCTTGCCGCTGTCCAGTGCGGCGATGCCGAGCAGGTAGTCGAAGCGCACCTCGCCGGAACGCTCGAACTCCAGCGGCTCCAGCAATGCATAAGCATCGGCTGGCTTGCCGTTCTTCATCATTCCCTCTGCATCCCTGATGGGCTTTTCGCGCGCTTCAAGCTCTGCCCGTTTGGCTTCTGCCTCGGCTTGCTTCCTGGCCTCGGCCTCGGCACGCTGACGCGCTTCCTGTTCGGCCTTGGCGCGTGCTGCCGCTTCGCGCTCCGCTTGCAAGGTGCGTGCGCTCGGCTTTGCGGTTTTTTTTGCGGCAGGTTTGGCTTTTTGGGTTATGGTTTTTTTGGCCTTCTTGGGCGCTGCTTGGGGTTCAGCTTCCAGTGCAACAGCGCTCGCTGCTACCAATGTACCGAATACTCCGCAAGATATCCATCGCACCAGCTTCATGTTTGCTGCCTCCCTTGTTGATTACCAGCCACAGTATCCACTCCTCGTGTGGTATGGTCAATAAGTCAAAAGACCTAGTTTAGATGAACCCTTTTTCCGCAAACGACAGGGTTTGCCCGCCTGCCACAACGAAGTGATCCAGCACGCGCACATCTACCAAGCCGAGGGACTGTTTCAGGGTGGCGGTCAAGAGTTGGTCGGCCTGGCTTGGTTCGGCGACGCCGGATGGGTGATTGTGCGCGAGAATCACGGCGGCGGCATTGTGCGCCAGCGCACGCTTGACCACTTCGCGCGGATAGACGCTGGTCTGACTGAGCGTACCACGGAACAGCTCTTCCGTGGCGATCACGCGATGCTGGGTGTCGAGGAACAGCGCCAGGAAAACTTCCTGTTGCTGCCCGCCGAGTAATAGCCGCAGATAGTCGCGCACCGCGCGCGGCGAGCAGAGTGCGTCGCCACACTGCAATTCCTCCTGCAAGGCGCGCCGCGCCATTTCCAGCACGGCCTGAAGTTGCACGTATTTTGCTGGCCCCATGCCGCGCGTTTCGCAAAAATCCTTTTCGCAGGCGGCGAACAGTTTGGTGAGGCTGCCGAAGCGGGTGAGCAGTTCGCGTGCCAGATCCACCGCGCTCTTGCCGGTCACGCCGGTGCGCAGGAAGATCGCCAGCAGCTCGGCATCGGATAACGACGAGGCGCCGCGCACCAGCAGCTTCTCGCGAGGGCGTTCGCCTTCGGGCCAGTTGGTGATTGCCATAACCACCCCGCTTTCTTGTAAGATGCGCGGCATTATGGAACAAGAACCCGCAAAGCGCATCCTGCCAATGAATCGCATCGTCTTGGGCATCACTGGCGGTATCGCGGCCTACAAGGCGGCGGAGCTGCTGCGTCTGTTGATGAAGCAGGGGATGGAGGTGCAGGTTGCGATGACCGAGGCGGCCTGCCGTTTTATCACGCCGATTACCATGCAAGGCCTTTCCGGCAAGCCGGTGCTCACCAGCCAATGGGATATGGATGCGGCGAACGGCATGGCGCATATCAACCCGAGCCGCAACGCCGATGCGATTGTGATCGCGCCCGCGACGGCGGATTTCATCGCCAAGCTGGCGCATGGCCTGGCGGATGATCTGCTTTCCACGCTGTGCCTGGCGCGCAATTGCCCGTTGCTGGTTGCTCCGGCGATGAACCGCGAGATGTGGCAGAACGCCGCGACGCAGCGCAACTTTGCGCAGCTGCTTGCCTATGGTGTGCAGGTGCTTGGCCCGGACTGCGGCATGCAAGCCTGCGGCGAGGAAGGCATGG
>CAYNYH010000073.1:0-11937 GCA_964401425.1 uncultured Gallionella sp. | reverse complement strand
GGAAGTCGAACAGCAGGCGGTCTTCGTGGCGTTTGGTGAGGTAATGCAAACGGATGCGCAGGGCCGCCAGCAACGCGCTGTGGCGTGCGACCTGGCGTGCCTCGGCGATCGTGAGCAGGCCGATTTGCGCGAGTTCGCTCCAGTGCGTTCCCAGGCCGGCCGCGCGCGCGATCCAGGTGACGGTCTGCAAGTCGCGCAGGCCGCCCGGGCTTTCCTTGAGGTTGGGTTCGAGGTTGTAGTCCGCCTCGGTATAGCGCGCGTGGCGCCGCTGCTGCTCCTGCAACTTGGCAAGATAAAAGGCGCGCAGGTCGAGGCGCTGCTGCATGCAGTCGCTCAATTCATCGAACAGCTCCCTGTTGCCGCAGAGCAGGCGCGCTTCGAGCAGGTTGGTCTGCACGGTGATGTCGGCGGATTCGCTCAGGCACTGCGCCACGGTGCGCACGCTGTGCCCGACTTCGAGCCCGATATCCCACAGCATTCCGATCAGTTCCTGCAATTGCTGCCGCAAGGCGTCGTCCGGCGGGTGCCCGTCCAAGAGTTTTTCGGATTCGGCATCCAGCAGGATCAGCAGGTCGATGTCCGACTTGGGGTAGAGCCGCTGGCGCGCGTAGCCGCCCACCGCCGCGAGCGCGATCTGTCGCGGCATGGCAAGTTGCCGCCAGACGCGGCGCAGGTAGCGGTCGATCAGCCGGGTGTGCGTAGCGAGCAGGCGTGCTGCATTGTTGTGCTCCAGGAAGCTCTGCTCGAGCGCCGTGCGGTCGCTGCGCAACGACTCGCGCAGCGCGGCTATTTCGTCACGGGGATGGTGGGGGAGGGCAGCCATCGGAAACGGTCAGGACTTCGAAGCCGGTCTCGGTGACGAGGATGGTGTGTTCATATTGCGCCGACAGGCTGTGATCCTTTGTGACCACCGTCCAGCCGTCGCCGAGTTGCTTGATGGCCGCCTTGCCGGCATTGATCATCGGCTCGATGGTGAAGAACATGCCGGCCTCCAGCCGTACCCCTGTCCGGGGGCGGCCGTAATGCAATACCTGCGGCTCCTCGTGGAAAAGCCTGCCGATGCCGTGGCCGCAGAACTCGCGCACCACGCTGTAGCCGAGCGGTTCGACGTAGCTCTGGATGGCATGGCCGATGTCGCCCAGATATGCGCCGGGCCTGACCGCGCGGATGCCGCGCCACAGCGCCTCGTAAGTGGCCTCGCACAGCCGCCTGGCCTGGATCGACGGTTCGCCTACGTAGAACATCCGGCTGCTGTCGCCGTGGTAATCGTCCTTGATGACGGTGATGTCCAGGTTGACGATGTCGCCGCTCTTGAGCGCCTTGTCGCCCGGCACGCCGTGGCAGACCTGGTGGTTGATCGAGGCGCAGATCGATTTGGGGTAGGGCGCATGTCCGTGCGGCGCGTAATCGAGCGGTGCGGGAATGCCATGCTGCACGTTGACGATGTAGTCGTGGCACAGCTTGTCCAGTTCGTTGGTCGTCACGCCCGCCTTGACGAACGGTGCGATGTAGTCGAGCACCTCGCTGGTCAGGCGGCCGGCGACGCGCATTTTCTCGATTTCCTGCGGGGTTTTGATGGGTATCGGCATATGGTTCGTGTTATTTTGGGGTGCTGCTTTCAGAATGGCCGAGAATATCACGCAGCCCAGATTGCCGACAATCGGGATTGCAGACAATCGCGAACTGGAACTAAACTAGCCCCGCGTTTGACTAATCTGTGCAATAAATCTTGTGCAATGCGGCAAACCCGAGCAATCTTACATTGGAGGTAACATGAAAAAATCATTAGCAATCGCCCTGTTTCTTTCCGCCAGCGTGAACGCCTATGCCGTCGATAGCGGCGCGGTGGTCGGCGGTGCAGTCGGCGGTGCGGCCGGTGCGGCAATCGGCCATAACATGGGCGGCAGGGACGGTGCGATCCTGGGCGCGGCAATCGGCGGCGCAACCGGTGCGGCGGTCGGCAGCAGCAACAGTGCGCCTGCAGTCAAACAGGTTCAGGTGCAGAAGGTATCTACCCGCGATGCTGAAGATGACGATGAACACCGGCGCCACGACAACGGGCTGCATCTGGGGCAAAAGAAGGACAAGCACAAGAAAAAGCATGAACGGCGCGGCGAAGACTGATTGCATCGGCCAAGCTGATTGAAGACAAAAAAGAGGCACGGCAACGTGCCTCTTTTTATTGATAGCGCAATGCTTCGATCGGATCGAGTTGCGCGGCTTTCTTCGCCGGGTAGAAGCCGAAGAAGATGCCTACCGTCGCGGCCACGCCGAATGCCACGACGGCTGAACTGCCCGAGATGATGACCATCGTGCCGGTCAGCGCGTTGACCAGCAGTGCCCCGCCGATTCCCAGCAGCAGGCCGATGAAGCAACCGACCAGCGAGATGATGATGGCTTCCAGCAGGAATTGCAGCAGGATGTCCTTTTCGCGCGCGCCGATCGCCATGCGGATGCCGATCTCACGGGTGCGCTCGGTCACCGAAACCAGCATGATGTTCATGATGCCGATGCCGCCGACCAGCAGCGAAACCGAGGCGATCGCGCCGAGCAGCAGCGACATCACGCGCGTGCTTTCCTCGGCTGAATCGGCGACGGCGGTGAGGTTGCGCAGGAAGAAATCGTTGTCCATGCCCTCGCGGATGCGGTGCCGCTGGCGCAATAGCTCGGTCATGGATTTTTCCACCGCCGGCATGGCTTCCTGGGTGGTGGTCTGCACCATCATCATGCGCACCGACCCCGGGAACTGGGTGCCGAATACCTGGCGCTGTGCGGTGGTGAGCGGAATGATGATGGTGTCGTCCTGGTCGCGCCCGTCCATGCCCTGACCCTTGACCGCCAGGGTGCCGAGGATGACAAACGGGCTTTGCCGGATGCGGATGGTCTTGCCGACTGGGTCTTCGTTGCCGAACAGGTTTTCTGCCGCCGTCTTGCCGATCAGTGCAACGCGCGTGGCGGAGCGCACGTCCGAGGAGGTGAATGCCGCTCCCGCAGTCACTTGCCAGGCGCGTGCATCAAGATAGCTCGGTGTGGTGCCGATGACCGAGGTGTTCCAGTTGTTCGGGCCGTACACGACCTGCGCACTGCCGGGGTGGATCGGGGCGGTGGCCTG
Organism: uncultured Gallionella sp.; assembly: GCA_964401425.1. GTDB lineage: Bacteria > Pseudomonadota > Gammaproteobacteria > Burkholderiales > Gallionellaceae > Gallionella. The sequence continues at coordinate 8,825 of CAYNYH010000073.1, read as the reverse complement.
TACGCCGGGCAGTTCGGCGATGGCTTCAGCGTCGCCGACCGTCAGGGTGTGGGCACCGCCGCTGCCGGAGCGTACGCCCCCGCTCATGGTATGCCCGGAGAGCAAGACGAACAGGTTGCTGCCCATCGCGCTGATGGTTTGCTTGATGGCGTATTGAGCGCCTTGGCCGATGGACATCATCAGTACCACCGCACCGACACCGATCACCATGCCGAGCATGGTCAGCATGGTGCGCAGGCGGTTGGCGCCCATCGCGCGCCAGGCTTCGCCGAGCATGGTGAAGATCATGCTCATGCAGAAACCTCATTTGAACCACGAAGGGCACGAAGACCACGAAGAAGAATAACCCCTAGTTTTGACAAACAGGAATGGCCTTGCAGGCGAGCGTTCAGCATTATGCGGTTGCATGATTTCAGGTTGGCAGGAATATCGCCGCATAGCGATAACCCGCAAAAATCTTCGTGTTCTTCGTGGTGAATGGTTTTCATCTGGATCATATTGCATGCTCCAAATGAGGCGTGGGCTGGTCGCTGATGATGCGGCCATCGAAGAAGCGCACCTGGCGTTTGGCGTGATGCGCGATGTCCGCTTCGTGGGTGACCAGCACGATGGTGATGCCTTCGCGGTTGAGCGCTTCGAATAGCGCCATGATTTCCTCGCTGGTGTGGCTGTCGAGATTGCCGGTCGGCTCGTCCGCAAGGATCAGGCGCGGGTGGTTGACCAGCGCACGCGCGATCGCGACGCGCTGCTGCTGGCCGCCGGAAATCTTGTTGGGCATGGAGTCCGCGTAACCTTCCAGCCCGACCCTGGCGAGCAGGCTGCGGGCGCGCTGCCGGCGTTTTTCGTGTTCCACACCGCAATAGATCAGCGGCAGCGCGACGTTGTCCAGCAGCGACATGCGCGGCAGCAGGTTGAAACCCTGGAACACGAAACCGATGGTGCGGTTGCGCAGCAAGGCCAGTTCGTCCTTGCTCAGTTCCGCAACGCTGCGGCTGTCCAGCGTGTAGCGTCCGGCGGTGGGCTTGTCGAGGCAGCCGAGGATGTTCATGAAAGTGGATTTGCCCGAGCCGGACGGCCCCATGATTGCGACGAATTCGCCGGCGGCGATGTCGAGGCTGACGTCTTTCAATGCCGGGAACAAGCCGGCAGAAGTCTCGTAGGACTTGTGCAGTCCCTCGATGCGGATGACGGCATCACTCATCAGAACATTCTCATCGGCGGCGTACCGCCGGTTTTCGGTTTGCCGGGTGCCTGCGCTTCGCCGACGATAACCTGATCTCCTGCCTTGAGGTCGCCACTGGTGATTTCAGTATTGCGGTTATCGGTAATGCCCAGCGATACGTTGATTGGCATCAATTCGCCCTGTTCCAGCACATATACCTTGCCGGCAAAAGCGTCACGTTTTGGCACTGCGCCGCCGCCCGGTGCGCCGCCGGGGTGGCCGTTACCGCGTCTTTGTTCGGTATTGGCCGGCTTGAAGCGCAACGCGGCATTGGGAACCAGCAACACGCCTTTGCGTTCGGCCACCGCAATGCTGACATAGGCGGTCATGCCGGGCAGCAGGATCTGCTCGGGGTTGTCCACGTTAACCACCACGTCGTAGGTGACCACGTTCTGCTGCGTGGTCGGGTTGAGGCGTATCTGCATCACCTCGCCCTGGAAGTTGCGCCCCGCAAAGGCATCCACGGTGAAGCGTACCGCCTGGCCGACGCGGATGCTGCCGACATCCGCCTCGGCGAAGTTGGCGTGAATCTGCATCTTGGACAAGTCCTGCGCGATCTTGAACAGCGTCGGGGTCTGCAGGCTGGCCGCGACGGTCTGGCCGATGTCTACCGCACGATCCACCACGACGCCGGATACCGGCGAGCGGATCACCGAATAGGCGAGATTGGCGCTGTCCTTTTCCACCGCCGCACGCGTCAGATTCAGTTGCGCCTCGGCAGCTTTTTTGGCCTGCACCGCAGTGTCCAGTTCCTGCCGCGAAACATATTCCTGGGCGAACAGGTCGCGCATGCGCGCCTCGTTGGCCGTAGCCAGCTCCAGCGAGGCGGTGGCGCTTTGCACGTTGGCCCGGCTCTGCTTCTGTTGTGCGGCGAGCAGGGCGTCGTCCAGTTCCAGCAACACCTGGCCTTTTTCCACCTTGCTGTTGAAGTCCACATACAGCTTTTTCACCGTGCCGGAGACCTGCGTGCCGACATTGACCAGTGTCACCGGATTGATCGTGCCGTTGGCGGAAACGGTCTGGGTGATGTCGCCTTTTTCCACGGCCTGGAAGCGGTATTGCTGTTCCGGCGCGACCAGGGCTACCTGCCGGTAAATGGCGATGCCTGCGGTGATGACGGCAATGGCAATGAAGAACAGGGCGATGGGAGAGCGCAATATTTTTTTCATGGCTGATTTTATTTCCGTTGAAGATTCGCGCCGGCCTGCTGGCTGCCAGCGGACAATTCCTGCAACAGGCCGGCATCCAGGCTGCCCATGGCCTGGGCGAGCGCGGCGCGATTGATGTTCCAGTTATACGTGGACTGGATGCGCTGCTGGCGCGCGCTGGCCAGGGCGCTTTGTGCGTTCAGCACATCCAGGATGTTGCCCACGCCGGCCTTGTAGCGGCCGAGCGCGACGCGCTCCGATTGCTCTGCGCTGCTCAGCAGATCGGCGGTGGTGCGCAGGGATTGTGTAGCGGTAACGAGGTTCTGGTAAGCCGTCCACACATCCATGGCCACCTGCAAGCGCACGCGTTCCATGCGCGCTTTCTGGGTTTCCACCTGCGCTTCGGCGGCGCGTATCCGGTAGGTCGGCGCGTATCCGGAAAAAAGCGGCACACTCGCGCTCAGTCCGACCGTCGAGCCACTGGAGGTGATGCCCGCGCTGTTGGTCTGATTCCTCGATGCAGTCAGCGAGATCGACGGTTTGCCTGCCGCGCGCGCCGCATCGGCGCTGGCCTCCGCGGCTTTTACCTGTGCTTCGGCGGCCTGTAGATCGGGGCGGCGCGCCCTGGCCTCCTCGATCAGCATATTCACGTCGCGGTCGAAGCTTGCCGGGGCGGCTGCGATATTCGCCGCATCCAGTGCGACATTCTTGTGTGCATCCAGGCCGATGATGTTTGCCAGGCTGCCCCTCGCGTTTTTCAGGCTGCCGTCCGCGGTGATGCGATTCAGGGTGGACTGCGACCAGGCGGTCTGCGCCTGCAGCTTGTCGGCAGGCGTGGCGACGCCGGTGGCATAGCGCGCCTCGGCTGCGGTGAGGCTTTCTTTCGACGCGCGTTCCGATTCGAGAGCGGCATTCAGCGCGGCCTGTGTTGCCTGCACCTGATAGAAGGATTGCACTGCCTGCAGGAAAACGGTCTGTACCGTGCTGTCCTGCGTGGCATTTGCGGCAGTGAGCAACTGGCGCGCATTTTCCAGGCTGGCGGCGCGCGTACCGAAGTCATACAGCAGGTAGGAAAGGGTCAGGCCATAGCTGCGCTGGCTCGTGCCGGGCGAGATGCGATTGCCGGAAGCGTTCAGGGTAAGGCCGGGCAGGTAGCTTCCCTTGCTTACCCCGACCTGCGCCGCCTGCGCACGGGCGCTTGCCCATACCTCGCGGGTTTGCGGGTTACTGCACAGCGCAAGGTTGACCACCTCCAGCAAGCCGAGCGCGCCTGACGGCATGGCCTCCGCACAGGGGTCGCCGGCTGTGCCGCCCGGGCGCAACGCAGGCTTGAGCGGCAACATCGCTTCCGTATTGAACGGATCGAGAGTTGTTTCGGCCAGCGCCAGATTGCTCCACAGACAGAGCAGGGCGCAAGCATAAGGTATCGGATGAAGGCGCATGAGCGGGAAATTGAATTCTCTTTTTTCCAGTATAGCGGCTCGGCATTGCCACTACCGCATTTTTTGTAAGAAATTGTATTTGCCATAAGCCGCGTGAATACAGGGATGCGACATTTTGACGCGCGGCAATATGCCACATTCCCAAGCTGATTACTCAACTTTAGAATCCGCCCGCTTCAAAGTTTTGACAATAACTATTAGCTTGAGGAGATGAGGAATGAAAGGCAGGCAGGTATTTGCATTAAGCGTGATCTCGCTGGCGGTCAGCCAGGCGGTGTATGCCGAGGTGGGGGTATTGCCGGAGGTCAGCGTGACTTCCACGACGATCGACGATCGCTTCGATTCCAAGCGCGGCGAGCCGAGCAACATCAACAACATCAGCGGCAAGAAAGTCGATGAAGAGCACGGCAAGAACATCACGGAGATACTCGATTCCATACCGGGCGTGACTGCCGAGGTGCAGAGCGGCGATTCGGTGAAGATCATGCTGCGCGGCGTGGAAGCGCAGCGCTACATGGGCGAAAAGCCTGGCGTGGCGATCGTGATCGACGGCGTGCCGGTGAACGAGCGCACCGGGCGCGTCAACATCGATCTGGACAATATCGATTCGATCAAGGTCGTCAAGGGCGGCGCCTCTTACCTGTTCGGCGAGGACGCGCTGTCCGGCGCGGTGATCATCACCACCAAGCGCGGCGCAAAAATGGCAGGGGTGACCGCAAGCGCCGAAAGGGGCAGTTTCGGCTATAACAAACACTTGGCGCGGGTCGGGTTTTCCCAGGGTGACTGGGTCGGGCATATCCAGACCACCAAGGCGTTTGCGGACGACTATTACGATCAGGGTGCCTATTCCAGGCAGTACTGGAACGGCAAGTTGCAATACCTGATCGATGAAACCAGCGACATCGCCTTCGGTTTCGAGCAATCGGTGCGTGCGAAGGATAGTCATGGCACGGTAACCGGCGTGACCAACGCCTGGCTGGACCCGCGCAGCGCGACTTCCGGCGGCAAGGATTATGCGCGCATGTACGATGTCAACCTGGACAAGATGAACCTCAATTACGCCAAGGATTTCGGCGCAGGCGGCAATCTGATGGTGGCGGCTTATCAGTACCTGGATCACACCACCTACAAGTCCAATCCGAACGGGACTTTGCGGACGGCCGGGGGGGCATTCCTGAACGGAACGGCTGCAGCCAGCGATATGAGGAATTTCAAGGACATTTATGTCAACCTGAACGACGGCAACCAGGTGCAGCAGGGGGTCAAGACGGAGTGGCGCAAGGGCGGCGAGCAAGTGGGCCTGATGGCGGGGCTGGATATCCGCAAGGATCAGGACCGGACATTGGCCACCAACCTGGTGAATTACACCACACTTAGCACTCCTACTACTGCCACCACTACGCTGAACCTGGCTGGAGCGATATCAGCCAACAATATCGTAACCACCAAGACAAACGGGCTATATGGCGAACTGAAATTTCAGGCAACCGATCCGCTCACACTCACGCTGAATGCGCGCTACGACGATATAGGCGCAGGCTACATCAGTAATATTCCGTTGACCGCAGCGCAAATTACTGCAGGCAAAGTCGCTTCCGGGCAGAAGAGTTTTCGCGTCTGGTCGGAACGGCTGGGCGCGAATTACGCACTGACACCGGATCGCGAGATTTACGCCAACCTTTCCACCGGCTTTCGCGTACCTACAGCCACTCAACTCTACGGCAGCACGATTACGCCGACCGGTGCGGTGTTGGCCAATCCGAACCTGAAGCCGGAGCAGGCGCTGAACCAGGAAATCGGTTTGCGCGCCAAGGGCGAATTGTTCGGTGTTGCGCTGGACATGGATGTGGCGGTCTACCAGCTCGACCGCAAGGACTTCATCCTGAACACTGCAGGGCAATACTACAGCGATAGATCCAATCCATTGACAGACCAGTACCAGAACATCGGCGGCGTGCGCAATCGCGGGGTCGAACTGGGCGTGAAGACAGATGCCAAAAATACATGGTCAGGAGATATTGCCTATACCTATCTCAATGCCGTGTTTACCAAGAATGATACCTACTGGATGACCATGGGAAATGGCACTCCTAATTCAAATGGTTCAGGTGCTTCTGTGCTTTACAACAATACCGGCCATACCGTGCCGCGTTCTCCCAGGCACAAGGTCAACCTGAGCGGGCGCTACCGCGCTACCGAGGCATGGTCGTTCACGGCCGAGGTCAATGCGCAGAGCGGTATTTACGCCGACGAGGTGAATGTGGTCTGGGTCGGCGGGCGCACCGTAGCCAACCTGGCAACCAACTATGAAATCAAGTCGGCAGGTGGATACAAATTGTCGTTGTTCGGCCGCGTAGACAACCTGTTCGATCGCTTTTATTACACCACCATCCGCGGCGGGTCGGACAGTGACGGCAACGGTGTTTACAACGCGAACGATCCATCCATCACGGTCAATGCCGGACGCGTGTGGACGGCCGGGCTGACGGTGAACTTCTAAGGGGGGAGTGTCATGCAGAAAAGAACTTTGCTGAATGCGATGCTCCTGGCAGCATCGCTGGCACTTCCGTCATGGGCGCTTGCCGCAGCAAGCGCGCCGGCGGCAACGCAGCAAGGCATGGCGGCCGGGGAACATGCCGGGCATGCCGAGCCTGCCGGTGCAGGCGCGGCGGCGGGCAAGGGCGGCATGGCGGGAGGAGCAGGCAGGCACGTGGCGGCATGGACCGCGTTTCCCACCTTGAAGGCCAGGATGGGCGGCGAAGGCCGCGACCGCAGGATGGTCACGGTTATTCCGCAGAACATCGTGGCGAACAGCATCGATGCCTACTCCAACAACATCAAGGATGAAAAGGGGCGCCGCCAGCTTCCGCTCGACATGGCGGGGGCAAGGCTGGACAAGCCTGCGACTGGCGGTTTTCACTGGCTGTCTGCGCGCGAAGAACAGGGCGGCCAGGTGAAGGTGGCCTCCACCGTGCATTTCTTCAGCGAGCGCGGCGCGCAGAATCCGACCGCCCTGTTCATGCAGCAGAAGCACGAACTGGAGATCATCCCGCAGCCTTATCCGCGCGAGCATTCACGCTATCGCGCCAACGAAGACTGGAAGTTTCTGGTGCGCTTCAACGGCAAACCGCTCGCGGATCGGACGGTGGCCATGGAAACCGCGAACGGCTCCAAGGCCGAGCTGGTCAGCGATGCGCAGGGCGTGATCACGGCCCGCATCCCGGCTGACTTCAAGACGGAAGCCCGGCAAAACACCGCCGGCAGTCATGAGCACGGGCGGCGCAGCTCGGATTTCGTGCTGGCAATCGAACATGCGGAGGGCGGCAAGACCTACCTGACTGCGTTCAACGCCAGTTACGGCACGGATGCGTTCTACCAGCGCGATCTTGCGATGGGCCTTGGGTTTACCCTGCTCGGCATGATGGGCGCCGTGCCGCTGTTGCGGCAGCGCAAGGATAAGAAACAGGCGGATGAAGCCAACCATAACAAGGAAGCCTGACATGTTGAAATCCATTTTCCCGACGCTGACGCGTTTCCGCTTCACCATCCAGCTCATCATGCTGTTCGTCACCGTTTATGGCGGCGTGCTGCTGGGCAGCTATGTCAGCGACCGCGTTTCGCAGGCACTGCCCTCGCTGGCCTGCGCGTATGACAAGCAGACCGGCGACCAATGCATCCTGATCGTCAACCAGCACCAGTTGCATCACCGCATCGGCGAGGCGTTGTCCAAGGCGCAAGAGCTAACCTATACGGTATTCATCCCGACGCTGGTCTCGGTGGCCACCTTCTTCGCCTTCTTCTTTTTCCTCAACAAGGCGTTCTGCGGCTGGGTCTGCCCGATGGGCACGGTGCAGGAGATCGTCTACCGCATTGGCAGGAGGCTGGGCCGGCCGCTGCACCGCTTTTCGCCGGGCAACGTCGGCCGGGTGCGCCCGGTCAAGTGGCTGATGCTGCTGGTGCTGGTGCTCGGCCTGCCGCTGCTGGCCGGCATGGGCACGGTCCCCAACGAACTTGGCGATCCCTATTGCCAGGTATGCCCCTCGCGCATCGCGACCACGCTGCTGACCGCCGATACCGAGCAGATTGCGCTGCGCACCTCGACGGGCGTGAACTTCTTCCTCGGCGCACTGGGCAATGCCTTGTTCGGCTTCGTCATCATCGCCGCCTTGGCAGTGCGCCAGCCGTTCTGCCGCATCTGCCCGCTGCTGTCGTGGAACGCGCTGTTCCAAAGGCTCTCGCCGATGCAACTGGTGAAGAAGCCAAACGACAAGTGCGACAAGTGCAGCGTATGCGAAAAGGCCTGCCCGATGGACATCCACGAGATTGGCCGGGAGCACGGCAGGAAGGCATTCCACGAGGACTGCACCATGTGCGGACGCTGCGTCGAATACTGCCCGGACGACGACGTGATCCAGATCAAGTTCTTCGGCGCCCCCCTGTTCAAGTCATCGCGCGAGGCGTACAAGCAGCGCGTGAAGCTGGAGACCCCGGAAGGCCTGCCGAAGAACAAGGTGATCTGGCTGAGCCAGGCAAAGGAAAACCAGCATGGATGATTTCTTCAATCCGGCGTTGATCCCGCAGGAAACCACGCTGTTCGCCGTCTGGCTGCTCGGTCTGTCGCTGGGGCTGACCGCGTGCACCGTCACCTGCCTGCCGTTCATGGGCACCTGGGTGCTGGGGCGCGGCGGTTCGCAAACCCAGGCGCTGTATGACACGGCCATGTTCGTGACGGGGCGCATCATCGCCTATTCCCTGCTCGGTGCGATCGCCGGCGGGGCGGGGGTGTGGCTGTCGGAGGCGATGCGCGGCGGAACCGGCAACCTGGTGATCGGCCTGGCCTCCATCGCGGCGGGCATCTGGCTGCTGCGCGCCGAGAAGCCGCACTCGCCGTGCGGCACGGTGCGCCGCGCGGGCAGCACGCCGCCGCTGCTGATGGGCTTCTCCCTGAGTCTGACCCCATGCGCACCATTGGCATCGCTGCTGGCGGTGTGCGCCGCGGCGGGCAGCATCCGG
>CAYNYH010000072.1:0-12035 GCA_964401425.1 uncultured Gallionella sp. | reverse complement strand
TAAGAAAACTCAACCGCACCAGCAGCCATCGCCTGGCGATGTTCCGCAACATGACCGTGTCGCTGCTGCGCCACGAAGTCATCAAGACTACCCTGCCGAAGGCCAAGGAGCTGCGCCGCGTCGCGGAACCCATCCTGACGCTGGGCAAGAACCCGAGCTTGGCCAATCGCCGTCTGGCATTTGCCCGCCTGCGTGACCGCGAAATGGTCGTCAAGCTGTTCGACGAACTCGGCCCGCGCTATGCGGCCCGCAACGGCGGCTACCTGCGCATCCTCAAGTTCGGTTTCCGCCAGGGCGACAATGCCCCGATGGCGCTGATCGAGCTGATGGACCGCCCGGCAGAAGCCGAGGCCGTCGAGGCCGAGTAACGGGTACACCCGTTCATCCTGAGCTTGTCGAAGGATGTTTCAGCATTAAAAAAGCCGGACTTGTCCGGCTTTTTCGTTTTAAACTTTCGATCCGCAACCCTCTCGCGCCAGCAGAGAGGGCAATAACGATAACAGGAGATAAGCATGGCAAACTGGTACGCAGACAACTCCCTCTCCATAGGCCGCACCCCGCTGGTGCGCCTCAACCGCATCACCGACGGCGCGCCCGCCACCATCCTCGCCAAGATCGAGGGGCGCAACCCCGCCTATTCCGTCAAGTGCCGCATCGGTGCGGCGATGATCGCGGATGCCGAGAAGCGCGGCCTGCTCGGCCCGGGCAAGAAGCTCGTCGAGCCGACCAGCGGCAACACCGGCATCGCGCTGGCCTTCGTCGCCGCCGCGCGCGGCATCCCGCTCACCCTGACCATGCCGGAAACCATGAGCATCGAACGGCGCAAGCTGCTGGTCGCGTTCGGCGCCACGCTGGTGTTGACCGAAGGCGCCAAGGGCATGAACGGCGCGATCGCCAAGGCCGAGGAAATCGCGGCCTCCGATTCCAGCTACGTGCTGCTGCAGCAGTTCAAGAACCCGGCCAACCCGGCCATCCACGAGGCGACCACCGGCCCCGAGGTCTGGAACGACACCGACGGCAAGGTCGATATCTTCGTCTCCGGCGTCGGCACCGGCGGCACGATCACCGGCGTATCGCGCTACATCAAGCGCACCAAGGGCAAGGCCATCACCTCGGTCGCGGTCGAGCCGTCCGCCAGCCCGGTGCTCACCCAGACGCGCGCCGGCGAGCCGCTGAAGCCCGGCCCGCACAAGATCCAGGGGCTCGGCGCGGGCTTCGTGCCGGACACCCTCGATCTGTCGCTGGTGGATGAGGTCGAGCAGGTAACCAACGAAGACGCGGTGCTGTATGCGCGCCGCCTCGCGAAGGAAGAAGGCATCATCTCCGGCATCTCCTGCGGCGCAGCGGTTGCTGCCGCAGTGCGCCAGGCAAATCGCCCGGAAAATGCGGGCAAGACCATCGTCGTCATCCTGCCCGACTCAGGCGAACGCTACCTCAGCTCGATCCTGTTCGAGGGGATGTTTGACGAGAAGGGTGTTGCTGTTTAGCAGCTTTACCGCATAACCCAGCGTCGCTATTCCTCGACCTTGCCGCGCAAGGCCTTCAACTGCCCGCGCTGTGTCTTGCTCTCCAGCCGCCTCGCCTTTGAAGCCTTCGTCGGCTTGGTTGCAGTGCGCTTCTTCTGCACAATGGCCGCGCTGCCGAGCAGCGCCTGCAGCCGCGCAAGCGCATCCTCCCGGTTCTTCTCCTGGCTGCGATAGCGCTGCGCCTTGATGATGATCACCCCGTCGGCTGAAATGCGCCGGTCGGTCAGTTGGCGGAGTTTTTCCTTGAAGTCATCCGGCAGCGACGACGCATTGATGTCGAAGCGCAGATGAATCGCGGTCGAGACCTTGTTGACGTTCTGCCCACCCGCCCCCTGTGCGCGGATCGCATGCAGCTCGATCTCGGCATCGGGGATGGCAATCTGCCTGGATATTCTCAACATCGCGCTGTTCCCTTAGCGGCTTCCCGAGGCTCTATTGTCTGTTACCCAATACCGGCTTCAGATACTTCCCAGTCACACTGTTCTTGTTCTTTGCGATGTCCTTCGGCGAGCCTTCGGCGATGATGCGGCCGCCGCCTTCGCCGCCTTCGGGGCCGAGGTCGATCACCCAGTCGGAGGTCTTGATCACATCGAGGTTGTGCTCGATCACCACCACGGTGTTGCCCTGGTCGCGCAGCTTGTGGATCACCTTGAGCAGCAGTGCGATGTCGTGGAAGTGCAGGCCGGTGGTCGGTTCGTCAAGGATGTACAGCGTGCGCCCGGTGTCGCGTTTGGATAATTCGAGCGACAGCTTCACGCGCTGCGCCTCGCCGCCGGACAGCGTGGTGGCGGATTGCCCGAGCGTGATGTAGCCGAGTCCCACGTCCAATAAGGTTTGCAGCTTGCGCGCGACGACCGGCACCGGCTTGAAGAATTCGTGCGCCTGCTCCACGGTCATCTGCAAGATCTCGTGGATGTTCCTGCCCTTGTACTGGATATCCAGCGTCTCGCGGTTGTAGCGCTGACCATGGCACACGTCGCACGGTACGTACACATCCGGCAGGAAGTGCATCTCGACCTTGATTACGCCGTCGCCCTGACAGGACTCGCAGCGCCCGCCCTTGACGTTGAACGAGAAGCGCCCCGGCCCGTAGCCGCGCTCGCGCGCCGCCGGTACGCCGGAAAACAGCTCGCGGATCGGCGTGAACAGGCCGGTGTAGGTGGCTGGATTTGAGCGCGGCGTGCGCCCGATCGGGCTTTGGTCGACGTTGATCACCTTGTCGAAGAACTCTAGCCCTGCAATCTCGGCATAGGGCGCGGGCTCGGTGCTGCTGCCGTAGAGGTGCTGCGCCACGGCGGGGTACAGCGTGTCGTTGATTAGCGTGGATTTTCCCGAACCGGATACGCCGGTGACGCACACCAGCAGGCCGACCGGCAGGTTCAGCGTGATGCCTTTCAGGTTGTTGCCAGACGCGCCGACGATCTGCAGCATGCGCTCCGCATCCGGCTTGCGGTATTTTTCCGGCGCGGGGATGTGTTTCCTGCCGGACAGGTAATCGCCGGTGAGCGACTGCTTGCTCGCACAGATTTCCTGCGGCGTGCCCTGTGCTACCACCAGCCCGCCGTGCTCGCCCGCGCCCGGCCCCATGTCCACCACGTAATCGGCGTTGCGGATCGCATCCTCGTCATGCTCGACCACGATCACGCTGTTGCCCATGTCGCGCAGCTTCTTGAGCGTGGCCAGCAGGCGGTCGTTGTCGCGCTGGTGCAGGCCGATGGAAGGCTCGTCCAGCACGTACATCACGCCGGTCAGGCCCGAGCCGATCTGCGACGCGAGGCGGATGCGCTGCGCCTCGCCGCCGGACAGCGTCTCGGCGGAGCGTTCCAGCGACAGGTAATCCAGCCCGACGTTGTTGAGGAAGGTCAGGCGGCTGGCGATCTCCAGCACGATTTTTTCCGCAATCGCCTGCCTGTGGCCGGGCAGCTTCAGGCCCTGGAAGAAAGTCAGCGCCTGCTTCAGCGGCAGCGCGCTGATCTCGTAGAGGTTCTTGTCCGCGACGCGCACATGGCGCGCCTCCAGGCGCAGGCGCGTGCCCTTGCATTCAGGGCAGGGACAACTGTTCAGGTATTTCGCGAGTTCCTCGCGCACCGCGGGCGAATCGGTCTCATGGTAGCGGCGCTCCAGGTTATTGACGATGCCCTCGAAGGCATGTTCGCGCAGCACCGGCTTGCCGCGTTCGTTGAGGTACTGGAAGGCGATCTCGGTCTTGCCGCTGCCGTACAGGATCACCTGCTGGATTTTCTCCGGCAGGCTCTCGAAGGATTGCTCGATGTCGAAGTTGTAGTGCTTCGCGAGGCTCGCGAGCAACTGGTGATAGAACTGGTTGCGCCGGTCCCAGCCCTTGATCGCGCCGGAACTCAGCGACATCTGAGGGAAGGCGACGATGCGCTTCGGGTCAAAGAAGCTGATGTTGCCGAGGCCGTCGCACTTGGGGCACGCACCCATCGGGTTGTTGAACGAGAACAGGCGCGGCTCCAGCTCCGGCAGCGAATAGCTGCAGATCGGGCAGGCGAATTTCGCCGAGAACAGGTGCTCCTTCTCCGTATCCATCTCCACCGCCAGCGCGCGCCCGTCGGCATGGCGCAGTGCGGTCTCGAACGATTCAGCGAGGCGCTGCTTGGCCTCCGCATTCACCTTCAGCCGGTCCACTACGATCTCGATGGTGTGCTTCTTGTTCTTCTCCAGCTTCGGCAGCGCGTCGATCTCGTACACCTTGCCGTTGATGCGCAGCCGCGTGAACCCCTGCGCGCGCAGCTCGTCGAACAGGTCGAGCTGCTCGCCCTTGCGCTCCACCACCAGGGGAGAGAGGATCATGATGCGCGTGCCTTCCGGCAGGGCCAGCACGTGATCGACCATCTGGCCGACCGACTGTGCCGCCAGCACCAGGTCGTGCTGCGGGCAATACGGGTCGCCCGCGCGCGCGAACAGCAGGCGCAGGTAATCGTGGATCTCGGTGACCGTGCCGACCGTGGAGCGCGGGTTGTGCGAAGTGGCCTTCTGCTCGATGGCGATGGCCGGAGAAAGCCCCTCGATCAAATCCACATCCGGCTTTTCCATCAACTGCAAAAACTGCCGCGCATAGGCCGACAGCGATTCCACATAGCGCCGCTGCCCCTCGGCATACAAGGTGTCGAAGGCGAGTGAGGACTTGCCCGAGCCGGACAAGCCGGTGATCACCACCAGCTTGTGGCGCGGTAAATCGAGGTTGATGTTCTTCAGGTTATGCGTGCGTGCGCCGCGTATCCGTATCTGTTCCATGCTTTTCCAATGTTGAGTCCGTTCGCCCGTACCCTCAAGACCGTTCATCCTGGGCGCAGCGCAGCGAAGTCGAAGGGCGACCGAGCAGTTTACGCGAATTTTCAGGCTTTCCCAACCCGCGCAATGACTAAACATAGACCGCCAAGCCGCCCGCTTGTTCCCCTTGCGCGCCATCCCGTACGCCGCTCTTGCGCATATCTGACGGCGGGGGTGGCGACCTGCTAAAATGCGCGACTTTTGCGTTTTTCCAGAATCATCCATGTCTGTTTCAAATATCATGACCTCGGCCGAGCGCCGCGCCAGTTTTGGCCTGGCGAGCATTTACGGCCTGCGCATGCTGGGTTTGTTCATCATCCTGCCGATTTTCGCGGTGTATTCCGAGCAACTGCCCGGCGGCGAGAGCCATCTGCTGATGGGCATCGCGCTCGGCGCGTACGGGCTGACCCAGGCGATCCTGCAGCTCCCGTCCGGCTGGCTGTCGGACCGCTATGGGCGCAAGCCGGTGATTTATGGCGGGCTGGTGGTGTTTGCGCTGGGCAGCTTCATCGCCGCGGCGGCGGACAACATCTACTGGGTGATCGCCGGGCGCGCCATCCAGGGCGCGGGCGCGATCAATGCGGCGGTGATGGCGCTGACCGCCGACCTCACGCGCGAGGAGGTGCGCACCCGGGCGATGGCGCTGATCGGCATGACCATCGGCTTCACCTTCTCGCTGTCGCTGGTGCTGTCCCCGGTGCTCAACGGGCTGCTCGGCGTGCCCGGCATCTTCGAGCTGACCGGCGTGCTGGCCCTGTCGGCCCTGCTGGTGGTGCGCTTCGTGATTCCCGACCCGGCGATCACGCGCTTCCATAGCGACACTGAGGCGAACAAGAAACAATTCGGCGAGGTGCTGCGCAACAAGGATTTGCTGCGCCTCGATTTCGGCATTTTCGTGGTGCATGCGATCCTGATGTCGGTGTTCATGCGCGTGCCTTTTTTGCTGCAGGCCGATAATCTGGATGTGTCGCAGCACTGGAAGGTCTATCTGCCGGTGATGCTGGCGGCTTTCGTGCTGATGCTGCCGCTCATCATCATTTCGGAAAAGAAGGGCAAGGTGAAGCAGGTATTCCTGTTGTCGATCGCGCTGGCGGCGATTTCCCTGGCCATGCTGCTGTTCATGCAGCACAGCCTGTGGGGCGTGACGGCGGGGCTGCTGATATTCTTCACCGCATTCAACGTGCTGGAAGCCAAGCTGCCCGCGCTGATCAGCATCATCGCGCCGCTGGCCGCGCGGGGCACGGCAATGGGCGTTTACAGCAGCGTGCAGTTTCTCGGCGCGTTCTTCGGCTCACTGGTCGGCGGCGCGCTGATGCAGTTCGTCGGCGGCGATGCCGTGTTCGTGTTCGATGCCGTGCTGCTGCTGCTGTGGCTGGCCATCGCCTTCGGCATGCAGCCTCCGGCGCCGGTGCGCACCAAGATGTATCATTTGCCCGAACTGGACGACGCCGCTGCGGTAGAATTGCGCCAGCGTCTCGCGCAACTCTCCGGGGTGCGCGAAGTGATGGTGATCGCAGCGGAGCGCATGGCCTGCCTCAAGGTGGACAAGCATGGATTCGACGAAGCGGCGGTGGAACAACTCGTGATGACCCCTCCCTAACCCTCCCCCTCAAGAGGGAGAGGGGACGAAAGTGAACGACGTAAAATCTGAAAGGAGAGCATGACATGTCGGTGAATAAAGTGATTCTGATAGGCCGTCTGGGCAAGGACCCGGAAACCCGCTACATGACCAATGGCGAGGCGGTGACCAACGCCACGCTGGCGACCTCCGAGAACTGGAAGGACAAGAGCGGCGAGAAGCAGGAAAAGACCGAGTGGCATAACCTGGTGTTCTACCGCCGGCTCGCCGAGATCGCCGGGGAGTACCTGAAGAAAGGCTCGCAGATTTACGTCGAGGGCAAGCTGCAGACCCGCAAGTGGCAGACCAAGGAAGGCCAGGACCGCTACACCACCGAGATCATCGTCAACGAGATGACCATGCTCGGCGGCAAATCGTCCGGCGCCGGCAGCTTCGAGGTGGTGGAAAAGCCCACCGCTTCGTCCGGCAGCGCCGCGGCTCCCGCCAAGGCCGCCCCGGCGGCGAAGAGCAGCTTCGATAACTTCGACGACGATATTCCGTTCTAGAATATACCTAGATAGATGTTGTAAACAAAACCCAGCCTGTCTTTGAATAGGCCGGGTTTTTTGTTGCCTGCGAAAAATTCTTACGCTCTCCGAACCTGCCCCGGAAAACTGTGTTGAGCGGCTGTATCTTGATTTTATGTTGCCGTCGGCCGGTGAGGCGACAGCCCGCTATAGCCATGTTAATTCAATAAAATAGGCCGTTTGGCATATTGCGGAGGCAGATTTCAGGTGATAGGGTGTTTTTCCTGATATTCAGGGCTCCGTTGCAAGCGGGCGGAGATGGTCGGTTCTCAGGGGGCAGCCATGAATGAACATCTCGATGCCGGCAGTCAGCAAGGGTTTACACCGTGCCTGTGGTATGCGCAGGCCATGGAGCAATTGGTCGAGGTCGTGCAATTGCTTTCCCTCGCCCGCGATCTGCCTACGGTAATGGATATCGTGCGGCATGCGGCACGCAAATTGACCGGTGCCGACGGCGCAACGTTCGTGCTGCGCGATAACGGCAAGTGTTTCTATGCCGAGGAAGATGCGATCAGTCCGCTCTGGAAGGGGCAGCGTTTTCCGATGAGCGCCTGCATCAGCGGCTGGGTCATGATCAACCGGCAGCCGGCGGTGATCGAGGATATCTACGCCGATCCGCGCATCCCGGCCGATGCCTATCGTCCGACCTTTGTGCGCAGTCTCGCCATGGTGCCGATCCGCACCATCGACCCGGTCGGGGCGATCGGCAACTATTGGGCTACACAACATCTTCCGTCTCCTGAACAGGTCAAGGTGCTGCAGGCGCTTGCGGATATTACGGCCGTGACCATGGAGAATGTGCGTATCTATGAGGAGCTTGAGCAGCGCGTGCAGCAGCGCACCTCGGAACTGCAGTCCATCCTCGACAACGTACAGGTCGGGATCGTATTTTCGGTAGATGGCCGCATCGTACGTGCCAACCCCAAGTCGGCAGAGATATTCAGGTGTGCCTCGCCGGATGCCATGATCGCCACCCCGTTGCAAACCCTGCTTTGCCCTGCAGATACCAACGTGTCATTGCTCGATGCAGCCAAGGAGGGCTTGGCCAAGGACGGCGTGTTCAACACCGAGTCGCGGATGTTGCGCCAGGATGGAGAGGAATTCTGGAGTCATCTGATCGCCAAATCACTCGATTCAGCCAGCCAGCCTGGCAGCGAAATATGGGTGATCAATGATGTCAGCGAAGCGAAGGCAAGAGAAAAAGTACTCAACGATCTGAAGCTGGCGGCCGAGAAGGCCAATCATGCCAAAGATTCGTTCCTTGCCACCATGAGCCACGAGATTCGTACTCCGCTTACCGGTATGCTCGGGATGCTGGAACTGCTTTCGTTGACCGCCCTTGACAACGAGCAGCGCGATACCCTGGATGCGGCCTGGGATTCCGGCAGGGGGTTGCTGCGTATCGTCAGCGACATCCTCGACTGGTCGAAGATCGAGGAAGGGAAGCTCGAGCTCGCCCCTCGTCCCACTTCGATTCAGCAGATGCTGCAGGAGGTGGTCAATACCTACTCACGTGTTGCCAGCGCCAAGACCTTGCTGCTTTTGCAACATGCCGATGCCCGGCTCAATTCGGCTTACCTCGTCGATTCCCTGCGCCTCTCGCAGGTACTCAACAATTTCGTCAGCAATGCGATCAAGTTCACGCAGTATGGCGAGATTGAAGTGCGTGCCGAATTGGTGGGCCATCTCGAAAGCAGTGATCGCATACGATTCTCGGTCAAGGACACGGGCAAGGGTATTTCCCGGGAGGCTCAGGAACGATTGTTCCAGCGCTACTCACAGGAGAGTGCAGACATCGCGCGCATGTATGGCGGGACCGGCTTGGGGCTGGCGATATGCCGTCGTTTGGCGGATATGATGGATGGGCAGATCGAACTGGAAAGTGAAGTGGGGCAGGGATCCACCTTCAGCATCACGCTTACCCTGCCCATTTCCGTTGCTCCGGCAGAGGGTGTGCGGCAGACGCATCCTGAGGTGAGGCAAAGGGAGGTGAAGCCGCTGCTGGCCAACAGCGAGGATGCACCCTTGGTGCTGGCGGTGGACGATAATCCGACTAACCAGAAGCTGCTGGCGCATCAGATCAGGCTGTTCGGCCTGCGTGCCGAAACGGCGGAGAATGGGCAGGTTGCGCTGTCGATGTGGCGTGATGGCCGCTACGCGATGGTTATAACTGACTGCCATATGCCCGAGATGGACGGCTATGAACTTGTCCGGGAAATACGCAAGATCGAAGCCGCGGAGTCACGCCAGCGCATACCGGTCATCGCATGGACAGCGAATGCGCTTGCCGAGGAGGTGGAGCGCTGCCGTACTGCTGGCATGGATGAGCTGCTGGTCAAACCCGCCGATCTCATGCAGCTGAGGAAGGTGCTGGCCAAATGGCTGCCCTTCGCTGAAAAAAAGGAGGGGCCTGCTATCCGGTATGACGAAGAATCAAACCGATTGGCATGAGGTGCTGAACATGATCTGGGCAGGCTGCGCTGCTTGGGCCGGGCTTAAGTTGCTCCGCTTAAACCCGCTCCAGCACCGCTGCAAAAAATCCGTCCGTGCCGTGCAGGTGCGGGCGTAGCTCCAGATAATCGCCCATCTCCAGCGCAATCTTCTGCTGTTGTAGCACCTCGCCCGCCGGTTTGAGTGCGAAGTCGGGGTGCGCGGCGAGGAAGGCCTGTACGATCTGCTGGTTCTCTTCCGGCAGGATGCTGCAGGTTGCGTACACCAGGCGGCCGCCTTTTTTCAGCAGGCGGCTGGCGGAGGCGAGGATGGCGGCCTGTTTGCGCGTGAGTTCCTCGATGCTGCCGGGCGACTGGCGGAATTTCAGGTCCGGGTTGCGGCGCAGCGTGCCGAGGCCGCTGCACGGTGCATCCACCAGCACGCGGTCGATCTTGCCCGTGAGGCGTTTCACCTTGAGGTCGTTTTCATTCGAGATCAGCGTTGGCTGGATGTTGCTCGCGCCGGAGCGTTTCAGGCGCGGCTTGAGGTTGGCGAGGCGTTTCTCCGAGACATCCATCGCATACAGACGCCCCTGCGAATTCATCAGCGCGGACAGCATCAGCGTCTTGCCGCCCGCCCCGGCGCAGAAATCCACCACCATGTCGTTGCGCTTCGGCGCGAGCAGGAAGCCGAGCAGCTGGCTGCCTTCGTCCTGCACTTCGACCTTGCCTTCGGTGAACAGCGCGTCGCGGTTCAGCGGGATCTTTTCCTTGAGGCGGATGCCGATGGGCGAGTAAGGCGTGGCGGCGGCCTCGATGTTCTGGCCGTGCAGTTGTTGCAGCACCTCGTCGCGCTTGGCGAGCAGGGTGTTGACGCGGATGTCGAGCGGCGCGCCCTGCTGCATCGCCAGGCCGATGGCGAGGATGTCCTCGTCCGAATAGCTTGCGCGCATCTTCTCCACCAGCCACTCGGGCAGCTCGGCCTGCACCGGCAACGGCAGGCTGCCGGCCTTCACACCCTTCACCGTGGCGAGCCATTCCTTCTCACCATGCTTCAACACCGGCTCGATCTCGCGCAGGTTGTAGCCGCCAAACTTCATCAGCCAGGCGAGCGCCATGCGGCGCGGGGTAGGGTTGTCGCCGCAAGAGTGCTCCAGCAGCAGGCGATGGCGCAGCACGCCGAACACGGTTTCGGCGACCAGTTCGCGTTCATTCGAGCCAAGGCGTTCGTCCTTGAAAAAGTAGCGCAGCGTGGTGTCGGCGGGATGTGCCAGCGGCAGGATGGTGCGCAAGGCCTGGATGACGAGGTCGAGGCGGTATGCGGTAATCAGCATGGAAAATTGGGCTTCTCGGATTCAGGCGCGCAGTTTAACAGGGTTGCCGGTTCGCGCTTTGATGCGATTTGCCGGGAGGGTAGCTGCCTGTTTTTGTCAATATGCAAAAATATATAGGCATTTCGGCATATTTGGTTTGCCTGCGCGGGCAGGTACAGTTCCGGCCGGGTGCGACAATTTGTCACATTCCAAAGAGAAGGCGTGGTGAAGATAATCGCAAGCAGTCGGATGGGGATATGAAGCATGGCGAATGTAGTGATCTGGGAAAAGCAGTTGAGCGTGGGAAATTTGGTGATCGATGCCGGGCATCAAAATCTGATAGGTATGATCAACAGCCTGGAATATGCGATCAAGCGGAAGGATGGTTCGCAATTATTGCGGGTATTCGAAAGTTTTTTCGATTCGGCACGCCTTCATTTCAAGGACGAGGAAAAAATCATGCAGGCGGTCGCATTTCCTTTTGTCCCGCACCGGCAGGAGCATCAATATTTGCTGGATGATCTTCAGGGTACACTGGGCTATCTGGCTGCACAGAATGGCACTTGGACCGAACAGGTCATGGACCATTACCCCAAATTTCTGAGGGATTGGTTTGCTGACCACATCAATAACGGGATTGCGACACTGAAGCCGGCGTTGCAAGCCTATCCTTACGATTTCATACCCGTTTGAGCGGTAGGGTGTTTATTGGGGCAGCCTGTCAGGCAGCTCGCGTATATGCTGTCGTCCATTAGTGGAGTATTATTTCAAATAATACATTCGCGCGGATTGGCGAGCTTTGGGCGGAGATACCTCACGGGATGGCATGATGGAAACTTGGACGGATGATCTGAGTATCGGGAATGCATCGATCGATGCCGATCACAAAAAACTGATTGTGATGGTCAATGGCGTGGAGGCTATGATCAGGGCGAGGGATAGTTTCGCCTTGGCGCAGGCACTCGAACAGCTCGAGCACCATTTGTACGTTCATTTCGTCAATGAGGAAAGGATTGCGCAGGCAGTCGATTTCGCCTTCGGCAAAAACAAGGCGGAGCATGAACATGTGCTGAGGGAGTTTCAGCACATGAAGGATGAGCTGATCTCCAAAAACGGCATATGGTCAGACGGCGCGGCGGAACATTATTCCCACTTCCTGAGCGACTGGATAAGGGATCATGTTCTCAACGAGGACATGCTGTTGAAGCCGGTGCTGACGACCTATCCCTACGACTTCAAGCCCGACTGAGAATCCGCCTTAAAAATTGCTGCGGAGGGCGTCTGCGGCGTTGCGCGGTATTGGCTACGGCCACTGCGTTTAACCTCCG